>NZ_CP051516.1:2439166-2744062 GCF_012689525.1 Paraburkholderia aromaticivorans
GCCGCGGCGCAACTGGCTGCCCTCGCTCGTCTGGGTTGTGCCGCTGATCGCGGCGTTGATCGGTATCGCGCTGGTCGTCAAGGCGGTCACGGAGCGCGGTCCGGCGATCGCAATCGTCTTCGACAGCGCCGAAGGCCTCGAACCCGGCAAGACCCAGGTCAAGTACAAAGACGTCGAAATCGGTTCGGTGAAGTCGATCACGCTGTCGAAGGATCGGACGCACGTGCAGATCGCCGTGCAACTCACGAAGCAGGCGGAGAGCTTCGCGGTCAAGGACACCCGCTTCTGGGTGGTTCGCCCCCGCGTGGGCGCCACCGGCGTGTCGGGCATCGGCACGCTGCTCTCGGGTGCGTATATCGGCGTGGACGTCGGCCGCTCCACGGAAACGCAAACCGAGTTCGTCGGGCTGGAGACGCCGCCACCCATCACCGCCAACCAGAAAGGCCATCGCTTCACGCTGCACGGCGATTCGCTCGGCTCGATCGACATCGGCTCGCCGATTTTCTACCGGCGCGTGCAGGTGGGCCAGGTCTACGGCATTTCGCTCGACAAGGACGGCACGGGCGTGACGATGCAGGTGTTCGTCGCCGCGCCGTACGACCAGTACGTCGGCACCAATTCGCGCTGGTGGCATGCGAGCGGCGTCAATGTGCGGCTCGATTCGACCGGCTTCGTCGTCAACACGCAGTCGCTCGCGACGATTCTGGTCGGCGGCCTCGCATTCCAGACGCCGCCAGGCCAGCCGATGGGCACGCCGGCCGCGGAGAAAAGCGACTTCCGGCTCGCCGCCGACGAAGTGGACGCCATGCGCGCGCCGGACGGCACACCGGTACGCGCCGTGATGATGTTCAGCCAGTCGCTGCGTGGGCTGTCAGTGGGCGCGACGGTCGACTTCCGGGGCATCGTGCTGGGCCAGGTGACGGACATCGGCGTCGAATACGATCCGGACGCGCGCAGCTTTGTCATGCCGGTGACGCTGGATCTGTACCCGGACCGGCTGCGGCGGCGTGCCCGCACCGCGACGATGCCCGAGGCAGGTACTACGGCCAGCCATGTGCTATTGCGGCGTCTCGTCGAGCGCGGCCTGCGTGGCCAGTTGCGCACCGGCAACCTGCTGACGGGCCAGTTGTACATCGCGCTCGACATCTTCCCCAACGCCGCGCCCGTCAAGTTCGACACCAATAGCGAGCCGGTCCAGTTGCCGACCATTCCGAACACGCTCGACGCGCTGCAGACGCAGGTAGCCGACATCGCGAAGAAGCTCGACCGGATTCCATTCGATCAGATCGGCTCGAATCTGAACACGTCGCTGAAAAACGCAGACGCGCTGTTCAACCGGCTGAACAACGAAGTCGTGCCGCAGGCGCGCGACACGCTCGCCGCCGCGCGACAAACCTTCGGCTCGGCCGAGGCGACCTTGCAGCAAGACTCGCCGATGCAGTCGGACGTGCACCAGGCGCTGCAGGAGTTGACCCGCACGCTGCAATCGCTGAACGCGCTGGCCGACTATCTGGAGCGCCATCCGGAGTCGCTGGTGCGAGGCAAACCTGGAGACAAGCCATGACTTCCTCACGGCCCTCCTCTGCCTGGCGGCCGCTCGTCGGCGCTGTCGCCGGCACGATGATCTGCGCGGGACTCGCTGCGCTCACAGCCTGTTCGTCGCCGTCGAGCCGCTTCTACACGCTGGGTTCGAGCGACGCACCCACCACCGCACCCACCACCGCACCCACCACCGCGCGCACCGCCTCCATGCCCGCGCTCCTGATCGAAGTGCCACCCGTGGAAGTGCCGCCGCAGATAGCGCGCACCGCCTTCGTCGTGCAGACCGGCGCGAACCAGGTGGACGTGCTCGAACAGACGCGCTGGGCCTCGCTGCCTGCCGATGAAATCCGTCACGCGCTCTCGCAGGAACTGACCCGGCGGCTCGGCACCATCGACGTATTCGGCACGCCGCATCCTGAAGGTGTGCCCGTTTATCGCGTCACGGTGAGCGTGCAGCGTTTCGAATCGTGGCCCGGCTCGCACGCGCTGATCGATGCGGTTTGGAGCGTGCGAGCCTTGAATACGCAGACCGTGCTGACATGCCGCAGCGTCGTCAGCGAGGCGGTGGCGGGCGGTAACGACGCGCTCGTGGCCGGCCACCGGCTCGCGCTCGATCAGGTGGCCGCGAAGATCGCCGCCGGGGTCGAAGCGCTCGACGCCTCACCGGATGCGCGCACCGCGCCTGCCGCACAAGGCATGACGACGACTGCCCGCGCGCGGCGCGCCGCCGCAAGCGTGCCCTGCCCCGCGGATTGACTCGACTCGCTTACGGATAGTCGCTGAACCGTGAGGTCGGCTCGTTGACCGTCGACGCCGGCGTGTAGCCCGGCACATTCGCGCGAAACTGATTGAGCAGGCCGTTATCCACCTGTGAAAAGCCCTTCAGCTGAAGCTGCATCAACACACGCGTGCCGGTGCTCGGCGACGTGGTCGAACTCGTGGCGTTGGTGTACTTTTCGAACGCGACGCCCAATGACCAGCAGTCCGCGTCGTACTGAAGTCCCAGCAGACCCGCGATCAAACGGTGCGTGCTCATGTCGTAATTCACGCGCGCCACGCTCACCATGTTGCGCGCCAGCGGCCATTGCTCCGACACGATGAACTGGTTGACCAGTTGATAGTCGAGCGTGCTGTTGGCGCGCGTATAGCGATACGCGACGTTCAACACCTGGCGTGCGCCCGGCGCCCAGCCGAAGCCGGCTTCCGCGTGCGTGAGGTAATGGTTGGCCTGGCTGTACTCCACGGCCTGCTCGGTCGTGAAATCCGGACCCACCTTGTACGACGCCCCCGCGATCACACCGGTGCGGGCGACCGTACTGAGCGCATCGTCCGCTTCCAGGGTCACGCGCGGCGTGCGGAAGTCGTATTGCTCCGCGAGGATGAAGCGGGCGCGCTCGTCGCCACTGGCGGGATCGATGAAACGCGTGGTCAGTGCGGCGGTGACGCGATTGGCGTCGGATACCCGGTCGTTGCCGACGAAGCTGTTGGGCATGAACAGTTCCGTGAGCCCGAAATCGGCTGTCGCCGTATCGAACAGCGGCGCGAACGCCTGGTTGCGGTACGGCGTGTACACATAGAAGAGCCGCGGTTCGAGCGTCTGCAGGTACGATTGCCCGAAGAGCCGCACACTGCGCTCGAACCGCATGCCCGAGTCGAGGCTGAAGGTGGGCACGTTCACGCTGAACGATTTCGGCTCACCGGCGGGCACGTCCGTACCGATCGAAGTCAGGTCGTAAGCGGCGAAATGCCAGGCGAGCTTCGGCGTGATGAACCAGCCGGGGCGTTCGATCGGATAGCTGACGTACGGGTTGAACACGAACCGGTCGCCTTGCGTCATATCCGCCGACGAGATCGTGAAGCGCGTCGCGTCGCTTTCCGCGCCGAAGTCGAAGCCGCCCACGTCGTAGCGCGCATATCGCACGTTGACCTGCGGTTCGCGGTTATACGTCGAGTCGCTCGAGAAAGTCTGCCAGCGCTGCTCGCGAGCCAGCACGCTCCACGGCCCATTCGTATAGTTGAGGCCCGCCTCCTGCTGATACAGCGTGGTGGAGCCGGTCGGAAACGCCACGCCCGACGCCAGATCGGTCGATACCGTCGAGTCCGACACGCGGTTGTAGTTCACATAGGCGCTCAGGCCCGAACCGAGGTTCCAGTTCTGATTCAGCGCAATCGAGTAGCGTTGTGTGTTGGTAATCGCATCGTGCGGCAGCCACGCGAGCGACATCGTCCCCGAATCGTTCGGCTGGATATAGCGGTAATCCGCCGTCAGCATTTCACCTCTGCGCGACATGATGCGTGGCGTGAGCGTGAGATCGTAGTTCGGCGCGAGATTGAAGTAGTACGGCAATGCGACGTCGACGCCGTTGGTGGAGCTGACCGAGAACGTCGGCGGCAGGAACCCGCTGCGGCGGGCACCCGACAGCGGAAACGACAGCCACGGGCTAGCCAGCAGCGGCACGCCCTGAAAAAACAGCACGCCGTTGTGGGCGATGCCCTCGTCGTTGCCATTGTCGATATCGAATTCGGATGCCTTCAGATACCACGCCGGCGCCGACTCGCATTGGCAGGTGCTGTACGTACCGTGATGAACGACGGTGCGTTCGTTATCGACCACATCCGCGCGCTCGGCGCTGCCCCACCCGCCGCCGAGATAAAACCTGTACTTCGGCACGCTGATATAGCCTTCGTTCGCTTCCACGTAGAAATGTGCGTCCGGTCCGTCGAACACGTTGCCGTTGTCGACGAGGTGCACGTGGCCATAAGCATCGGCTTTGTCGCGGTCGACGTCGTAATAGAGCGCGTCGCCCGCGACGACCGACGCCGGGCGCCGCAACTGCGCGTGTCCCTTCAACGCGACATCCGTGCTGGTCGTAGTGGTCATCGAATCGGCCATCGCCGAGGTGACGGGTTTGTCGCCGGGCCGCAAGGGTTGTTCGCTCAATTGCGGTGCAAGGCGCAGCCCCCAGACGCCGTCGAGCGATTCGGGCGCCGCTGCGGTGCCGGCCAGTTGCGCGTGACCGGCAAGCGGCGCGCATCCCGCCGCGCAGAGCACGAGAGGAACGAGCGGCCGCAAACGTAGACGCTGAAATACACGGCGTAGTATCAAGACAGGTAATGCTCGGAAAGGAGAAAGGACGCAGCGATGCGGCGCGGTGAAGAGGGATCCGGGCAAGCGCCCGTTTGAACTGCGTCATGCGCGAGTGGGTCGACCGGGTTTTACTGAAGCGTCATGTCGTTCGAGCGGGGCTCGCTCACGCCCGCCGTACTCACGCCCGCCGCGCCGCCGAGCGCCTGCAGCAGATAAGGAATCTGCCCGGCCGGCAACGAAAACGACAAGCCCGCGCTGCCCGATAGCCGGAAGCGGATCACCACCATCTCCATACCGTTGAGCCGGCCGACTTCCCAGCCCTGGCAGTGCAGCGCGAAACCCATCTCCTGATCGTTATGAATCACGCGGTCGGCGTGCTCGATGGCATTCGGCAACGCGACCAGCAAGTCGTTGAGCACCGACCGATGCAACGCCGCGGTGGGCTGATTACCGTGAATCAGCAGATATTGACCGTCCGCCGTCAATTGCATGTCGGTAATCGAATTCAGCATGAAGGTCGACGGATCAGACACGGCTCGTGCCCTCCTGCCGGAGCGGTGCACGGCTCACGGCCTTGCCGTCAGTCGTGCTCGGCGCGCTGCCGGACGCCTCGCGCGGAGTAAGCAACGACGCCAGAGCCAGATGAATCGAAAAGACCGGCGTCGAGCTGACACGCAGGACCGCCGCCAGAACTGCGGGTGAAAGATATTCAATCATGATCGCTTCTCCAAAACGCGTTTCGCAGGTAGCGGAATCGACCATTTGACGATAGCAGCGCACGCCGGCCCTTGGGTTACACGCCCCCTACGCTTCCTTGGGTTCTGTAACGCTTTATTTCGCCGCACCGCCCGCAAACCGCACGCGCCTGCCCAACGAGCACGTTGCGCACGTTAGCAACCCTAATGTGCGGAAAGTTTTCAGTAACGATCGACGGCACGCACGTCCCTATACTTCGCGCTTTCCAGAGCCAAGGCACGTCGTTTCGAATGCATCGCTCGCTCTCTTCCACGCTGTCGCGCGATGCATCAGGACTGAAACCCAAGATGAACCTTCAAGTGTTAACGAGCCGTCTAGCCGGTGCGCTCTCGCTCGCCGGTATCACGCTGACAAGCGGGTCCGCCCACGCCGCGCAACCTTTCGTGGTGCAGGACATCCGCATCGAGGGACTGAAACGCGTCGAGCGCGGCACGCTGTTCGCCTATCTGCCGATCAAGCAAGGGAGCACGTTCAGCGACGATAAGGCTTCCGAAGCGATTCGCGCGCTCTATGCCACGGGCTTCTTTAACGAAGTTAGGATCTCAACCGAGGGCAAGGCGGTCATCGTGTATGTGCAGGAGCGTCCGGCGGTCGGCACGATCGACTTCGCGGGCATTCACGAGTTCGATAAGGAAAACCTGACCAAGGCGCTTAGTTCGGTCGGACTGTCGCAAGGCCGCTACTATGACAAGGCGCTGGTCGACAAGGCCGAGCAGGAACTCAAGCGCCAATACCTGACGCGCGGCTACTACGCCGCCGAAGTCACCACCACGATCACGCCGATCGACCGCAACCGGGTGGCCGTGCTGTTCTCGGTGGCCGAAGGTCCGAGCGCGAAGATCCGCCAGATCAACATCATCGGCAACCACGCGTTCAGCACCGATACGTTGCGCGACGAGATGCAGTTGTCCACGCCGAACTGGTTCTCGTGGTACACGAAGAACGACCTGTACGCAAAGGACAAACTGACCGGCGACCTGGAGCACGTGCGCTCGTATTACCTGAATCGCGGCTATCTGGAGTTCAGCATCGAGTCGACTCAGGTATCGCTGACGCCGGACAAGAAGGAGATGTACCTGACGGTCACGCTGCATGAAGGCGAGCCGTACACGATTGCGTCGATCGGACTCGCGGGCAACCTGCTCGATCGCGAAGCCGAGTTGAAGAAGCTCGTGAATATCAAAGCCGGCGAGCGCTTCTCCGCCGAGACACTGCAGGTCACCACCAAGGCCATCGTCGACAGGCTGGGGGAATACGGCTATGCGTTCGCTACGGTCAATGCGGTGCCGAAGATCGACCAGCAACGCCACACGGTCGACCTGACGCTGCAGGTGGACCCGAGCCGCCGCGTGTATGTGCGCCATATCAACGTGATCGGCAACACGCGTACGCGTGATGAAGTGGTGCGCCGCGAAATGCGTCAGCTCGAAAGCTCGTGGTTCGATTCGAACCGTCTCACGCTCTCGAAAGACCGGGTCAACCGGCTCGGCTATTTCACCGATGTCGACGTCACCACCGTGCCGGTGGAGGGCTCGCCCGATCAGGTCGACGTGGACGTCAAGGTGAGCGAGAAACCCACTGGCGCGATTACGTTGGGCGCGGGCTTTTCATCGACGGACAAGGTGGTGCTCTCAGCCGGCATCTCGCAGGACAACGTGTTCGGTTCGGGCACGAGCCTCGCCGTGAACGTGAACACCGCGAAGACCTACCGCACGCTGACCGTGACGCAAACCGATCCGTATTTCACGGTGGACGGCATCAAGCGGATCACCGACGTGTACTACCGCACCAGCTATCCGCTCTACAACTACACGGACACGAGTTTCCGCATCATCACGATGGGCGCGGACCTGAAATTCGGCATTCCGTTTTCCGAAGCGGACACGGTCTATTTTGGCGTCGGGCTCGAACAGAACCGCTTGAACACGGATTCTTCGACGCCGCAAAGCTATCTGGATTACGTCTCCGAATTCGGCCGCGTGGTGAACAACGTGCCGCTGACAACAGGCTGGGCTCGCGACAATCGCGACAGCGCGCTCGTGCCGAGCCGCGGCTACTTCATTCAGACCAACGGCGAAGTCGGCACGCCGGCCGGCGGCACCGAGTACTACAAGGCGGACGTGCAGGCGCAGTACTACTATTCGTTCGCGCGCGGCTTCATTCTCGGCCTGAATCTGCAGGGCGGTTACGGCAATGGCTTTGCGGGCAAGGCCTATCCGATCTTCAAGAATTACTACGCGGGCGGTATCGGCTCGGTGCGGGGCTACGAGGCCGGCTCGCTCGGCCCGACCGACAAGACGACCGGCGACCCGATCGGCGGCTCGCGGATGGTGGTGGCCAACGTCGAGATGACGTTCCCGCTGCCGGGCAGCGGCTGGGACCGGACGCTGCGTGTATTCACCTTCCTCGACGCCGGCAATGTCTGGGGCGACGAAGGCAACAGCACCGGCGCCAACGGCTTGCGGTACAGCTATGGCGCGGGTCTCGAATGGATTTCGCCGATCGGTCCGCTCAAGCTGTCGCTCGGCTTTCCGGTCGTCAAACATGCGACCGACAAGTATCAGAAGTTCCAGTTTCAGATCGGCACGTCGTTCTGAGCGGGCGCGTTCGGGCGCGGTGCCTGACGGGCGCAGGCGCCGCAAGGTCGGCGCTTACCGCGCTATCAGCCAACGGATCAGCATCAGCACTGACACAGCAATGCGTTAGCGGAAGGACAAGGCGCCGACGCATCGCCGTGCAACCGCGAACGTTACTGTTTCAGAAGCTTCACGATGGTCAGCGTGCCATCGACATTTTCAACGCGAACCTTCACCTTCTCGCCCTCCTTCGCCTGTTTGACCATTGCCGCATCCTTGGCCTTGTAGGCCATGGTCATCGACGACATCCCGATGTTCTTCAGTTCGCCGTGCTGAAGCGTCACCATGCCGGTCGACCGGTCCACTTTCCTGATGACCGCATCGGTGAGCGCGGCCTGGTTCGGTGTTCCGCCATCCATCGCGCCGTGGGTCATTTTCATGCCGGCCATATCGTCCGCCGCTATCGCGGCGCCGGCGAGCGTCAGACCGGTACAGAGCGCAGCCGTCAGAGTGATCATCTTCTTCATGGGTTTTCTCCAGAGTGAGTGTGCGGCACAAGCGTGCCATTGGGTGCTACGTGGGATTGAAGCGCGTCTTGCGCGTCGGCTTTCATGCGCGCAACGCGGCGGCGTTGCAGCAACAGCCAGGCGGCCGGAATGATGAGCATCGACAGGAGCGGCGCGGTCACCATGCCGCCAACCATCGGCGCGGCGATGCGCTGCATGACTTCGGAGCCAGACCCATGGCCCAGCATGATCGGGATGAGGCCCGCGAGAACAACCGCGACCGTCATCGCCTTGGGTCGTACACGCAAAACCGCGCCTTCGCGGATGGCGTCGATCAGGGTCGCTTCGGTAAACGGCTCACCTGCGTCGAGGCGGTGGTTGAGCGCGCCCTTCAGGTAGAGCAGCATCACGACACCGAATTCGGCCGCCACGCCCGACAACGCGATGAATCCCACCGCCGTCGCCACCGACACCGCGTGCCCGAGGATCCAGATCAACCAGAACCCGCCGACCAGCGCAAACGGCACCGTCGACATCAGCAACAAGGCGTCGGCCGCCGAGTTGAACGTCAGGAACAGCAGCACAAAAATGACCGCGAGCGTCACCGGAATCACCGTTCTCAGCTTCGCGGCCGCTCGTTCCAGATACTCGAACTGCCCCGACCAGGCGATGGAATAGCCGGGCGGCAGGACAACATGTTGCGCAACGGCGGTCTGCATCGCCTTCACGGCCGATTGCAAGTCCGTATCGCGAATGTCGACGTAGACGTAGCCGGATAAGCGGGCGTTCTCGCTGCGGATCATCGGCGGCCCATCCGAGATCCTGATCGTCGCCACATCGCCCAGCGTGATCTGCGCGCCGCGCTCGGTGACGACCGGCAACTGGCGCAGCGTGTCGACGGAGTCCCGGATCTCCCGCGGATACCGGATATTGATCGGAAAGCGTTCGCGGCCCGCGATCACCTCGCCGACCTTATCGCCCCCCACCGCGGTCGACACGATGGACTGGATGTCCGTCACGGACAGACCGTAGCGGGCGGCCGCCAGCCGGTCGATATCGACGTCGATGTAATGACCGCCGTTCAGGCGTTCCGCCAACGCCGACGTGACGCCCGGAACGTTCTTCAGGACGGATTCGACCTGCGTGGCGATCCTGTCGATCTGCCCCAGGTCCGCGCCGGAGATTTTCACTCCGACCGGCGTCTTGATCCCGGTCGACAACATGTCGAGGCGATTGCGAATCGGCGGCACCCAGACATTCGAGAGACCCGGAATCTTCACGCGCGCGTCGAGTTCGTCCACCAGCTTCTCGGGGGTCATCCCGGCCCGCCACTCGCTGCGCGGCTTGAACTGGATGGTGGTCTCGAACATCTCGAACGGCGCAGGATCGGTCGCGGTATCGGCACGTCCCGATTTGCCGAACACGCTTTTCACTTCGGGAACCGTCTTGATGAGGCGATCCGTCTGCTGCAAAAGCTCGGCGGCTTTGTCCGCGGAGATGCCGGGCAAGGCGGTCGGCATATAAAGCAGATCGCCTTCGTCGAGCGGCGGCATGAATTCGCCACCGAGCCGCGACACGGGAATCACCGTGATGGCAAGCGCCAGCACTGCCAGGCCGATTGCGGCCCACGGCCGGCGCAGCGTCGCTTCGAGCACCGGACGGTAAAGCCGGATCAACACACGGTTGATCGGATTGGCGTTCTCATGCGGAATCCGGCCACGGATCAGATAGCCCATTAGAACCGGCACGAGCGTGACGGACAGCCCGGCGGCCGCGGCAATGGTGTAGGTCTTCGTGAATGCCAATGGCGCAAACAGCTTCCCTTCCTGGCCTTCGAGCGAGAACACCGGAATGAACGACAGCGTGATGATCAGGAGCGAAAAGAACAGCGCGGGGCCGACCTCGGCCGCCGACTGCGCGATCAACTCCCACCGCTGGGCGGTCGTGATCGGCGTATCGGGGTGCTTGTGGTCGTACGCCTCCAGATGTTTGTGGGCGTTCTCGATCATCACGATAGCCGCATCGATCATCGCGCCAATCGCGATCGCAATGCCGCCCAATGACATCAGGTTTGCATTGACGCCCTGATAACGCATCACAATGAATGCGGTCAACACGCCGAGCGGCAGCGACAGGATTGCCACGAACGCGCTGCGCAGGTGGAACAGGAACACTGCGCAGACCAGGCCCACGATGATGAACTCTTCGATGAGCTTGTCCTTGAGGTTGTCGACGGCGCGCTCGACGAGTTGCGAGCGATCATAGGTGGTCACGATCTCGACGCCCGGCGGCAGAGACTTTTTCAGCCCGGCGAGCTTTGCCTTGACCGCTTCGATGGTCGTCAGCGCATTCTTTCCTGAGCGCATCACGATCACACCGCCGGCCACTTCGCCTTCACCGTTCAGTTCGGCAATGCCGCGGCGCATTTCAGGTCCGATCTGGATGCGCGCGACGTCGCCGAGCAATACGGGGGTCCCAGTGCCGTTCGTGCGCAGCACGATGTGGCGGAAATCATCGAGCGAGTGCAGATATCCCGACGACCTGACCATGTACTCCGACTCGGCCAGCTCGACCACCGAACCACCCGATTCCTGATTCGCCTTGCCGATGGCATCCGCGACGCTAGCCTGTGTGATGCCGTAGGCGCGCAGCTTGTCCGGATCCAGAACGACCTGGTATTGCCGCACCATGCCGCCGATGCTAGCGACCTCCGAAACGTCGGGTACCGATTTCAACTCAAACTTAAGAAACCAGTCGTTCAAGGCCCGAAGCTGGCCGAGGTCATGTTTGCCCGTGCGGTCGAGCAGTGCGTATTCGTAGACCCAGCCAACGCCTGTGGCATCGGGCCCGAGTGAAACAGTCGCGCCCGGCGGCAAGCGGCTCTGCACCTGGTTGAGATATTCGAGCACGCGCGAGCGGGCCCAGTACGGGTCCGTCCTGTCATCGAATAGCACGTAGACGAATGCGTCCCCGAACGACGAATAGGCGCGTATGGTGGTCGCGCCGGGCACCCCCAGCAGGGTCGTCGTGAGCGGATACGTCACCTGGTCTTCAACGACTTGCGGCGCCTTGCCGGGATACGACGCCTTGATGATGACCTGCGTGTCGGAGAGATCCGGCAATGCGTCGACCGGCGTTTGAGTCAGCGAATAAACGCCCCACGCGGTGACGAGCACGGTCGCGAGCAGCACGAGGAACCGGTTGTCAATCGACCAGCGAATGATGCGTGCAATCATTTCGTGCCTCCGGCCGGTTCGACCTGCGTCAACTGGTAGCCGTCGCCGGATGGCTTGAAGACGAAATGCACGGACTCGCCGACCTTGACGTCCGGAAAGGCCGTCGGCGATGGCTTGCCGAAGGTCATGGTCATCGCCCCCCAGCCCAGCGCCGGCACAGGTTGATGTGAGAACGTGATGTCGCTGGCGGTGACTTTTTCGACCTTGCCGGTCGTTTCGTAGGTTTGCGCGGCAGCAGGCGCGGAGGCAACAGCAGGCGCCGAGGCCAACGCCGCGGGTGCCGCGCTTCCTGCGAGTTTCGGCAGCACGGACCTCAGGCTCGCTTCCGAGTCGATCAGGAACTGGCCCGATGCGACAACCTGCTGGCCTTCGGTCAATCCGCTCGTCACCTCGGTGCTGTCGCCGCTATCGTGACCGACCGCGATCTGGACAGGCTGCAACCGGCCGTCGCGATTCCTGACGATGACGATCGAGCGCTTGCCGGTCGTGATGACCGCTTCGGACGGCACGAGCAGCCGCGAGACCGGTTTCGCTCCGCTGACCTGCGCGCGCATCAGCATCCCGGGGGTCAGCCTCAGGCCTGCGTTATCGATTTCGAGGCGCGCCTGCAGCGTACGGCTGTCCGGACTGATGCCCGGCAGGATTTCACGGATGTGGCCGCTAAAGTGCTGCGAAGCGTCGCCGGCGAACGTCGCGTCGACCATCATGCCGGGCCGCGCCTGCAATGCGAGCGACTCGGGTATCTCGACGATCAGCCACAGCTTCGAGAGACCCGCGATCTTGGCGAGCGTTTGTCCAGGCGACACCATCGCACCATCGCGAACATTGAGTTCCGTCAGCACGCCGGCCTGCTGGGCGAATAGCGTGACGTGGGTCTGCGCTTTTCCGGTTCGGTCGAGGCTGGCAATCAGCCCGTCCGGAATCGACAGCGCCTGCATGCGCGCACGTGCGGCGGCAAGCAGGCCGGCATCCATGCCCCCGCGTTTGAGCGCCAGGTACTCTTCCTGAGGCGCCAGCCAGTCCGGAACGAAGAGCGACGCAATCGGCGCCCCCTTTGCGACACGTTGCATCGGAGCGCTCGCGTACAGGTGATCGATATAACCCGTCACCCGCGACTGGACGACATCGGCCATCGACTCCTCGAACTGGGTGGTTCCGATCGCATCGAAACGTTCAGCGGCGTCCTGAAGGACCACGGTTGCGTATCGGATGCCGAGATTCTGTTGCAGCGTCGAGTCGACCTTGATACCGCTCGAACCGCCTTCGTCCGCGAAGACGGGCTGAAGCGCCATGTTCATGAAGGGCGATTTGCCGGGCTTGTCGAAGTGCTGGTTCGGCACCATCGGATCGTGCCAATAGAGCACTTCGCGGCCCGTCTTTGGGTCGACCTTGTCTCCGGCCGTGGCTGACGCCATGGATGGCTCTGTTGCAGCACGATGAGTGCCGATCACATAGCCGGCAGCTAGCAGCGCGGCTGCAGTGAACACCGCCGCAACCGCGCGTACGATCAGTTCCTGGTTCATGTTTTTTCTCTTTACTGGCCGGAGGTCAGGTCGGGCGGCAGAACCTGGTATTCCAGCTGCGCCCAGACGAGGGAAACGTCCCGCTCGAGGTTCAACACCTGAAGGTCGGCTTCGAGCTGTGTGTGTCTTGCATCCAACGCATCGGAGAGCGTGCCGGTGCCCGAGCGGTAAGCAGCATTGGCCAGTTGCACTTTTTGTTCGGCCGCGGGAAGAACGGTGTGTTGCGCGTTGGCTAGACGGCCCCGTCCACTGGCGAGCTTTGCCGTCAGACTCTGGATATCCGCGACAACCTGTCGCTCGGTGTCTTCATAAGTGAGCCGCGCCTGCGTACCCATTTCGGACTTTTGCTCGACGTCGCGGTCTTCGACTTTCCCGCGGTGGATCGGCAAAGGGATGGAAACACCGACCGACACGTAGTCCGGGAACTTCCCACCGCTCTTGAAGTAGGTCAGCCCCCACGTCCAGTTCGGGCTCCGGTTGCTGCGGGTCACGTCCGTGTCGGCATCGGCCAGCGAAATGGCTGCGCGAGCCGCGATCAACGCAGGCTGAACCTGAGCAAGCTGCTCGACGCTTAAACTGGATACGTTTGACTGGAGTGCCGGCGGCGTGCCGCCCACTTCGAGCACATTGCCCGCTCCCGTCCAGCGCGACAGCGTAATCAACGCGGTCTTCTCGTCCTGTTGGGCACTGATCAGTTCGTCACGCGCATTTCCAAGCGTCAGGTTCGCCTGAGCGACATCGATCGCCGCCCCTTTTGCGCCGCGGTACGAAGCCTGTTTTGCGGTGAGCTCCTGGCTCAGATGCTCAACCAGCGCCTGACTTAGTGCGACGGTTTTTTTTGCATAGATGGCGTTGAGCCAGGCCATGGCCACTTGCTGACGAACCTCCGCGACCTTTTCGAGGTACATCGATTTCTCGCGCTCCACGGCACGATCGGCCCGCGTTGTCTGCAGACGGCGCTTGGCAGGAGAAACCCATTCCTGCTGGATGCCGATGCCGCGCATCGTGAAATTGTCCTGCCCGATCGTGAACGCATTGGGTCCATTGACAGGCAAGTTCTGGAGACTCAGATTCAGCGTGGGATTGGGCAGTTGCCCGGCTTTGACAACCACGTCCGAACTTCCTCGAACCGAGGCTTGCGCAGCCTGGATCGAGGACGAACGACTGGTGGCTATTTGAAGCGCCTCGTCGAGCGTCAGGCCCGCGTCCTGGGCGTGTGCCGCGTGGCCAGCCAACAGGCCGAACGCGAAAAAGACGGCGCACGAGCCAGCCCGGGCGCGCCGGAATGCCGGCGTGCCAATGATGGAAAGCATGTTCTAACCTCGAATGGTCGAGCCGCGTGTAGCCGCGCGAGCGGACACACGAACTCACGTCCCGAACGGGACGACATCACCGCTCAAAAGCGGCGAACCAGAACGATGGAGTTAGAGGGACTGCGGTGGACGCCAGAGGCCATCCGGCTCGCGGATGGAGAGCGACTGTGCGTAGTGGAAGCTGACGGGAACAAACGACCCGGCGGGTCGAGTCACGGTGGGAGCAGAAACGGGGTGATAGAGGCTGCCCATCTGACACTGGGCGCTCACCTTGCACAGCGATATCTTCGACTTGGCGTGTTCGCTGGACATCGCGCCTGCCGAATCGCAGCCCGGCATGTCGGCCGACATGGCGGCGTTGTCGCCGGTCATGGCGGATTCCATTGGACACGCTCCAGCCGTGCCGCTCGCTGCCAGCCCGCTCAGGGGCAGCATCACACACAGCAGCAAGACGAGAAGTGTCCGCAGGAATTTCATCGCCGCAAGTATAGCGCAGCCAATGGCATTGGCACGTTGCTGAAGCGGTCGCGTAAGCGCGAGTGAACCAGCACGAAGTACGGCTAGAACATATCGGCCGCCGCCTGACGCTCCGTGCCCTTCCCTTTGGCTTCCGGCTCGGCCCGCGACGGAATGAACGGCCCGGTGACCATATTCGCGTAGCCTTGCCCCGGCCCCACCATCGGAAACACATCAGCGTTCTCGTCGACCATCACTTCGAGGAAAGCCGGTCCGTCGAATTCCACGAAGGCCTTAAGCTGGTCCTCCAGTTCGCCCATGGTTTCAACGCGACGCGCAAACTCAAACCCGTCGGCCTGTGCCGCCATGACAAAATCCTTGCGATGCAGCGACTTGTCGCTCACGCACAAGCGGCCCTCGTAAAAGAGGCGCTGCCATTGCCGGATCATCCCGTCACCGAGATTGTTGAGCAACAGGACTTTGACCGGCACGCCATAGGTGGTGGCCGTCTCCAGGTCGCCAATATTCATGCGGATACTGCCGTCACCATCGATATCGATGACAAGGGCATCCGGCCGCGCCAATTGAGCCCCGATAGCCGCGGGCAACCCGAAACCCATGGTCCCCATGCTGCCCGAAGTGAGGAAGCTGCGCGGCTCGACGAAGTCGAAAAATTGCGCAGCCCACATTTGATGCTGGCCGACACCCGTGGTGACGATTGCTCGCCCGCCGGTCATGTCACTGAGCTTTTCGACAACGAATTGCGGCTGAATTGCCGGACTATTCCGGTCGTAGTTCATACCGTAGACCCGCTTCAGTTCCTTGATACGATCGAGCCAGTCTAAAGGCGGTTGCGCGGCTGGACCATGTTTCATCAGTGACAGCAAGGTATCCCTCGCGTCGCCTACGTGGGTCCAGTGCGCCCGTTTCACCTTGTTGATTTCCGCCTCGTCGATGTCGATATGCGCGACATGCCGCGCTCTGGGCGCGAATGCGTCAGGGCGGCCACCAGCGACCCGGTCATCGAAGCGGGCGCCCACCGCGATCAGGAAGTCACAATCTTCCACCGCGTAGTTCGCGCAGGCCGCGCCGTGCATGCCCAGCATGCCGAGGCCCAGTTCGTGTTTCACGGATATCGCGCCAAGACCCATCAACGTGGTCACCACGGGGACCCCGAAGCGTTCGGCAAACTGACGCAGTTCAGCCGTCGCGCCGGCCGTGATAATGCCGCCGCCGGCATACAGCAGCGGCCGCTTGCTTTGCGCCAGCAGATCGAAGAAGTCGGTGCGCTTGTTCTCGTCGAGACGAGCGCCCTTTGCCACCATTCGAAGACGGTCGGAATAGCCTCGAAATTCCAGCGTACCTTGCCCGTGGTAAGTGCCGGTCCAGTTCTGGATGTCCTTCGGCACATCCACGACAACCGGGCCTGGACGGCCCGTGCGCGCGACTTCGAATGCGGTCCGCAGCGTCTGTTCCAGCTTCGCCGGATCGGTCACCAGAAACACCTGTTTCGCGCACGCCGACATGATGTTAAAGACGGGCGCTTCCTGGAAAGCATCGGTGCCGATCATGGCACGAGGCACCTGTCCGCATATGAGGACGACGGGAATCGAATCACCGTTGCAGTCGGCGATCGGTGTCACCGCGTTCGTCGCGCCGGGGCCCGACGTCACCATGAACACACCGACCTTTCCGCTCGCGCGCGCGTAACCGGCGGCCATGAAGCCGGCGGCCTGTTCATTGGCCGGTACGACGAGTTTGATCTGGCGCTCGGGCGTTTGCGCGTGCATCTCGTTGAAACGAAACACGGCGTCGTACGTCGGCAAAATTGCGCCGCCGCTATAGCCGAATACGGTATCGACGCCCTGTTCGCTCAGCACGCGCAGGATGATGTCGGCACCCGACATCGATTCGCCGGCAGCCGGCGGTTTCAGGAGAGCGTCTAAAGCAACGTTTGGGTTTTGGGTCATGGCTGGCTCGCATGGAAACGGGCGCTGACAACATCAGCGGCCAAAATCTAAGGACGATTTCCCTTCCAACTCGAGAACAGCGTATGTTCCATACCAGCTTATGGGCGATTGCTTCGACGGGTTCTCCGTACAAAGCGCAGCCCATCTAGCACTTTTTTGATGTGCGTCTGGAAGTATCGTGAGAAACGGCTTTATTCATTCTGACAACGATTGAGGCTGCGCACACGCGTAAAAGAGCTTGTATCCGGGCCAGGTTAGGCCGGATTTGAGCCATTGCGGTGATGCACCGGCATCACCGCAATACGCATGCGCCGTTAGTCCGCGAACGCACTCGAAATCAGCGCTGCCTGCCTTGCCGCGTGGACCGCGTGATAACCGGGCGCAGTCGACGCGGAAGCCGCCGACCCCGCATACCGCAGTTGCGCCGCCGAAGGCAGGATCTCACGCAACTGCGGTTCGATGAAGCTCCACGCACCCTGGTTGCGCGACTCCTCCTGACACCAGACCACGGTCTTCAGATTCGGATAGCGCGCGAACTCCGCGGCGAGTTGCCGGGACGGAAACGGATACAACTGTTCGACGCGGATGAGCGGCGTATCGGCAACACCCGACGTGCGGCGATGTTCCAGCAGGTCGAAATAGACCTTGCCCGACGACACGATGACGCGCTCCACACCCGACGCCCGCGACGGCTCGACCTGCGTATCCACCAGGATCTCACGGAACGCGCCCGTGGCCAGATCGTCGAGCGTGCTGACCGCTTCCGGATGACGCAACAGCGACTTGGGCGTCATCACGACGAGCGGCCGGCGATCGAAGACAGCCGCTTGCATCCTCAGCAAATGAAACAGTTGCGCGGGCGTGGTCGGTTGGGCTACCCGCATGTTGTCCTGCGCGCAAAGCTGCAGATATCGCTCAAGCCTCGCCGACGCGTGTTCCGGTCCCTGCCCGTCCTGGCCATGTGGCAGGAACAGCGTCAACCCGCTGAGTTGCCCCCACTTGGCGGCGCCCGCTGCGATGAACTGATCGATCACGACCTGCGCACCATTCGCGAAGTCACCGAACTGCGCTTCCCACACGACGAGCGCATTGCGGTTCACCGTCGAGTAGCCATACTCGAAGGCCAGCACGGCCGCCTCCGACAGAATGGAGTTCGTCACGGTAAATCGGCCTTGTGCCTCGCCGATATGCTCCAGCGGGATGTAGACGCCCTCCGACCGGCTCGTGCGTGTCTGATTGTGCAGAACGGCGTGACGGTGATTGAACGTGCCCCTCGCGCTGTCCTGCCCGCTCAGGCGGACATCGATCCCGGCGCCCAGCAACGAGCCGAATGCCAGGTGCTCGCCCATGCCCCAATCGACCGGCTTTTTTCCCGCGGCCATCTCGCGGCGTGCGCCGATCATCTTGCCGACCAGCGGATGCAGCTCATAACCGTCCGGAACGGTCGAGACCTGCTGCGCCAGCGCACGCACCTGCGCGGGCAACGGAGGGCCATACTGGACCGGGCCGGCATAGTCCTCGAGAAACTTCGGCCATGCGGGGATTTCGTCCGGCTGGACGGCTGCCTCGACCGCGTTGCTCTCTCTCGCGTGCTCGAGGCTTTCGCGCCGCGCGTCGAGGTAGTCCTTGACCTGATCCGACGTCACCACGCCTTCCTTGATCAACTGTTGGGCATACACGGTCCTCACGCCCGGATGGCTGGCAATCGCACGGTACATGAGAGGCTGCGTGATGGCGGGCGTGTCCTGTTCCTGATGCCCGTGCTTGCGAAAACAGACGAGATCGATCACCACGCTGCGCTGGAACGCCGTGCGATAGTCGAGCGCGAGCCGCACCGCCATGGCCACCGCTTCCGGATCGTCAGCGTTGACGTGCAGAACCGGCGCCTCGATCATCTTCGCGATGTCCGTGCTGTAGAACGACGAGCGTGTATCGCGCGGATCCGAAGTCGTAAAGCCAATCTGATTGTTGACGACGACGTGCACGGTTCCACCCGTACCGTGTCCGCGGGTGTACGTGAGGCTCAACGTTTCCATCACGACGCCTTGCCCGGACATTGCCGCGTCGCCGTGAATTTCGACGGGCAGCACGTCGCTACCGTCACCCTCGCCCGAGGCGTCTCCTTTGGCGCGTGCCATGCCCTGCACGACCGGGTTGACGATTTCCAGATGCGAAGGATTGAATGCAAGCACGACATCGACGGGCCCGTCGTCTGTCTGCGTGACACTGCTGTAGCCCTTGTGGTACTTGACGTCGCCGGCCGGCAGACGGTCGCCGCTCTTGCCGTCGAACTCGTCGAAGAGCGCGCGCAAAGGCTTGCCGACAATGTTCACCAGCACATTCAAACGCCCACGGTGCGCCATGCCCATCACCACCGTGTTGACCTTCTTCGACGCACCATAGCGGACGAGTTCGTCCAGCAGCACGATCAACGATTCGCCACCTTCCAGCGAGAAGCGCTTTTGCCCGACATAGCGCGTGTGCAGGTACTTCTCCAGTCCTTCAGCAGCCGTCAGACGTTCGAGAAAGCGGTTTTTCTCCGCTACCGAAAACGAAGGTCTCGCGCGTGTCGACTCGAGTTGCATCTGCCACCAACGCCGCTCGCCGGCATCGGTCAGATGCATGAATTCGGCGCCGAGTGTGCCCGTATAAGTCTGTTCGAGTGCCGCGACGATGTCGCCTAGCGTTGCGTCTTCGTCAAAAAGAAACGTGTCCGCCGTGCTGAATCGCGTGGACATGTCGGCTGCCGACAAGCCGTAGAACGCTGGCGTAAGTTCGACCGAAGCCTGTGGCGGCGTCCACAGCAGCGGGTCCAGTTTCGCCTTGCGCGTGCCGACCATGCGGAACGCGGCAATCAGCGACTGCACGGCCACCTGTTTTCTGGCGATCGCAAGGCCGTCGTCGAGCCTGATCTCCGTGGCGCGCGAGCGCTTGCCCAGATCGACGAAGTTGGAAACGACGGGTGCGTGCGGTTCGTCATCGCGGTCGCTGCCGTCGATGGCGGGCGTTTCCCGCAACGCATCGAAATACCCGCGCCACTCATCCGCAACCGATGCCGGGTCAGCCAGGTAGAGTTCGTACTGCTCCTCGACGTAGGGGGCGTTTCCTCCGAACAGGAAAGAGCTTTGAATTTTTTCCATCAACATGATGAATCTGTCCTCCATTCGCGTCAGGTCTGAACTTCGACCGTGACATGTGGTGAGGCGACTGGAGCCTCATCGTGGCGAGTCCGGCGCGCAACCAGGGGCTAGGGACGGACGTGCATTTCGCCGGCGACAGATTCTCTGGTGCGCCCGGGCTTTACGTTCCCAGCCGCATTGATGAGATCAAGCATAGGTAGTCGGCGCAGCGACTGTGTGCATCGTTGGCGCCGTCGCTGGCCAATGAAGGTGAGATTTGGGCCACGTAGCCGTGGCGCCATGCGCGACGGCTGCCAACGGGTCATGAGGCACCCCGCACCAGACGGCGTGCCCCTGACTCCGCCCTTGCGACGGCCAACGAACGTGTCTACGCGCCTCTTTACCAGTATTTCCCGGTTTGCATACCCCTACCTGGTGTAACAAGTGATTTTCGGCGCAGCGCATTTATCCCGTGGCGCTTCCCTCTTATAGTGGATCCAGCGAAGAGACACCTGTGTCGCGAACCGGCGGGCAAGCCGCTCACCGGGCGCGCGCGGACTCGCGAACGGTGGGTCGACCGGCCCGCTTGAGGGACGCGGGCATGAACGCCAGCAACAAGGAACGAGGGTCACGGCATGAAAGTCGCCATTGTTATATTCGATGATGTGCAGGCGCTGGATGTCGCTGGCCCCTTGGACGTATTCGCGGAGGCAAACACATTTTTGCCCGAGCATCAGAAATACGAGGTCTTTCTCGTAGGAAACGAGGCCGGCACCGTGGCCTGCTCGAACGGGATGCAACTCACGGTTCCCCACGGCTATGCGGACTTCGACACGCCATTCGACTTGCTGTTGGTAGCAGGCGGACCGCGGTTGCCCAATGTCCAGCCACGGCCCGAGTTTCTGAAGTGGCTGCAAGACCAGGCGCGCGGCGCAACCCGGTTCGGTTCCGTTTGCAACGGAGCGTTCGTGCTCGCGCACGCCGGGCTGCTCGACGGCAAGGAAGTGACGACACACTGGGCAGATGCGGGCCGCCTCGCTGACGAGTTTCCGCAGGCGTCCGTGCAGCCCGACCGGATCTTCATCCGTGACGGACGCCTCTTTACCTCTGCCGGCGTGACGGCGGGCATCGACCTGTGTCTTTCGCTCGTGGCGGAAGACTGGGGGCACGAACTGGCAGTGCGGGTTGCGAAACGTCTGGTGGTCTACATCCAGCGGGAAGGCGGACAGTCTCAATACAGTCCTTACGTTGGAGTGCGGAAGGACCAGGATCCGATCGTCGGCAAGGTGCTCCGCTACGTGACCGAGCACATAACCGACGCGCTGTCGATCGAACAGCTTGCCAGCGCTGTGTCGGTCAGCCGCCGTACCTTCTCGCGGTTATTCGCGAAGTATGCGAAGGTGACGCCCTCGGCGTTTGTCGAACAGGTTCGCGTCGACACCGCGAGGAAACTGCTCGAGGAGACCGATGCGCCTCTGAAGACCGTGGCGTTCAATTGTGGTTTTCACAGCGCCACGCATATGCGAGCCACTTTCTTCCGGCGGCTCAACGTCACGCCCAGACAGTATCGCCAACGATTCCGTGGTACGGTTGGCAAGCAGCAGTGGGCATCTGGCGACGTGGACGAGCAAGTCGAAACAGCGGAACTGGAAATGGTCGATTAGGTCTCGGGTCTACCCAGGTTTGTTGCCACCCGGCGCCTCGAATGTACTTCATGAACAGGCTTACACCCTCCGTGACTCGCTCCGATTCACCTCAATCTCTTCCTGATCTCCTTGAGCCGGGTTTATCCGTCGTATTTTGCGGCGTCAACCCGGGCGTCTGCGCGGCGTCGACCGGCCGCCATTTTGCCGGCCGAGGCAATCGGTTCTGGCGGGCCATTCATCTGGCGGGTTTTACTCCCGAACAGATCGGCCCCAAAGACGACCACACGCTTCTTCAGCACGGTTGTGGTCTCACCACGGTGGTCTCGCGTCCGACCGCGCGAGCGGACCAGCTATCCCCATGGGAATTCAAAGCGGCCGCGACGGAGTTCGAGCGGAAGATTGAAGGCTATGCGCCACAATGCGTGGCCTTCCTCGGCAAGATGGCGCTCAGCGCAATGTCGGGCAGCCGCGACATCCAGTGGGGGCTGCAACCCACCGCGTTTGGTGGCGCCCGCGCATGGGTGCTGCCCAATCCCAGCGGCTTGAACCGGACATTCAGCCTCGATGCGCTGGTGACTGCTTACCGCGAACTTCGTCTTGCCATCGCGCCGGCTGGGTCGGCTTGAACAACTCGCCGTGTAGACGAGCCCGCATGAACGGACTCGCTCCCTCAGCACACCCTATTTCACCGAACTCAAAATTCCAGAAGTCCCATTCATAGCCATCGCGGTCTCCATGTGCTGTTGAAGATGTACGTTTCTACGCAACGTCTCGGTCACGAACTCCACGAAGGCCCGAATCTTACCGCTTGCGCCACGCCGCTCCACATGCAGCAAGTTGACAGGCGTCGACTCGGGTTCGAATGCCGTCAAGACCGGCAGCAGCGTTCCATTGAGTACCTCGGGGGCCGCCTGGTAGGAAAACAGTTGCGTTATTCCCACGCGGTCGACGGCGGCCATCACGGCCGCGGGAGCCAGGTTGACGATCATTCGCGGCTGAACCCGGACCGATAGCCGCGAGCCGTTTTCATAAAACGACCATTCGAGAGGATTCGTCACGCCCGTGAGGGACACGCAGTGATGATCGGCAAGCTCCCGGGGATGAACGGGTTCCCCGTGCGCCGCGAGATAAGCCGGAGCCGCGTAGGTTCGACGCCGTACAAAACCCAACGGAATGGCATAGATCGACGAATCGCCCAGGTGGCCTATCCGGATGGCGACATCCACGCCCTCCTCGAGAAGTCGCGTGGTGCGATCGACATACACCGCGTTAATGCTGACGTCCGGATAACGCTGGGCATAGGCATCAATTAGCGGAGCGATGAATCGCTGGCCAAACAGCACCGGCGCAGAAATGGTCAGTGTGCCTACCGGATTGTCCTGACACGCCGCGACATCGGCTTCGGCGTCCGTGACGGCATCCAACACCCGACGGCAGGCATCGAGGTATGACATACCCGCCTCGGTCGGCCGGACTGAACGGGTTGTTCGCGCAAGCAGTTGCGCACCCAAACGGGCTTCGAGCGAGGTGAGCGCCCGCGACACCGCGGGGGCCGACATGCCAAGTTTGTCCGACGCGCTGGTAAAACTGCCTCCGTCGACGATGGCTACGAAAACCTCCATCTCGCGTAATCTGTCCATCTTGATTCCAACTTCAATGTGTTTGCTGCTTGCCGATAGACCTGCGCCCTCCTCACGGGGACGCCGCGTCATCAGACGCCAGGAAGATGCCGCGATATTAAGCGCCATGCCCTGCATGGTGACGCTCTCTTTGCGCGGTTGACTCGAAGCAGACCGCAAATGGCCGATTTCGAACGCTTTCAACGAGCACACGAAACGGCCTTTGCGATATTCCATCTCAGTGGGATTGGCTTTGTTGAGCAAACGGAAAATAACCCGTTCCGGATCGGCACGTCGCCTCGGTATCCGTGACGAGCCTGGCAGAATTCGCGCATGGAATGGCCCAATTCGCGGCCTGCTGGGGCTTCAAGAAGCCCTCTCCATCTCCGACAATCAGCTCACCCATCGCGCGACAGTCACATGGGGATGAATCGACTGCGTCGCTGCGATTCCATGTCCTGCCGCATGACCAGGCGTCCTCAACCAGACCAAGGAATCCATGTTTTCTGCAATGCTTGAAGTCAATCCGTTGTCCGATCAATTCGATGCCTATCTCGGCATGGCCAAGATGCTGCGCCCGGAGCTCGATGCGATCGATGGTTTCGTCGACAATACCCGCTACGCAAGTCTGACACGCCAGGGATGGCTGCTCTCGCTATCGAGTTGGCGCGATGAGAAGTCGCTGATACGCTGGCGAGTGACGACGAACCATCACAAGGTACAGCAGGCGGCGCGCGATCGTGTGTTTGCCGACTATCGCCTGCGCATTGGCCAGACCGTCGCGGATACGTGCGTACCTGCCGGGCAGACGTTGATCGAGCAACGCCTCGATGCAACCGAAACGGGACTTGGCAAGGCGGTCACGCTACTCGACGCGCAGTACGCGCCGGACTGGGTCAAGCTGGTGGGTGCGGAGGCGGTTGCGGAGGCGCTCGGACTCGATACGAAGGCACCCGGCCTCGTCGCCTGGGACGCATTCGACGCGCTCATGACACCCGGCGACGTCATCGCGGTGGCGACGTGGGACGACCTCGCGGCCGCTGAAGCCTTCGAGCGCAATACGACGCTGCCGAAGTTCGTGCGCCTGCGGCACATCCGCGTTGTACGGGAGTACGGAATGTTCGATCGCCGCGAGGCGCCTCAATACTTTGCAGAGGTACAGCCCAAGGCGTGAGCCGGCCGTAGCGCGATATCGGCATCCCCGTAACGAGACAACTACTCGCCCCGCCCCAGGCTGATGAAATCTGTTCTGCCTGAAGAACAGAAAAGATTCATTGCCTGGGGTGAGCGCGTTGTCCTTGTCTTCATAGCGACAGTGGCATTGGCCAGATTTGCACACGAAATGGCCTGATACGCGACCTGTGTCGGCTTTTAGAAAGCCGGGCCTCCTTCTAGAATTCATAGACCCAATGCGCGGCAGCAATACTTTGCGAGCGCCGGGCGTGACACGGAGATTTCCCCACGAAATGCCGCATTAAACACGGGTAGCCGGACCTTTATGAACACCGTCAACGCACCGATAACTGGAACAGGAGAAGTGAAGCTCGCGCCATCGTCGACGCCGGTCTCAGCGACTCCAGTACAGCAAACGCCGACCGAAGCGACACTGCCACTGCGCCTCGCTATCGGCCTGCTCGGCATGTTGCTGGCATCGCTGCTGGCGATATTGAACGAACAGGTCACCGCGGTGGCGCTCGCGGATATTCGCGGCGCGTTCTCGATCGGACGTGACGATGGGACCTGGCTGACCGCCCTCTTCGAGGCGACGAACGTGGCCACGATGGTATTCGCGCCGTGGTTCGGCGTGACGTTCACGCTCAAGCGCTTCACGATCGGCGCCGTGCTGGCCGTGATGGTCCTTGGATTCCTCTGCCCCTTTGCGCCGAACCTGCTGACGCTCTATGTATTGCGTGCGCTGCAGGGCGTCGCCGGCGGATGTCTGCCGCCGATGCTGATCATCGTGGCGCTGCGTTACCTGCCCCCGAAGGTCAAGTTATACGGGCTCGCGGGATATGCACTCACCGCGACCTTCGGACCGGCGCTCGGCACGCCTCTCGCCGCGTTATGGACGGAATATGTCGGCTGGCAAATGGCATTCTGGCAAATCTTGCCGCTTGGCCTCGTGAGTTGCGTGGCAATCTACAAAGGACTGCCGGCGGATCCCACGAAACTCGAACGGCTCCGTTCCTTCAACTGGACCGGATTCATACTCGGATATCCCGCCATCGCCATGCTCGTGATCGGCCTGCTGCAGGGTGATCGCCTCGACTGGCTGAACTCCACGTTGATCTCCACGATGTTTTGCGGCGGCGCGCTGTTGTTCGTGGCGTTCCTTGTCAACGAATGGTTTCATCCAGTGCCGTTCTTCAAACTTCAACTGCTTGCCCGCAGGAACTTCACGCACGGACTGCTGACCCTGGTGGGCGCAGTTACGCTGCTGGTGGGCGTTGCCGCCATACCCAGCCAGTATCTCGCACAGATTCACGGTTACAGGCCACTGCAAACCACGCCGCTGTTTTTGCTGGTGGCCATTCCCCTGTTGATTACGCTCCCTGCAACCGCCGCCGTCCTGAACCTCCGGCAGGTCGACCACCGCTGGATCATGGCCATTGGACTTTCCCTGATGGCCACCACGTGCTTTCTGGGGAGTTTCGTGACCTCCGATTGGGTTCGCGAGAACTTCTACTGGCTTCAGTCGTTACAGATCCTGGCGCAACCGATGGTGATCATGGGAATCCTGATGGGCGTCACGACTGGCTTGCCGCCGACGGAAGGCCCGTTTGCCTCGGCCATGTTCAACACGCTCAAGACGTTTACCGGCGCCGCGGCAACCGGTCTGATCGATGGGCTCGGCACTGCGCGCGAGCATTTTCATTCGAGCATGCTGGTGGACCATCTGGGCAACAACGCGCTGGTCACCGGCCAGAGCATCGATGCCGGTCACGGTCTCGGTGAACTCGCACACCGGATCCACGAGCAGGCCGTCGTGCTCACATCGGCGGATCTCTATCGCGTGATGGCAGGTATCGCCGTCGCCTTTCTTTTCGTTATTCCGGTGTTGCCCGTGCGTATTTATCCGCCCTGGAGCACGACGCAGCCCTCTTCCCGCTAAGCGACGCTATCTATGTCATCCGCTACCCGATTTCCTCCCAGAACGATTCGTCTTGCCGCGTATGCGGTCATACTCGGCGTCGCTGTCCTGGCCTGCATACGGCTGTTTTCCAGTTCATCCAGCGAGATCACGAACGATGCCTATGTGACGGCCGATTTCACGCTGGTCGCGCCGCGTGTCGCGGGTCAGGTTTCCGAGGTGCTCGTCGAAGACAACCAGCAGGTTAAGGCCGGGCAATTACTGGTACGCATCGACGACCGCGACTTCCGCGCCGCCCTGATGAGTGCGCAGGCGGACGTGGCGGCAGCCAGGGCATCGGTCGCGAACTACGAGGCCGAGATCGCGCGGCAGCCCGCGCTCGTCGATCAGGCGCGCGCCACGCTGCGCGCAGACGACGCGACGCTCGGGTTTGCGCGCGCGAATGCCTCGCGCTACCGCAATCTCTCGGAGACCGGTGCGGGAACGACACAGGAGCAACAGCACGCCGCAAGCACGCTGGCCGAGGAACTCGCGCAGCAGGCGCGCAACCGCGCCGCATTCGTGGCGACCGAGCAGAATCTCGACGTTCTGAAGACGCAGCGCGACAAGGCGGCCGGCGCGTTGGCCCACGCCGAGGCCATGCTCGAACAGGCGAAACTCAACCTGTCGTATACGGAGATCCACGCGCCTGTCGACGGCAAGGTTGGACGGCGTTCGGCACGCGTCGGCGCATTCGTCACAACCGGCGCGCCGCTGCTCGCGATCGTCCCGCTGTCGGACGCCTATATCGTCGCCAACTTCCAGGAAAACCAGCTTGCCAGAATGCGGCCCGACGACACGGTCCGTATCAAGGTCGACAGTTTTCCGGGCGTGGTGATCCGCGGCCATGTCGATAGTCTTGCCCCTGCTACGGGTGTGAGCTTCGCGCCTATCGCGCCCGACAACGCAACGGGCAACTTCACCAAGATCGTCCAGCGCGTGCCGGTCAGAATCACCATCGACCATGGACAACAGGCCGCGTCCGCATTGAGCGTTGGGTTGTCGGTCGAAACGGAGGTCGCCGTCGGCAAGCGTGCCGATATGCGGATCGCGGGAGCGGACGCAAAATGAACGCGAGCGACTTCTCCCTCCGCACGCCGGCGCTCGCGTTGCTGCTGTGCTCCATGCTCACGGGCTGTCTGGTTGGCCCGAACTTCGAACCTCCGCAGACGGCCACGCCCGACGTGTTCAACCGCACCCAAGCCGCGCGGGCTTCGAGCAAAGCAGTCGAATCCGAATTCACGCCGGAATGGTGGACGCTGTTCAACGATCCGATACTGAACTCGCTGGAACAACAACTGACCGATGCGAATCTCGATGTGGCGGCCGCATCGGCGCGTCTGCGGCAAAGCCGGGCGGAACAGCGCATTGCCGGTGCCGAAGAATATCCGACGCTGAACGGCGCCGCCTCCTATAACCGCGAGCGTGGGAGTCCGAACGGCATCCTGTCGCTGCTTGGCGTCACCCCGACGGGGAGTCAGACGCAGTCGGCATCGGGCAGCGCGCCGCTTGGCGTCGCGCCATTGCCGGGCGCCAAGGGCTCGCCCGCTTACGATCTTTACCAGTTCGGTTTCGATGCCTCATGGGAACTCGACTTCTGGGGTCGCGTCCGACGCGGTGTCGAGGCCGCGTCGGCGCTCTCCGATGCCTCGTACGAGGACCGCAACGCAATCCTGCTGTCCACCCGCGCCGAACTCGCGCGCGACTACATTCAACTGCGCGACACGCAGGCCCTGCTCCAGATCGCGAAACAGAACCTCGAAATCGCGCACGATGCCACGAAGCTCACGGAAAACCGGGTGCATGAAGGCGTCACGACGGACCTGGACGTAGCCAACGCGATGGCCCAGGCGGAGTCGATCGAAAGCCTGATCCCGACGCTCGAATCGCGCAGCACGACCACGATCAATGCGATAGGCGTGCTCCTGGCGAAAGAACCGGGCGCATTGCAGCAGATGCTCGCCGAGCCGCACGATGTGCCGGCACTGCCCGATCAGGTGCCGATTGGCGTTCCGTCGGAACTGGTACAGCGCCGACCCGACATCAGAAAAGCGGAGGCCCAACTGCATGCGGCCACCGCGACGATCGGTATGGCGAAGGCCGACTTCTATCCGCGCATATCGCTGAATGGCAGCGCGGGGTTCCAGAGCCTGCAACTGTCGAATCTCGCCGACTGGGCGTCCGGTCAGTTTGTCGTGGGACCGTCGATCACAATGCCGATATTCGAAGGCGGACGTCTCAAGGGCACGCTTCATTTGCGCGAGGCGCAGCAGCAGGAGGCGGCGATTGTCTACAAGCACACCGTGCTCCAGGCATGGCGCGAGGTGGACGATGCGCTCGTCGTCTATGACGCCGAACAGCGGCGGCGCGATCGCCTGAAAACGGTCGTGAGTCTGAACCAGCGCGCGCTGTCGATTGCGCAGCAACGGTACAAGGCAGGTGCGGTGGATTTCCTCGATGTGCTTAACGTGCAGAAACAGTTGCTCGATGCGCAGAGTAATCTTGAACAGAGCAAGGCCGACGCCGACGCGAACCTCATCACGCTGTGCAAGGTACTCGGTGGCGGGTGGGAATCGACATACGCCAGGCAGGACAGTCCTCACTGATTGGTGAGCGCGAATCTGTTCGCTCCTTTCGCGGGGAACAGCTTTCTCACAAGCGTTGTCCCCGGAGATCGATCACACCCTGATCCCGGAGAGGTCCGGCCGCAAGTGGAGCATCAGCGCAAGGCATATCAGAGCGAAGCCGACGCGCGGCGCCGCGATCGCCACCAGCATGGCGGCCGTGAAAGCCGCAAGGACGATGAGCGACCGGTATCTCGCGGTACGCCGCATACGCGCGGACACCGTGGCGGCATCCGCATGAGTCAATACCTGGTGTTCGAAAACGTTGTAGGCCGCGTCGATGCATATGAACAGGCCTGCGTAAAAGATCACCGACGAGGACGCGAGTTGCGTCGTTGCTACCCACGCGGTCGCGAATGGCAACAGCGAGATCAGGAAGAGATGAATGAAGTTGATCCATATCATTCCCAGCGTCGGCGGACCGACGAAGCGCATCAGGTGATGGTGATTGATCCAGATGATCGCGATGAAGAGATAGCTCACCGCATAGCTGAGGGCGATCGGCCATAGCGGCAACAGGGCCGAGAACGAATGCTCCTCGGGTGCCTTGAGTTCCAGCACCATGATGGTCACGATCACTGCGAAGACGCCGTCTGAAAAAGCAGCTAGACGTTCAGCGGTGGCTTTTGCTTCACGCATGGCAGGCTCCCTGGGATGAGCAAGAAGTCATTCGGTTGGTCATGTTGACGCGGTGGGACGCGCCCATACACAGGATAACCGGTCAACTGCTTCGATCATGCTGGCAGTCCACGCGAGACAGACACATCGGGAAGTTTGCAGGCCGGTCTGAGAGGTCGGTTTTGCGGCGGGAGATAAGGAAACGGCGTACCGCGACTATCCAGCAGCACCCATCGTGCTCAGACAGTCCGGCGTTTGGCCTGTCGTACGAAGGCTGGCCGTCGCCGTGATCGTGGTCGTCATGCTACTGTGCGCATCTGCGGCGTTGATCGCCTGAACGCCGTGCCGAAAGAAAGCCGGGGGCAAGGCGACTCGCCGCGCCGGCCACCGTTTTTTCGTCAAATCTCACATTTGCATTAACATCGTGACACTGAACGTATGCAACTCGACGCGTCGCGACCGGACGTGCTGGTTCGATATTCCACTGTGAAAGAGAGGGAGACGATCGTGGCTGATGAGAAGATGCTGACGCAAGTTTGTGAAAAACAGGGATTTTTTGCCGCCCTGGACCAGAGCGGCGGATCGACCCCTGGCGCACTGCGGCTCTACGGCATTCCGGAGAGCGCCTACAACGGTGACGCCGAGATGTTCAAACTGATACACGAGATGCGCGTGCGCATCATCACGGCGCCCGCCTTTACGGGGGACAAGATCATCGGCGCCATCCTGTTCGAGGCGACCATGGACGGACAGGCACAGGGGAAACCCGTTCCGGCCTTCCTGTGGGAAGAGCGCGGCGTCGTGCCGTTCCTGAAGGTCGACAAGGGCCTGGAAGCCGAAGCCGACGGTGTCCAGTTGATGAAGCCGATTCCCGGGTTGGACGATCTGCTCGCCCGGGCCGCGAAGCTCGGCATCTGCGGCACCAAGATGCGGTCGGTGATCAATCTGAATTCGCAAAACGGGATCGCAGCGATCGTCAAGCAACAGTTCGAACTGGCGGCCCAGATCGACGCGCACGGCCTCCTGCCGATCCTGGAACCCGAGATTTCGATCAAGAGTCCGGACAAGCCCGGCGCGGAAGCCACCCTCCTCGCGGAACTGATCAAGGGTCTCGATGCGTTGCCGGATAGCCGTCGCGTGATGCTCAAGCTGACCATACCCGACGTGGCGGACTTCTATCGTCCACTGATGGAGCACCCGCGTGTCGCACGGGTGGTGGCGCTGTCCGGAGGCTACGCGCGAGCCGACGCGTGCACACGGCTCGCTTCGAATCACGGCATGATCGCCAGCTTCTCAAGAGCTTTGATCAACGAGCTCAAGGAATCGATGAGCGACAGCGAGTTCAACGCGACGCTCGAGAAGGCCGTCGACGAGATCTATCAGGCCTCCGTCATCAAGGTTTGAAGCGACTTTCGGGAGGTGGCGCCTGGCGAATCATGGCCCGGGTTCGCCGAACGTGAACAGGCTGCTTTGTCCGGTCTCACGACCGGACAAAGCTCGCGGCCTGATGCTCCACGAATTCTTCCTCGCACATTCGCGTAAAACGCGACATGGCCTGAGCCGCCAGTTCCGGAACCCTGAAGATGAACCGTTTGCCGCCGCTGCGCGCCCTCCAGGCATTCGATGCCGTGGTTCGCAACAAGAATGTAGTCGCCGCCGCCGAATCGCTGCACGTGACGCCCGGCGCAGTCAGTCAACAAATCCGCCAGCTCGAGGAGTTCCTCGGCGTCGCGCTGTTCGACCGCGAAAGCACCGGCCTGCGCCCCACCGCGCTCGGTCAGCTCTACCACGAGCAAGTGGCCCGCGGCTTCGAATGCTTTCATGCCGCGCACACCACCCTGCGAGCGGCACAGCATGGTCCCCACTTGACACTCAGCACGTTCCCTTCGGTCGCCACGCATTGGTTTGCATCCCGGCTAGATAAGTGGCACACGCTGTCACCCGGCGTGCGCGTCCACGTCGAGGCCACGGATCGCGAGCCAAAGCGTGGGGAAAGCAATTGGGATATCCGTATGACGTATGGATCGCCGCCCGCGGACGGAGCCCACTGCCGCCTCCTGTTCACCGACCGGGTGACGCCCGTCTGCTCGCCGTCACTGCTGCGGGCGGACCGCCCGATCGAGCAGCCCGCGGACTTGCTGCACTACCCGCTTGTCCATGTCGAGTGGGGCTGGGACGACAGGTCGCCGCCGACCTGGGGCGACTGGTTGCGCGCAGCCGGCGTTCCCGTGCCGGACACACTGGCTCCGTTGACCTATTCGCTTTCCGGAATGGCCGTCGATGCGACTCTACGCGGCAGAGGCGTGTCGCTCGGCCAGGGACTTTTCACTGCCGATAGCCTGACGCAGGGACTGCTGATCGCACCGTTCAGGATCTCGCTGCCCATGCCGTACCCGTACTACCTGGTGTGGCAAACCGGCGCGCTCAATACGCCGGACGCGCGGCAATTCCTTGACTGGCTGACCGAGGAAGCCGCACAGACGCAACGCGAAATCAACGCGATATTCGGTTGACCCTTTCCTCTTTGCCGGCCCCGACAGCGCCACTCGCGTTTTAGAAAAACTATAGGGGCTCCGCAGATTAAATGGTTTGTCGGCGTCTATGCGCCACCCTATGCTCGAAAGCGAATCCATGCGCATCAGCCATGGCTGTTTGCCAGTGCATGCCTGGCCGCATGGTTTCAGCTAACCAGCCAAATCATAGGGATCACGCATGAACATGAACACAGCGCACGATAGCCTGCGGGCTCGTCCAAAGGACATTAGCGAAGTGCTGCTCGGCGATGGCCAAATATCGATCGAGGAATTTATCGCGGTAGCAAAACATGGCGCGAAGGTTCGCTTCTCGCAAAAATATGGCGAGCGCGTATCGCGCTCCCGCCTGCTGGTCGAACGGTTTCTCGAAGAAAATCGTCTCGTCTACGGCGTCACGACCGGATTCGGCGACAACTCCACCCGTGTGATCCGGCCAGAAGAGGCCGAGGACCTGCAACGCAATATCGTGCGGTCGCACGCGGTCTCGGTGGGCGCGCCGCTGCCGCGCGAGGTAGTCCGCGCAACCCAACTCATGATCCTGATCAGCCTTGGAAAAGGCTATTCCGGTGTCACGCCCGATCTGCTGCAACAGATTGCGGAATTGCTCAATAACGGCATCACGCCGGTTGCGCCAGGTGACGGCTCGGTCGGCTACCTCGGACCCGAAGCGCACATGGCCCTCGTTCTGATCGGCGAGGGCGAGGCGACTTATCGCGACGAACGGATGAGTGGTCTGGAAGCGCTGGATAAAGCCGGCCTGAAACCTCATACCCTGCGTTGCAAGGAGGGGCTGGCATTGGTCAACGGCACGACCTCGGTGACCGCAATCGGCATGCTCGCGCTGCACAACGCGCTAGAAGCGTCCAAGGTCGCCGACATTGCGGCTGCCATGTCTCTGCAGCCGCTCAAGGGCACCACGCGCTCGCTCGACGCTCGCTACCACTCGGTCAAGAAACATCGGGACCAGTCCAACGCGGCAGACAATCTGCGAAGAATTCTCGCTGGCAGCGCATTGACCGAACGCTTCGTCGATTACCGGTTGCAGGATACCTACAGTCTGCGAGCCATGGCGCAAGTCCATGGCGCCTCGAAGCGAGCCATCAACGACGCGCGCGAGGCCATTCTCGACGAGGTCGGTTCCTGCGGCGACAACCCCGTCATCTATCCACACGAGGGCGACGGCCTCGCGATTTCAGGCGCGAACTTCGATGGCACGTTCGTTGGCATCGCGAGCGACCTCCTCTGTATTGCGATGACCAATCTGGCCAAAATCTCCGAACGCCGGACCGATCGGCTGGTAAATCCGCACTTCAGCGAACTGCCGGCGTTTCTCGCGCCTCGCCCTGGTCTGCATAGCGGCTACATGATCGTTCAGTACACCGCCGCGGGCCTGCTCGGAGAAATGCGCATTCTGTCTCATCCGGCGACCGTGGATAGCGTCTCGACGAGTGGCAATCAGGAAGACCCCGTGAGTTTTGCGTATCTTGCCGCCCGCAAGGCTTATGAGACGTCGCAGAAACTCCAGCATGTTCTCGCTATCGAACTGATGGTGGCGACCCAGGCTCTGGACTTCTTCGACCCCGCAGACGCCTCGCCTGCGACGGCAGCGGTCTACGCCCGGATCAGGCAGAAGGTGCCCAAGGTGGAGGACGATCGCTTCTTCCATCCGGACATGGTGCACATTCACGAACTGGTCACGCAGGGCGACCTGTTGAGCGTCGTCGAAAACATCACCGGCGCACTGCACGAATAACCACCCGGCTAATAACAAATGAGCCGTCGATTCCAGGGATATCGACGGCTCATTCAATCAGTAACACTAAACTACGTATCGACCGGAAATTGAGCTTCAGGGCGTGACGTCCGTTTTGAACCACTTCTGACTGAGCGTGTGCACGGTCCCGTCGGCAAGCGCCGCGGCAATGGCCTGATCGAACATGGCTTTCAGATCCGTGTCGGCTTTGCGCAAACCGAGCGCTTCACCGTCTCCCCAGATTGGACCGCCAATCTTCGGACCGGTGAATCCCAGCGTCGCGTTGGCGGGTTTCGACAAGGCGGACGCATAGTAGGACGCGTCGTCGAACGCGACGTCGATACGTCCCGCGATCAGGTCGATGTCGTGTTCCGGAGCATTCTTGTATTCGCGAATGCTCGCAATATCCTTGAAGTTCTCGTTGATGAACTTGCTATAGACCGTGCCCGTGACGATCCCGATCGATTTGCCCTTCAGGCTGACGCGCAGCAGGTCGACGGCCGGCTTGTCGACTGCCGGATTGCCGGTCAGCTTGAGGGGTACGGCGCCCGGCGGCAGCTTTGGCAGCACGCCCGACCCGACCGAGACAAAAGCAGCCGGCGTATTCGCATACGGCTTCGAGAAGGTGATCGCCTTCTTACGCTCGTCACTGATCGACAGCGCGTCCATGATCACGTCGAATTTGCCGGAGTTCAACCCGGGAATCAACCCGTCCCAGTCTTGCGCGATCAGTTTGCACTGGACGTGCATACGCGTGCAGAGATTTTTCGCAAGCTCCGGTTCGAAGCCATCCAGCGAGCCGTCCGGGCGCGTCAGATTCCACGGTTCATAGCTGCCCTCAAGGGCAATCGTGACGGTTTTCCACTCCTTCGCGTAACCGGTTGAAGAAAACGCTACGGCCATAACAGACGCCGCGCAAGCCACGGCCTTTACAACGTCTCGACGACTGAAGTTCATTTGATGCCTCCCTACCTATGGATGTAAATGAAAATACATGTGCCACTCATGCCAACTCGTCTAGCACCAACACTGATGAATGCGACCTCGATACGCACGGCAGGAAGCACGTCCCGGCCGCGCGCTCGTCATCGGTCAGATAGGTGTCGCGATGATCGGGCTCGCCTGCGAGAACGCGCATCATGCAAGTCCCGCACACGCCAACTTCGCATGACGATGGAATGTCGAGTCCCGCCTCGCGCAGAGACGCCAGCACGGTCTTGCCGGCCGGGACGGGGATTGCGTCGCTCCTGCCTTCGAGCCGTACGGAGAACTCGCGTTCATCGCCAGGAACCGGCAGCGCAGGACCAAACGACTCCTGATGCACGAACTGTTCGCCCAGCATGTCGCGAGCAAGGCCCACCGTCATCTCCATGAAAGCGGGCGGTCCGCAAACATAGAGATGCGTGTTGGGCAACGCTGCGGACAGCAAACCGATAATGCACTCGCGAGTCGCGGCTGACGAAAGGCCGGCGTGGATACGCGCCTGGTCCGCAAGAGGTGATCCTTCGAACTCCGTACGGAATACGACAGATGTGTCGCTGCGCGCAAAATAGGCGAGCGTGTATCGCCTCCGCGATGCTGCGAGCGCGCAAGCCATCGAAAGAATCGGCGTGACGCCGATGCCGCCGGCAATCAAAAGATGCTGGTCTGCCGTATCGCTCAAGGCGAACGCGTTGCGCGGCGTGCCGATCCGCATTTGCGTGCCGACCTGCGCGGCGCTATGCAGCCATGCGGATCCGCCGCGGGACGCGGGTTCGCGTTTGACGGCGATCCGGTACTCCGGCGCGCTGGCGTCGGCGCCGCACAACGAGTACTGGCGCACCAGTCCAATCGGAAGATGAACGTCGATATGCGAGCCCGGCGCATACGCCGGCAACGCCGCACCGTCTGTACGGGCCAGCCAGAACACACGGATGTCGTCGGCCGCCGCGTTGACGTCCGTGATGCGAACTTCAATCGTATCTGTACCGGCGCTCATCGCAATCTCTCCCGGGAAGTCACGAAACGACAGGTTGTGGCGCATGTTCGGCTTCGATCATCTTGTGCAGCGTGCGGCGAAAACGCAGCGGCGCCGCGTCGGTTTCGATGTCCGTATTAGGCGTTCGCCTGTTCGTCATGCCGTAATCCACCGCGGACAGCACGATCAGATCCTCATTGAATGCGCTGATGAAATCGTTGGTGAGCGCCCGGTCTGTCGCCGCGCAATCGGGGCGGAAGTTGCGCACCTGAAACCAGAAGTAGCGACAGGTATGCTCGGTCACCGGTGTAACGAAGTTATATGAGTCGAGAAGGAACACATCCGGATGCAATTGCCCTTGCGGCGCGCCCGAATTCGTCGGCGCGATGATGTCGCGAATAATCGCGTGCGACGGATAGCGCACCTCATAATGCTGCAGCCGGTCGGCATGACCGGCGAAGCTCACATACGGGCGGAAGAACGGCGCAAGTTCGCAATCCAGCATCCATCGCGAGGCGAGCACGCCGTTATCGAGGACAGTCATCCTGACGGGCACATCGGCGGTGGCGACGTTACCCAGCGAAGTCTTGTGGACATACGTGACGTGGGACGGATCGAGCAGGTTATCCGTCATATACAGATAGCCGCAGTTGACGTCCATCGCAGGACCGAGGTTGACGCCCCACGCCGGATCGTCGTAGTGCGCAACAGCCAGTATTTCGTCGGGATCGGCCAGCTCAGGGTTCCCCGTCCAGATCCAGACTAATCCGTAGCGTTCCGCTACCGGATAGCGCCTCACGCAGGCCTTCGGCGGAATCCTGGCAAGACCCGGCGCATGCACGCAAACGCCGTCAGGATTGAACTCCAGTCCGTGATAACCACAGCGCAGGTTATCGCCTGTCACCTCGCCCATCGACAGCGGCAGCTTGCGATGCGGGCACGCATCTTCAAGCGCGATCACCGCACGCCCCAAATCGCGATAGAGTACGACCGGCTCCTCCAGAATAATTCGCCGCACCGGCTTGTCTTCGATCTCGTCGCTCCAGGCAGCGACATACCACGCGTTCCGCAAATACATTCCCTGCCCCCTTTCGTGTTCAATCAATCGTCCAGTGGGCACAAGAATAGGAACAACAGCAGCGGATCATCAAACGATTTGAACTACAGGCGAGGCTTAGTTTTTCTAAAGACTCACGCGAGCGCACTTCAATTCGTTTCGTGTGACGCGCCTGGCATGATGCTAAGTACTCTTAATATGTAAGGAGTTTCCCGAGGATTGACGACTTCCGGATCGAAACCTCTTGCGGCTCATTTTTTAATTGTGCAAACTTGTCTATACAAATTCGTCGCGAGTCATTGAGAGATCTGTCATGAAATCACGTGCTGCAGTTGCATTCGGGCCAGGAAAACCCCTGGAAATCGTCGAGATCGACGTTGCACCGCCGAAGAAAGGCGAAGTGCTGGTAAAGATCTCCCATACGGGCGTATGCCACACGGACGCCTTCACGCTCTCGGGCGACGACCCGGAAGGCCTGTTCCCCTGCGTGCTCGGGCATGAAGGCGCTGGCGTTGTGGTGGAAATCGGCGAAGGCGTCACGTCGGTCCAGCCCGGCGACCACGTGATCCCGCTCTACACAGCGGAGTGCGGCGAATGCCTGTTCTGCAAGTCGGGCAAGACGAACCTGTGCGTCGCCGTTCGTGCCACCCAGGGCAAAGGCGTGATGCCGGACGGTACGACCCGCTTCTCCTACAACGGCCAGCCGATCTACCACTACATGGGTTGCTCGACGTTTAGCGAGTACACCGTGGTCGCCGAAGTCTCCCTTGCAAAAATCAATCCGGCTGCGAATCACGAACAGGTGTGCCTGCTGGGTTGCGGCGTCACGACGGGTATCGGTGCCGTGCACAATACCGCCAAGGTGCAACCAGGCGACAGCGTCGCCGTGTTCGGGCTCGGCGGCATCGGGCTCGCTGTCATTCAGGGGGCTCGCCAGGCCAAGGCCGGCCGGATCATCGCGATCGACACAAACCCGTCGAAGTTCGAACTGGCGAAAGTCTTCGGCGCCACCGATTGCGTGAACCCGAAAGACCATGAAAAACCGATCCAGCAGGTTATCGTCGAGATGACCGGTTGGGGCGTCGATCATTCATTCGAATGCATCGGCAACGTCAATGTCATGCGTGCGGCGCTGGAGTGCGCCCACCGCGGTTGGGGACAATCCGTCGTCATAGGGGTCGCGGGGGCCGGTCAGGAAATCTCGACACGCCCGTTCCAGCTGGTGACGGGCCGCACATGGAAAGGCACGGCATTTGGTGGCGTGAAAGGCCGCTCACAACTGCCGGGCATGGTGGAAGACGCCATGCGAGGCGACATCCAGCTCGCCCCGTTCGTCACGCACAGATTGCCGCTCGATCAGATCAACGAAGCATTCGATCTGATGCACGACGGCAAGTCGATTCGCACAGTGATCGGCTACTAGGACACGACTGTGCGCCTTCTTCGGTGCAGCGTCATTGCGCCGATTTTAATTCGGAAACGTTGGAGGATACAGAATGAATACCACGACAATCCACCCGTCAGTGGACGCCGGTGTCAGGAAGGGCACGCCTGGTTTTACCGGCGGTACGCTCCACTGCCAATGCCAGAGCGACAAAGTCGAAGTCCGGGTAGAAAGTAACGTCGCACACAACCACATTTGCGGCTGTACGAAGTGCTGGAAACCGGCTGGCGCGGCTTTCGCAATGATAGGCGTGGTGCCGCGCGATAAGGTCACGGTCACCGCTCATGCCGAGAAACTCCAGGTCGTCGACGAGGAAGCGGCAATCCAGCGTCATGCCTGCAAGGCGTGCGGAGCGCACATGTATGGCCGGATAGAAAACCGTGACCATCCGTTCTACGGTCTTGACTTCATTCACGTCGAACTCTCCGATGATAGCGGTTGGGAAGAGCCGCGCTTTGCGGCTTTCGTCTCGTCGGTCATCGAAGCTGGCGGCGCGAAACCGGAACAGATGGACGATGTGCGTGCGCGGCTCACTGAGCTCGGACTCCCACCGTACGATGCGCTCAACCCGCCGTTGATGGACGCGATGTCCACGCATATCGCCAAGCGCAATGGTGTGCTGAAATAGCGAAACTCAGGGCGGATCGTCCGTACCTATCCGCCCGTCTACCGGATTCGCAATGGAACGGATAGAACAGCGCGCCTATTCTGACGGTTGGCAAGGCGCATACCGTTACGACTCAGCAATATGATTTTGCCGACACATCCGATCGCTGCCCGGTTATTGATTGCACTGAACGTCGCCGATTCAGTGCCTTGTTCAGTTTCGCCCTAAAGCGCCTCGGCGCGCTTGCCGCCGATATGCAAGGCGATCACGCCGATCACCATTGCGGCGACGGCGCGCGAGAACCATAGCTTGAACTCCGTAGCAAGATCGAAGACGTCGAACGCTTGAATCAGGCTGTAGAGTGCGAAGCAGATCGACGCGATGCCCAAGGCGAGAAGGAAGACGGCGAGCATTTCGTGCCTGGACCGGGGGCGCACATCATGCTTTGCTTCCGGGGCGTCTGCTGCCGCCGAGGGTTCCTCGCGCGGCTTACCGATTGGCATCATGTACTTAGCTTCCGCATTTGCGGGCTGCTACCGGCAGGCGAACCGCTTGTGTCATCGCCAAGCTTGCGGACGTGGAGGAACTGCGCCATGAGGCACAGCACAAAGCAGAGAATCATGACGCAACGGGCCGTCGAGAAGAACGCGCTCTTCCCAGGCACGACGATGTTCACCACGTCCACCCTGTTGTGGGCGACGACGCCTTGTGCGACGGTGGATCGGGAAGTCGGCCCCTCCAGTGCGGCTGGAATGCCCTGGATGAAACGAGTGATGGCAAGCGCGCCGACGAACGCACAAGCCACGTGTAAATGGGTCAACCAAAGGGGCTGCGGATATTCCGGACCTCGGAGCACCAGATTCAGGCATGCCACGATACCGGCACACGCGGCGCTCGTTACGACCGCCAGCAGCCACGATTTGAATCGCAGGTTCATGAATTTCCGCTTCGATGAAAAAACGCTCGCCTTTGATATCGGCAAATAGTGGAAATTCTTGAGTGATTTGCGGCCTTGCCACGAAGCTCTCTAGCGGCGTGGCACTCGCGGTGCAAGCGACGGACGTGGAGTCTGCGATCAAACGGGGGTGCGTGTTTCGATCGTTGAGCGCGGTGAATATGCAGCCGATATGAAGCGGCCCACATCAGTCCTCCGACCCGACGCGGAAGCTGCGGAAGCTGCGGAAGCTGCGGAAGCTGCGGCAGCTTCCGAAGTAGCACAGTCTTTCGAGCAGCCGTCTTGTCCGGCGAGTTCTGTCGGCCGGAGCCGACATTGAGGTGACGACGTTCGTGAGGCAGCTACAGGTCGCTTTCCTGCGGTTCGCACGTCGATGGCCGCGAATGTGGAACCTAACCGTCCGCAAATGCGTGCTCCCGATCCGCAGCGGCCCTTCGGGACGACGTTGCGGGCGACAGTTTGCTGACGTAGTGCGGACATCCGCCGATGTCAGCGAAAGAAGCCATCACTGTTCCCGGCTCAATTCAATGAACACCCCATCGCTCGCGCATGAGGCATGTCGAGCTCCTCTTGCGTCAGCTTGCCGGCACAAATGTAGCCATCACATGCCGAACAGGTTGTGCTGAATCTGCCGCAGGTGCCCGGTCAAAACCTGGCCAGCCTGCTCAGCATCGCGGTCACGCAGTGCTTCAACGATCGCCCTGTGCTGTGCTTCGTATTCCTTCCGACGCTCAGGCGTGAGTGAGTGGCGCTTGAGTCTGCCCCATTCGCCCTGTTCGCGAACACGATTGGTCAACTCAAGCACCTTCAGGAAAAACGAGTTGTGCGTCGCCAGCGCGAACGTGCGATGCAACTCACCATCCCAGTGCTCGAATTCTTCGACCGTTTGTGCCGCTTCTGACCGCTCGATGCACTCCATCATTCGCGCGAAGTCGGACGACGTGGCATTGCGCGCAATCAGCTTCGGCATCAACGGTTCGATAAGGAGTCGCGCTTCCATCAGTTCCGCCGGGCTGGTCTGTGTCTCGGATATCTCGTCAACGACAATTTCCGGCGCTGGCAATGCCTTCGCAGCGCCGGGAAGCACAAAGGTCCCGCTGCCCACAGTCTGCGTAATCAGGCCTCGGTCCTTAAGGTCCTGCAAGACGCGCCTGACCGCGCCACGCGACGCACCGAACTGCTCACTCAGCTGGCGTTCAGCCGGAAGTTTGACTCCATCGCGCATGCGACCCGATGCGATCTCATCGTGAAGATATGCCGCCAGCGCTTTCGCGCCGGCTGCCCGTACAGGGCTCTTTGCCTCGACATCGCCCATCTTGCTGCTCCCCGGTTTCTATCAAGTGAATCATACCACGAGAGGTACCAATTGGTAGCGACATTGGTTAACCCTCACTTGTTAATTACCCAATATGGTTCTACTGTACCTCATACGCAAACCAATTGGACTACTTCAGGAGCCATTTTATGAAACTTGCAAACCTCCACGTGGACGGCGCCGCCCTTGTAGCGGTAGTGGATACGGATAAATCGGTGTTCTGGCCCGTGTCCGCGCTGGTCCCGGAATTCAATGGAGACATGGTCCAATTGGTCCAGTCGTTCGGCAAATACAAGGGAGACCTCCGCCCGCTTGGCGAAGGACGCCCTTTGAGCGAAGCCACCGTGCTGGCGCCTATCGACCAGCCGCGTCGCAATATCTTCTGCGTGGGCAAGAACTATCACGAGCACGCAGCCGAATTCCAGAAATCCGGCTTTGATAGCAGCGCCAAGGACGGTGAACACGCACCGGAAGCGCCGGTTATCTTCACGAAGACCGCAAGCACGGTCATCGGCCCGGGCGTGAAGATTCCGCGCCATACCGACGTCACCAGTCAACTGGACTACGAAGCCGAACTCGGCGTGGTTATCGGCAAGGCCGGCCGTGGCATCAAGAAGGCCGACGCGATGGAATACGTCTTCGGCTACACGGTCATCAACGACTTTACGGCCCGCGACCTGCAGAAGCTCCACCGCCAATGGTTCATTGGCAAATCGCTGGATGGCTTCTGCCCGATGGGTCCATACCTCGTCACCGCTGACGAAGTCGATGGCCAGAATGTCGATGTGAAGTGCTGGGTCAACGGCGAACTGCGCCAGAACTCCAACACGAAACAACTGATTTTCGACATTCCGACGCTCATCGAAACGCTGTCGGCTGGCATCGAACTGCAACCCGGTGATGTGATTGCAACCGGCACCCCTGCTGGCGTCGGTATCGGCTTCAATCCGCCGAAATTCCTGCAAAAGGGCGACGTGATTCGCATCGAAATCGAGAACGTGGGTGTACTGGAAAATGAGGTGGGCGAATGACGACCACCCTGGTCAAGAACATCGCGGTAGAAATCGATGGCGATGGACAGGCTGTGGTCTGTATTCACGGCCTTGGCGGTTCATCGAACAACTGGACGCCTGTTCTTTCCGCGTTCGAAGGCATGAAAGTCGTCCGGCCTGACCTGCCTGGCAGCGCCCGTTCGGCGCTCCCTTCGCAACCTCTGTCCATTGACCTGTACGTCGAGACATTGGCGGGTGTGTTGGGTGAACTGGGCATCTCGAAGGCGCACGTCGTCGCACACTCGATGGGCACCATCGTCGCGCAGCATCTGGCCATCAAGCATCCCGACCTCGTGAAGAGTCTCGCTCTGTTTGGGCCGCTCCTCGCCCCGCCGGAGCAGGGACGCCCAGGCATTCAGGCTCGCGCCGCGCTCTCGCGGGAGAAAGGAATCGCGGGCGTGCAGGAAATTGCCGACGCCATCGTCAAGGGCGCGACGAGCGCCGAGACGAAGGCACAGCGGCCCGTCACGCTCGCACTGGTCCGGGAAAGCGTCATGCGTCAGTCGCCGGAGGGCTACGCGCAAAGCTGCGAAGCACTCGCCGGCGCTCAGTCGGCCGAGGTCGAGAAGATTGCCGTACCAACGCTGCTCGTGACGGGGGATGAAGACGGCGTCGGACAACCGGCGGCGGTGAAGTCAATGGGCGAGCGTATTGCCGGAAGCAAGGTGACGGTTCTGTCGGGCTGCGGCCACTGGACCACGTTCGAAAAGCCTGCCGAATGCGCCGAAGAGCTCAAGGCCTTTTACAAGTCAACGAAGTAAGTCCCCTATTGGAGGAGACATGAACAGAACCGTATTTACCAACGTCAATATTTTCGACGGCACCGGCGCTGACCCGTATATCGGCGAGATTCTTGTTGAAGACAACCGGATTTCACGTGTAGCGAAGAACGGCGAAACCGTAAACGCAGCGGACGCCCGCACCATCGACGGTCGCGGCCGGTTCATCATGCCGGGGATGACCGAGGCACATACCCACTTTTCGTGGAATGACCAGCCGTCCCTGTCGGCCATTCAGTTCATGCCGCCGGAAGAGCACATTCTGTGGTGCGTCCGCGTGGCCAAGCGGTATCTGGAAATGGGTTTCACCTCTGCGCTCGGCGCGGCTGCCGCAAAGCCGCGTCTTGATGTGGTGTTGCGCAACGCTATCAACGCCGGCGAATTCCCTGGACCGCGCTATCTCGCGGGAAGCCAGGAAATCACGACGCTCGGCGGTCTCGGCGATAACACGCTTCCCCACCTGCCGTTCCGTGAGTTGAACTTCGGCGAAGTTGTCAGCGGGCCGGAAGAGGTACGGCGCGCAGCGCGCATGTTCATCAAGTACGGTGTCGACCATCTGAAAATCAATCTGTCGGGCGAATACATCGCAGGTATTCCGGCAGAAGCCTCTCCGTTCTCCGAGGAAGAAATCGCCATGCTGGCTGCCGAGGCGAAACGTGCCGGCAAGCGCGTCGCCGCGCACGCCCGTTCGAGTGAGTCAGTCAAGCAGTGCGTGCGTCACGGTCTGGAACTCGTGTTCCACGCAAGCTTCGCAGACGAAGAAGCGCTCGATATGCTCGAGGCGAACAAGGAGAAGCACTTTGTCGCTCCCGGTATTGGCTGGCTGGTCAGCACGCTCTATCACGCTGAGAAATGGGGTATCTCCGAAGAAGTTGCGACGAAGATGGGCTACGCACGCGAGCTTGAAGTCGCGGCCGAGACCCTCAAAAAGATGCACAAGCGCGGCATCCGCATTCTGCCAGGCGGCGACTATGGTTTTGCGTGGATGCCACACGGTACGAACTCCCGTGACCTTGAGCACTTCGTCAAATATATCGGCATGACGCCGAAGGAAGCGCTCCTGTCAGCGACGCAACTCGGTGGCGAACTGATGATGGAGCCGGACCGCATCGGCAAACTCGCCGAGGGGTATTACGCGGACATCGTTCTGGTCGACGGCAATCCGCTTGAAGACCTGAAGGTGCTGCAGGACCCGGCGAAGATATCCCTTGTCATGAAGGACGGCGAGATTATCAAGAGCTGCTACGACGTGAAGATTCCAGAAGGTCCCATTCACGTCACCGGTGGCAATGAGCCGATGAGAGATGAAGGCGTCAAGAAGGCAATGCACGCGGAGACTCACTGAACTCCGGCCGGGGTTTGCACGTCTCCCGGCCATTTCCCGACAAGATAACGCCAGTTCACCGCGCCATGCGCGGTTTGACAAGAAGCTGGGACGTGAAAACCAAACCGCGCAGAAGCTCAAACTGCCACGCGCAACTGCGCCTGTGGGTAGCGAAGCGGCCGTTCGTAGAATCTGGCCGATTGGCCCCTTCTGGCCGACATACGCCAGCCGTTCCGTGGCGCGCGAAGTCCCCCCGGCAACGCACCGAGCGGCGGACCCGGCCAACGATCAGGTGCGTTTAGCCAAATAAGCATCGACCAACTCGACCAGTCGTTCCCGCCCGAAGCTCCCGTCGTGTCCAGCGTGGACCACTTGCACGGGCAATTCACGCAAGCGCTTCATCGTGCGCACATAGGTCGGAATATCAGCACCGCCTATCTCATCCAGCAGCGGGCCATCGTAGATCGCATCGCCCGAGAACAGTGTGCCGGATGCCGCTTCCCATAGGCCGATGCTGCCCGGTGAGTGGCCGGGTAGATGCAGGACTTCAAAATGCCGGTTGCCGAGATCGACGATGTTCCCCTCCTTGACGATTTCCGTGACCGTTGCGGCACGCACGCGATAGCCGGACATCGAGTAATCAGCGCTGGGAAGTGCCGTGATCAGATCGCCGTCGAACGGATACCCTGCTTCGCGATACCGGCGAATTGCTTCGGCGCCTAATACCGACGCCAGAAGGGTGCCTGGCTCACGCGGCGAGCGCAGGTTGTCCGCCTCCAACTCGTGAACCAGCGTGTGCTCGAACTCATGATGTCCGCCGACATGATCCGAGTGCGTATGCGTTGCAACGGCCGTGACGTCCTTCTTCAGCAGGTGCCTGGCTGCATCCAGCAGACTGACGATACCCATTCCTGTGTCGATCATCAGGTCCCGGTCGCGGCCGCGCACATGCCAGATATTGCAGCGCATCAGCGGCACGACGTGCGGTTCCCAAAGCAGGGTAATGTCGTCGCTGATGCGTTTGAGTTCGAACCATCGGTCGGCAATCGGTAACTTGGTCATGTGGGGTCGCTCACGGTAAGAGCCGTTACTTTGACACACTCCGCATCGCACTTCGAGAGCGTTGAGACTGGCATCGTCGATTGGGTGCGCAGGGCACAACAACTACTCGCCGGACCCGGGGTGTCGCGGCCGACTGTCATCGGCCCACGACGGACGATGGACGAAGCGCCACCAGGTCGGCAGCTCCCTGGGTACAACGGTCATTCACTCCTTCGAGTCGCTCCGCAGGTCATCTGCCAAGTGGCCGTTCGCGTCAGCAACGACTTCGGCGAATCCGCGCTGACAGACTGCACGCGCGCACCTCCGTTGCGTGATGCGCCACGTGCAGCGTTACACCTCATTGGCCCGCGTTCTCGAACGGCAGACGCCAGACGGTCACGGTGTTCGTGTTGTCGTCGACTGCCGCAAAGCGCACGAACTCATGCTTCGGCTGCCCAAACGCGATGCCAAACGGACCATCGACTGCCGGGTCGATGGAAAACTGCGCAACGAAGCGGCCTTGCGGCGTAAACTCAACGATTTCGCTCGGATGCTTCGGATCGGCGTTGACCGCGTCGCCGTTTGCGACGAACAGATGGCCGTTCGGTCCGAGGGCCATTCCGAGCGGGCCGCGCAGATGGCCGTTGTCCGCGTAGATCAGCACACCCTTGCTGCCGTCGTGCTGCGAGCTGCCCGCGCCGGAGACGGCGAAGATCGCGTTGTCGGCGGTCGAGGCGACATACAGTACATCGCGTTGCGGATCGTAGGCAAGTCCCGTGGGTCCGAGGACCAGTGCTGATGGATCGGAGCGAAATGTGTAGCCGGAGGCGATCTTCGTGGCGCGGTTCAGATGGACGCCGTTGTCGTCGATGCTAACGTCGAGCCTCGTGACGGTGCCATCCAGCACGTTGGACACAAATACCTTCGCATGGTCGCCCTCATCGAAGATCGTCAGATCCCAGGGACCGTTGATCTTTGCCGCCGGGGGCATCCATTCCGCAATTTGACTGCCACTTCGATTGATCACCAGCAGCGAGCCGGCCGTTGGGGACGTACCGTTCTTGGTCGGTACATTGCCGACCAGTACGAAGCCGGCCGTGAGCACACCGAGCGCGGTGCTCAGACCGAGACGCACCGGACCCTGGAAGAACGTGACCGGGTTGCCGTGCGGCACGATCTTGACGATGGTGGTGCCTTTGCCCTGAACGTTGCCGGCGCTCTGCGAGTTGTTGAAATTGGACACGAGCAGGTCGCCTGCTGCGATCGTGCCGTAGCCGGGGAAACCGTCGGGCACGAACGCGACGCCATACGGATTGAGGTCACCGTTGGTGGGCACCGTCGATGAGGTGACGAACGAGGGCGGCAGCAGCGCCGTGAGGTCATCGGCAATGGCGCTGCCCGGTAAGGAAAGCGCGAGACTGGTGCCGTATACCATGGTCAGCAGCAGGCGTTTCAGCGCGCGGCCTTTTCCACGAGCAACGCGGTGGCAGGGTTGCCAGCCGAACTTCGGAGTAAGACTTTGCATGAGGGGATTCATGACTTCGCTCTCCACGAATGCTGCGGGGCGGACGCGTCTGTTGTCGCTGCACGCATCGCGTGTCGGCCGCCGCAAGCGAATTTCGCCCGTGTCCGCGCAACGGACACTAGCACAGCAGTCTTGCGACTCGAACGCGGGTCGCACAGCGTCGGCAGCAGTGGGGCGAATTACGTAAACCACGCAAAAGCAGACCCGTTGCCGGCGAGTGCGCGGCGAACGAGGCATGCGTCATTCACAACTTGAACTGGATCGTCCGATGACAAACGCGAATGGGGGCGAAGCGTGTGCAGTAAACGGATGAAAGGGCTAAATATTCCAGCGTGATGGCGGCACTGGGGTCGCTTGCCACGCTAATTCCTTTGCTAATACAGTTGCTGGCCTCGATGGATCGCGACGTTCGTCGGTTACACCCGCATCCTCATGCGAAAACGTCGCCCGTGACTTCCGGTTCTGATCCATGCGCCGGCGTTGGCGTTCGTCATCTTTCAAAAGCGCTTTCGCGACTTCTCCCCCTCGAAGGTCCATTGCCTGGGCGGAGCCGACGTTGAAATGTCTGTGTGAAAGAACAGACCAATGGCCGCAAGTCGCCGTACCCGCTCCCACGACGAACTTCCCTCATCGACCCACCAGCGCCATTCGCTTAAACGCTCGATCGTCCGTTCCATTGTCCATAAGGTCATTCAAGTCATAGGTCTTCTGGTTTCGAGTTTCCATTGCTATCGATTATCGGAAAAGATGACCTGATTTTCACCCGAAAAAATATATTTTAGATATTCCTATCGGAAATCAGCGATCGGTAAGTTAAAACAAATGGGTTGCAACCAAGTAAGTTTATTCCGCCTTCACGCGCGCTGATCCCGATAGAAACATGCGGTAGTCAAATCATACAAATCGCTGTATTCAGTTCACATAGTCAAACCAAATCAAGCGCGTCGATCGTAATATTATTTGTTATTGAACTTCACTCTTCTTCGTTGCATCGTGCCTTACGCCTTTGCGCCGTCCATCCGCAACGCGTCAACGACGATCGACCCATGCCCCGCCTCCAGAAAGCGCGGGCGGATTAGTCCTGTCGATCGATTATAGACAACGAGGAGAATTACATTGCGCATCCATCGATATATGCGGGTGGGGTGTTCGGCATTTATAATCGCCGCCGCTGCACTTCCAGCAAGGGTTTTCGCCGACAATCACGGCGCGCCCTCCGCAGTTCATCCGATTACGCTGCTGCAATCATTTCGACCAATTGGCGGCACTGGCAATAATCTCGCCAATCCCAACTTCAACGCCACGCCAGGCAGTCCGGAATTGAAACTGGCCCCGTTGAACTTCGCGCCTGGCACGGTCAACGGCCTGATAGGCGGCCCGAATCCCCGGACTATCTCGAACGCAATCTCGGGCGGCACTGGCGCTCAGGGACAAAATGGCCAGACCACCGATCCTGTTGCCTCCGCATGGCTTTATGTGTGGGGACAATTTGTCGATCACGATCTCGGTCTCGAAGCTGCGCCGCTCACGACCGACGCGATCAACATCACCATTCCTGCGAATGATCCGGACGTGACCGCCGGTACCGTCATTTCCATGACCCGCGCGGTCCGCAATCCGGCGACCAATACCATCGTCAACACCGTTGCAGGATATCTTGACCTGTCACAACTGTACGGCTCGACCCAGGAGATGGCCGATGGCTTGCGCAATGCGGACGGCACGTTGAAATCATCGCCCGACGGACACTCGCTTCCGATTGTCGCCGGGGTCTTTGAAAGTGGTGATCCGCGAGTGATGGAGAATCCCGAACTCACAGCGACCACGACGCTTTTCATGCGCGAGCACAATAGGTGGGTGAGTCAGCTGAAAACCCAACAGCCGGCCTGGTCAGGCGACCAGTTGTACAACATGGCGCGCGCCATCACCACCGCCGAGTACGAGAACATCGTGTATTCCGAATATTTACCTGCGCTGATCGGCCCCGTGCTCGGCCCGTACAAGGGGTATGACTCGTCCCAAAACGCGCAGATCTCCCAGGAATTTTCTGCTGCCGCGTTCCGCGTCGGTCATTCGCAGATCTCGGACACCCAGGAGGGCGTGGACAACGCTGGCGTCACCACCTTCAGTGAAGGGCTCAGTCAGGCGTTCTTCAATTCACCTCAACTCGACATTGCGAACGGGACCGATCCCCTCCTGCGCTCGCTGAGTCTGGATTTCGCGCAAGCAACGGACGTCTACGTGGTTGCGACGTTGCGCAATCTGCTGGCTGCCAGCCTCGTGGGCGGCGGCGTCGACCTGATCGATCTGATAGCAATCGACATCCAGCGCGAACGTGATCTGGGAGTTGGCAGCCTGAACCAGGTCCGCATCGCGTTAGGCCTCGCCCCTTATCGATCATTCGATGCATTGACCAGCGATCCTGCGCTGCAAACCCATTTAAAGACTGTCTATGGCACCATCGATCAAGTCGACCTTTTCATTGGCGGACTCGCGGAAGCGCATGCGCCCAACGCGGTTGTCGGGCCAACGTTTCAAAGAATCATCGGCGACCAGTTTTCCGCGTTGCGCGCTGGGGATCGTTTCTTCTGGCTCAACCTGGGTTTCGATCCTGCCACCACCAGCATGATTACGAACACGACGCTTGCCGACATCATCCTGCTTAACACGGACACAACCGCATTGCCGCAGCATGTCTTCATTCAGGGCTCGCCGGTAACACCGCCCTCGCACCAAAAGAGTCAGACACCCGTTCCTCGCGGGATGAGGCCCGATGCTGCGTCCGCTGTCAATCCGGCGCGTTGAGTCGCGACGGTCAGTTTTACTGAGAATGTCCCCAGCCGGGACATTCTCGGGCGTGTCTTCCGTCATGCCTTCACTCGAAAACGTATAGCCGCCTAACTCGGCAATGCCGCTGAACGATTCGGCCAACCACTGACTCAATGCGAGCGCCGCATGAAAGCGGCTCCAGAGAACGGCAGCGTAAAGCCGGAAAACGAATCAAGGCGTCGTTGTGTCCGCCACATCAGCGACGAGCAACGCCGGGCGCGCAAGGCCTACGACGACGCGCAGGAGGCCAGCTACACGGTTCATGATCTGCGCGCCGCAATCAGCACCGATTCCTCAGTTTCCAAAGCAATCGGCGACAACGGCAATCAATGCCGCCACGACCCATGCGGCAACTCCACATCCCGCTGTGCCGCGGCCAATCCTTCCAGCATGCCGGCGCGTTCGAGCGGAATGCAATACACCGGCTTGGCGCGCTCGAAGCGCCAACTGTCCGCCAGCGCGCCAGCATCGACGGGATCGAAACCGAACTGATCCAGCAGTTCGCTCACGACGCGTTTGGCCGATTCATCGTCACCGGCAAACGGCAGCGCACGGCGCTTCGGCGTATGCGGCGCTGAGCCATCGGTTTCGAGGTCCCTCGCCAGAATCGCGTTGAAGGCCTTTACCACGCGAGTGCCAGGCAAGGCGGCGGCGAGCATCTGGCTGGTGGTCGTGGCATGGCTGTCGAGCGCCTCGATCTGGCCGTCGCGCTCGGGATAATGATTGCAAGTGTCGATCACGATCTTGCCGTCGAGCGCCGCCGCCGGCAGCGCGTCGATGCTGCTGAACGGCACGGCGACCACCACGACTTCGCCGAACCTCGCCGCCTCCTGCGCCGTGCCGAGCGCGCAGCCGAGCGCCGCAGCCGTGCTGATCAGGGTCCGCGGATCGCGGGAATTGCTGATCATGACTTCGTGACCGTTCTGCTTCGCCAAAGTCGCCATCGCGCGGCCGATAAAGCCGGCGCCGAGAATGCCTATCTTCATGTTTCACACTCCATGCAGGTCCGAGGATCGCTCCGTCGAGCCCACGCTCGCCGGTGAGAACCACTATGATTCAAAACTCAAACGGGATAAATACGTGCAATTCGACGACTGTCGAAAGCAGGAATGGGGAATCATGGATCGACTGACCAGCATGGCGATCTTCGTCAAAACGGCCGACAGCGGCTCGTTCGCCGCGGCGGCGCTCGCATTCGGCATCTCGTCGCAGATGGCCGGCAAGCACGTGAGCACGCTCGAAGAGCGCGTCGGCGCAAGATTGCTCAACCGCACCACGCGCCGCCAGAGCCTCACCGAAATCGGCCAGATCTTCTACGAGCGCTGCAAGGCGCTGCTGGCCGACGCCGCGGCGGCCGAGTCGGTCGCTCAGGAACTGTCGGCGTCGCCGCGCGGACGGCTGCGCATTACCGCGCCCGTCACGTTCGGCGCCTGCTGTCTCGCGCCGATGATCACGCGCTATCTGAAAGCGCATCCCGAGGTGCGGGTCGAGTTGACGCTGACGGACCGCTTCGTCGATCTGATCGACGAGGGTTACGAGGCCGCGATTCGCCTCGGCGCGCTGTCGGATTCGTCTCTGATCGCGCGGCCGTTGATGCCTTACCGGTTGGTCGCGTGCGCGTCGCCGGGCTATCTTGCGGAACGCGGCGAACCGCGCACGCCGCAGGAACTGACGGCGCACGAGTGTCTGAGCTTCGTCTATACGAGCATGCCGGCCGCCACCGAATGGCGTTTCGCCGATGCGCAAGGCGAGCACGTGGTGCCGATTGCCGGCCGCTTCGAGGCCAATGACGTGAAGGCGCTGCTGGCCGCCGCGCTCAACGGCGGCGGCGTGATCCTCGCCCCCGAAGTGGCCGTGAAGGACGAACTCGCGGCGGCCCGCCTAATGCGCCTGCTGAGCGGCTACGAAGCGACCGCGCGGCCGATGCATCTGGTGTTTCCCGCCAGCCGCGTCACGCCGAAATTGCGTGCGTTCATCGACCAGGTCGTGGCTGAATTCGACCCGCACAACGCGTGAACGACGCGTGAACATCGCGCGAACGAGCCGCACGGAAATGCGCACCACACGCCCGTGACAAGCCGCCAATCTCGCCGCATTGCCCGCTAGAATGGCCGCCTTTGTCCGCTTCGGGCTCGCTACAAGGCAAAATACGGGTTTTGCGCGCGCCAAACCGCGCCGCGCATCCCGATGAATCAGACGCCGGCGGCACGCACGCCGCCGGCCTTCGCAAACTCGCACGACGACGGCCCGCTCAAGCCCAACGGGGCTCCGGCGACCGGCTGCGTGCGGCGCAGCCAGGACAGCTCGTCCTTTAACAGAGCACCTCAGGAGCATTTATGACCGATTCGAACCCGTCCTTCCTCGGCAGGATTTCCCTGGCCGTGGGCACGTTCTTCCGCATTCTCGGCGATGGCGAATTCGCCGCCGGGGTCTTGCGTCTGCGCGATGGCGGCGTTGCCGCCAGCGCCGCGCCCACGCCGGCGCCCGCGCCCGCGCCCGCACCCGCACCGCAACCCGCGCCCGTGCTGAAGGAAGCAAGCCCCGACGCCGCGCTGCAACTGCTCGGTCTGCTGCAACGCGACGCGCGCTTCATCGATTTCGTCGAGGAAGACATCAAGAGCTATAGCGACGCCGATATCGGCGCGGCCGCGCGCCTCGTGCACGACGGTTGCCGCGCGACGCTGCGCGAGCACTTCACGATCCGCCCGGTACGCGACGAAGCCGAAGGCAGCCGCGTCACGCTGGCCGAAGGTTTCGACGCGGCCTCGATTCGCCTGACCGGCAATGTCGTCGGCCGCGCGCCGTTCAACGGCAGCATCAGCCATCGCGGCTGGCGCGTCGACGAAGTGCGTCTGCCGAAGCTCGCGGACAGCCACAACGCCAAGGTGATCGCACCGGCCGAGGTGGAGCTATGAGCGACACACGCCAATCACGCTACGCCATCGGCATCGACCTCGGCACCACGCACTGCGCGCTGTCCTACGTGGACACCAGCACCAGCGACGGCGAAAAGACCTCGCAAGGCGTGCTGCCGATCGCGCAACTCACGGGCCCCGGCGCGATCGACAACCTCGATCTGCTGCCCTCGTTCCTCTATCTGCCGCATCCGGACGAACTCGCCTCGGGCGACCTTTATCTGCCGTGGACCGGTCAACGCGAATTCGCGGTCGGCGAGTTCGCCCGCAGTCGCGGCGCGGCCACGCCGATCCGCCTCGTGTCGAGCGCGAAGAGCTGGCTGTGCCATCCGGGCGTCGACCGGCGCGCGGCGATTCTACCCAACGACGCGCCGCCCGAAGTCGCGCGCGTCTCGCCGCTCGAAAGCTCGGTGCGTTATCTGACGCACTTGCGCGAAGCCTGGGACCACGCGCATCCCGACGCGCCGTTCGGCGAGCAGGACATTACGGTGACGATCCCCGCGTCGTTCGATCCGGCCGCGCGCGAGCTGACTGCCGAAGCCGCCGAGGCCGCGGGCTTCGGCCGCATGACCCTGCTCGAAGAACCGCAGGCCGCGCTGTATAGCTGGATCCAGAAGAGCGGCGGCGACTGGCGCAAGCAGGTCAAGATCGGCGACATCATCCTCGTGGTGGACGTGGGCGGCGGCACGACCGATCTCTCGCTGATCGCCGTGATCGAGCGCGAAGGCAATCTCGAACTGCATCGCGTCGCGGTCGGCGAACACATTCTGCTCGGCGGCGACAACATGGACCTCGCGCTCGCGCACGTGGTCGCGCGCAAGCTGGCCGCGGCAGGCACGCAGGCCGATGCGTGGCAACTGCGCGCCCTCACCTACGCGTGCCGCGCGGCCAAGGAAACGCTGCTCAGCGATCCGGCCACCGATACCGTGCCGCTCGTCGTGCCGAGCCGCGGCTCGAAGCTGATCGGCGGCTCGATCCGCACCGAGCTGACGCGCGCCGAATTGACCCAGACGATCCTCGAAGGCTTCTTCCCGCAGGTGGACAGCGCCGCGCGTCCGGTGAGCCGCGCGCGCGCCGGTCTGACGCAACTCGGCCTGCCGTATGCGCAGGACGCGGGCATCACGCGCCATCTGGCGGCGTTCCTCGGCCGTCAAGTGGGCGCGCTCGCTGAACTGGCGGGAACGAGCGGCATTGCGGCTGCGGAGAATGCGAGCTTCCTGCATCCCACGGCGGTGCTGTTCAACGGCGGCGTGTTCAAGTCGCCCCTGCTGGTCGAACGCATCATGAGCACGCTGAACAACTGGCTCGCCGCGGAAAGCGCGGCGCCGGCGCGGCTGCTCGAAGGCGCCGATCTCGACCTCGCCGTCGCGCGCGGCGCGGCCTATTACGGCTATGTGCGACGCGGCCGCGGCGTGCGGATTCGCGGCGGCACGGCGCGCGCGTACTACATCGCGATCGAATCGGCGATGCCCGCCGTGCCCGGTCTCGAACCGCCGATTCAGGCGCTGTGCGTCGCGCCGTTCGGCATGGAGGAAGGCACCGAGGCCGAACTGCCCGCGCAGGAATTCGGACTGGTGGTCGGCGAGCCGGTGCACTTCCGCTTCTTCGGGTCGTCGGTGCGCCGTCAGGATCAGGTCGGCACGCTACTCGACTTCTGGGGTCCCGAGGAATTGCAGGAGCTTGAAGAGATTCAGGCGACGCTGCCCGCCTCCGGCCGCAACGCCGGTGAAGTCGTGCCGGTGAAGCTGCATGCGCGCGTCACCGAAGCGGGCACGCTCGAACTCGAAGCCGTGCCGCGCGGCACCGATGAGCGCTGGAAGGTCGAGTTCGACGTGCGCGGCAACGCGAATGCATGAATGAGATGAAGCGGTACAGCGTCGGTATCGATCTCGGCACCAGCAACACGGTGCTCGCCTATGCGGAGGCGGGATCGCAGTCGATCCGCGTCTTCGAGATCGAGCAGTTGGTGAGTCCCGGCGAAGTGGCCGCGCGGCCGCTTCTGCCCTCGGTGCGCTATCAGGCGGCGCAAGGCGAACTGAACCCCGGCGATCTGCAATTGCCGTGGTCCGGTGCGGATCAGAGCGGCGCGCAAGCGGATAGGCAGCCGGTCGTGATCGGACGGCTTGCGCGTGTGCTGGGCGCTCAGGTGCCCGGCCGGCTGGTGTCGAGCGCGAAGAGCTGGCTCTCGCATGCGTCCGTGGATCGCACCGCGCCGATCCTGCCGTGGGGCGCCGCCGACGACGTCCGCAAAGTCTCACCGGTCGAAGCCAGCGCGAGCTACCTGGCGCACGTGCGCGCCGCCTGGAACCAGCGTTTTCCGGACGCGCCGCTCGAACGCCAGGACGTGGTGCTCACGGTGCCGGCGTCTTTCGATGAAGGCGCGCGAGCGTTGACCGTGGAAGCGGCCCGCATGGCCGGCCTGCACACTCTGAAGCTGCTGGAAGAGCCGCAAGCAGCCTTCTACGACTGGCTGTTTCATCATCGCGAGCGGCTGGCAAGCGAGCTCGCGGACACTCGTCTCGTCCTGATCTGCGACGTGGGCGGCGGCACCACCGACCTCACGCTGATCGAAGTCGGCCTGCGCGACGGCGAACCGCAACTCACGCGCATCGGCGTGGGCAATCATCTGATGCTCGGCGGCGACAACATGGATCTGGCGCTCGCGCATCTGGTGGAAGCACGGCTGCCGGGCACGAACCAGGCAGGCGAACGCACGCGTTTGTCGGCGGCGAGCCTGTCGCAACTGGTCGAGCGTTGCCGCAACGCCAAGGAACAACTGCTCGGCGCGCAGGCGCCCGACTCCACGTCGATCACACTGCTCGGTGCGGGCTCGAAGCTGATCGGTGGCGCGCGCACGGCGCAGGTCACGCGCGAAGAGGTCGAGCGGATCATCGTCGACGGCTTCTTTCCGGAGGTGGCGTCGAATGAACGGCCCGGCAGACCGCGTGGCGCGATCGTCGAATTCGGCTTGCCCTATGCGACCGATGCCGCAGTCACGCGTCATATCGCGGCGTTCCTGAGCCGCTTCGCGGCGCAGTCGCGTAAAGCGCTAGGCGCCGAGTCCTCCCGCTCACCGGACGAAGACGCGTTGCCCGTGCCGGACACGCTTCTGCTAAACGGCGGCGTGTTTCGGGCCGAAGCGCTCACGCGGCGTCTGGCCAGCACCTTGGGCACATGGCGCGGCGAAGCGCTCAACGTGCTGCACAACGACAACCCCGACGTGGCCGTCGCGCGCGGCGCGGTCGCCTATTCGCTCGCGCGCGCGGGCAACGCGCCGAAAATCGGCGGCGGCTCGCCGCGCAGCTATTTCCTTGTGCTCGACGAAGCCGGTGACGGCAAGCCCGATGCCGAACCCGTGCCACGCGGCATCTGCCTGCTGCCGCGCGGCACGGAAGAAGGCCACGAGATTCTGATCGCGGATCGCACCTTCGCGCTGCGCCTCGGGCATCCGGTGCGGTTTCACCTCGTGTCGTCGAGCGCGGATACGGTGTATCGACCCGGCGAACTGATCGATCTCGCCGGCGGCGACTTCGTCCGCTTGCCGCCGATCGCGACCATCGTGCAGCCGCGCGGCGCGAGCAACACGCGCGAGACCGCGGTGCAGATCGCGACGTCACTGACCGAGGTGGGCACGCTCGACGTCCACTGCATCGAACTCGACAATCCCGCGCAGCGCTGGCTGCTCGAATTCCAGTTGCGCCGTGAAGACGCGCAAGTGAACCTGACCGACGATGCCGCATCGGTACGTCATCCGGCGCTCGACCAGGCGATCGACCACATCGACCGATGCTTCGGCTCGCGCGCGCAGAAGGTCGATCCGAAAGAAGTCAAACGCCTGCGCTCGCAGCTCGAACAATTGCTGGGCCCGCGCGAAAGCTGGAACAGCGCGTTGCTGCGCGAACTGTTCGGTGCGCTGTGGGAACGCGCGCGCCGCCGGCGCCGCTCGGTGGATCACGAGCGCCTCTGGCTGAATCTGGCCGGCTATTGCGTGCGGCCTGGCTTCGGCTATCCACTCGACGAATGGCGCGTCGAACAACTCTGGTCGCTGTTCGACGACGGCATCCAGTACGTCAACGAAAGCCAGGTCTGGTCGGAATGGTGGACACTCTGGCGCCGCGCCGCCGGCGGCCTCGACGAGAGCGCGCAACTGCGTGTACTCGACGCGATGGCGTATCTGCAAGGCGCCGCGCAATCGCGTCACAAGCTGCCGTTCGATGTGGCGAAAACCGGCTTCACCGACATGGTTCGGCTGAGCGCATCGCTCGAACGGATTCCCGTCGAACGCAAGATCGAGCTCGGCGAGTCGGTGCTGACGCGTCTGAGGAAACCCGCTGAAAACCATCAAAGCTGGTGGGCGGTCGGCCGTATCGGTGCGCGGCGGCCGTTCTACGGCAGCGCGCATAGCGTCGTGCCGCCGGAGATTGCCGGAGCATGGCTTAACGCCATCCTCGCGCTCGACTGGAAGAAGGTCGATCCCGCCGCGTTTGCCGCCGTGCAGATCGCTCGCATGACCGGCGACCGCTCGCGCGACTTGCCCGAAGACTTGCGTCTCGCGGTAGTGCGCCGCCTTGAAGCGGCCAACGCGCCGCGCGCGTGGATCACCATGGTAAGCGAGAGCGTCGAACTCGATAACGCCGACGAAGGCCGCGTATTCGGCGAGTCGCTGCCGGCGGGACTGAAGCTGATCGCGAGCTGAGGCCGGCGCGACTAGGGCAGTTTGAAATTCAGCACCGCCTCCGCCGCAAGCTTGTCCCTGCGATTCCTGAGACTCTCCGCGAGCAGATCGCGGAAGATGAGCAGTGTGTCGGTGCCGTGCTGCTCGCGAAATCCGTTCAGGACTTCAGCGATGGCGGCCTGTTGCGTCGCCGGCGTCAACGTGCTGGCAATGTACGAACTGCCGCGCGCCAACTCCATCATGTAGGTGGATCTGCAGAGCGTCTTCTCTGCCTCTCGAGCGGATTTTCGTCCGTTACTCATCGTTGTTTTTCTCGGCTGTTTTTTCGTTGCGTGGACAACCAGCGGCTCTCTTCCGCTGGCGAGGCCAAGCGTTCTTATGCTCTGGCCTGAAGCAACCCTCTCCTTCTATCTGAACAGTTGAAGCTTAAGAGAACCTTATGCGTGACGGATGAAAGCTATGCAGACGCACGCCGGATATACGCCACCCATTCGCTCGATGAGTATCGGGATGTTTTGCTGAATGCGCCGCGGCGCTGTAGCACTTCCCATGCAAAAAAGGCCGGAAAAACCGGCCTTTTCGTATGAAGACTCGACGATTGTTTGGTAGTACTACACCTGCGCCATGCCACCGTCGACAGCCATTTCTATACCCGTGATGTAGCTCGCGTCGTCGGAAGCCAGGAACGAGACGGCCTTGGCGATCTCGTCCGGAACGCCCACGCGGCCAAGCGGCGTCGTTTCGCTGGCCTGCTGGGTGAAGGCGGCGATCTGCTCGTCGTTCATTCCCAGTTCGGATTTGTAGGCCGGCGTCACCACCACGCCGGGCGCCACCACGTTGACGCGAATCCCGCGGCCCTTCAGATCGGTTGCCCACGTGCGCGCGAACGAACGCAGCGCGGCCTTGGTCGCCGCATACACACCGAAGGCCGGCATGCCCTTGCTTCCGGCGATCGACCCCGTGACGACGATCGCGCTGCCTGGACGCATCAACGGCAAGGCTTTCTGCACCGTGAACAACGTGCCTTTGACGTTGATGCCGAAGTACTTGTCGAACTGCGCCTCGGTGATCGCGCCGAGTGGCGAAAACTCGCCGCCGCCCGCGTTCGCGAACAGAATGTCGAGCCGGTCATGGGCGGCCTGCACCGTGCTGAACATGCGGTCGAGGTCGGCGGCTGACGAGATGTCCGCGCGAATCGCGGTGGCGCCGTGGCCGATGCGCTCCACTGCGTCGTCGAGTTCGACTTGACGCCGGCCGGTGATGTAGACGGTCGCGCCTTCCTGAGCGAATCGCGCTGCAGCGGCGAAGCCGATGCCGCTGCTGCCGCCGGTCACCAGCACGATCTTGCCGGCGTGTTTGCGGGGATTGACGTTGTCGAGTGTGGACGTGTTCATGATCTGCTCCAATGTGTGTGAGGTCGGTTGACCATGACGACCAGCTTATTTCATGCACACATAGAGATAAATAGGTATTCTGTGACTTCTTTATCCACATATGTGGATAATCATCGCGAAATGGAGTCGGCATGGATCATTTGCAGGCCATCCGCATCTTTGCGCGCGTGGTGGAAACCGGCGGGTTCAGCCGGGCGGCGCAGTCGCTGCAGATGCCCAACGCGACGGTCAGCAAGTGGGTCAAGTCGCTCGAAGATTGAACTCGACGATATCGAGGCGACCTTGGGCCGCGACCGCGCGAATCCGCGCGGCGTGTTGCGGGTCGACAGCGGCGGCTCGACCGCGAGCGGCATCCTGATTCCCGCGCTACCCGGGTTCTGCGCGCGTTATCCAGACATTCAGATGCGCTTGAGTGTGACAGACCGGACCGCCGATCTGATCGCGGAGAACATCGACTGCGCAATTCGCAGCACGGCGGACGACCCCAACCTGGTGACGCACGTCATCGGCACGCTGCGTTGGACCACGTGCGCGAGTCCGGCGTATCTGGCCGAACATGGCACCCCGTTACATCCGCGCGAGATCGTCGATGATCGGCATGCGGTTGCCGGCTATTTTTCCGCGAGCAGCGGACTCGCGCAGCCCTTGCATTTCCTCAAGGACGGCGAGCGTATCGTGCTCGACAAGGTTCGCAATACGGTGATGGTGAGCGAGAGCAATGCGCACCTGGCCACCGCGCTGGCGGGACTCGGCATCGTTCATACGCTGGATTTCATGGTGCGGCCGGCCGTGGAGCGCGGCGACCTCGTGCCGATTCTCACGGACTGGCGGCCGGACCCGCTGCAGGTTTATCTTGCCTATCCGCCGAGCCGCCGTTACAGCACCAAACTGCGCGTGTTCGCCGACTGGGTCAGCCAACTCTACGCGGAGCTTGAGACTGCCTGAACGCGGAGGCGCGCTACGCCATCGTCACCTGATTTCGACCGCCATGTTTCGATCGATACAGCGCGCGATCCGCGCTCGCGAAACCTTCGCGATGCGCCGGCCGTGAAAACTCGCTGATGCGCGTCAACGATGCGCCCACGCTCACCGTCACCCTGCCGAGCGGCGATGCGCGATGCTCGATCGCCAGATCCTCCACGCCCTGGCGCAGCGTGTCGAGCGTGTCTTCGAGCGCTGCGTGCTCCGCTTGCAACACCAGCAGGCCGAACTCCTCGCCGCCCATGCGCCCGACGATGATGCGCTCGCCATCGGCCGCGGCCTGCATCACCGAGGCCACTTTGCGCAGGCACTGATCGCCCGCCTGGTGGCCGTAGGTGTCGTTGTATTGCTTGAACCAATCCACGTCGACCACGACCGAACCCATCACGTCGCCGTCCTGTGCTTCTTTCCAGCGGCGCGTGATGCTCTCCAGCAGGAAACGGCGGTTGTACAACTGCGTCAACGGATCGATCGCGGTGGCCGTGCGCATCTTCAGATCGTTCTCGATCATCGCGCGCAAGTGGTAGAACACGCCGCGCTGCCCCGCGTCGAGCCGGCCGGGCGACGGATCCATCGCGCACAACGCGCCGACGATCTCGCCATTGGGCGCGCGCAGCGCAATCGCCGCATAAAAACGCACGAACGGATGCCGCTGCACCAGCATGCATTCGCCGAAACGCGCGTCGTCGTGCGCATCCTCGATGACGAACAGTTCCTCGTCGCGCACCGCATAGTCGGCGAGCGAGCGGGCCCGCGTGACGAGCGGCATCGCCATGCCGACCTCGGCGCGATAGTGCTGGTACTCCTCGTCGAGCAGCGTGATCGCGGTGATCGCCGCGCCGGTCACGCTCTTGAGAATTTCCGCCGCGTGGGTGAAGCATTCGCGCATCACCTGATCGTCGTGCAACAGCCATTCGATAACCGACGACTCCACCTCGGGTTCGCCGGCGGCGGACGAATCGAACTGCATGCGGCTGGACAGACGGTCGTTACTGAAGGCGAGTTGCACGGCTGGGTTCCAGAATGTAATTAGCTCGTGTCAACGGCACAATCACGCGAAACTTGAGCAGCCGTGAAGCTTGTCGGCGCGCAAGCCACGCGTGGCGGCGCGGATCGAGGCGTGGCGCCAGGAAGTACAATTCACCCGCCGGTCACGCGCCGCCTGCGTTTGCTCAATAAACAGGCAGCGCATCCTTTTCAACAGACAATTGCACACGCGCTCACCGCGCTTTGCCACGCGTGCGACGCCGCCGACCTGTTCTCATGACGACAACCGCCCAACACCGCCCGACGAGCGCTTTGCTCATCACCGACGTCCGCCTCGCCGACGGCGCCCATGTCGATGTCTCGATCGCCGACGGCTGTATCGTGCAAATCAGCGCGGCAACCGGCGCGGGCCTGCCGCGCGAGCCCGGCGTGACGCTCGAGGACGGCGCGGGCGCGTTGCTGCTGCCCGGTTTCGTCGAAGGCCATACGCATCTGGACAAGAGCAACTGGGGCATGCGCTGGTATCGCAACGAGGTCGGGCCGAAGCTGACCGACCGCATCGAAAACGAACGACGCTGGCGCGCCGAGAGCGGCCATGACGCGGGCGCGCAGTCGCTCGCCCTTGCGCGCGCGTTTCTGCAGGCAGGCACGACGCGCCTGCGCACGCACGTCGATATCGACACGGATGCGGGTCTGCATCACCTCGAAGGCGTGCTCGCCACGCGTGACGCGCTGCGCGACGTGCTCGACCTGCAGATCGTCGCGTTTCCGCAATCGGGGCTGCTCGGCCGCGCAGGCACGGATGCGTTGCTCGACGGCGCGCTGAGCGCTGGCGCCGATGTGCTCGGCGCGCTCGATCCGGCACTGATCGACGGCGATCCGGTTGCCTCGCTGGACGTCACATTCGGACTCGCGGAGCGCCATCACAAGCCGATCGATATTCACCTGCACGAGCCCGGCGAGATCGGCGCATTCACGCTCGGCCTGCTGCTCGATCGCGTCGCCGCGCTCGGCATGCAAGGCCAGGTGGTGGTCAGTCATGCGTTCTGCCTTGGCGCGCTGCCCGAGCGCGAACGCGATGCGTTGCTCGACCGCCTCGCCGATCTGCGCGTTGCGCTGCTGACCACCGCGCCCTCCTCGACGCCGGTGCCGCCGCTCAAAACCTGCCTTGAAAAAGGCGTCACGCTATTCGGCGGCAACGACGGCATTCGCGATACGTGGACGCCTTACGGCTCGCCGGACATGCTCGAACGCGCGATGCTGATCGCGATGCGCTACGGCCTGCGCCGTGACGACGATCTCGCCCTCGCCTTCGACTGCGTGAGCAGCACGGCCGCGCATGCCTGCGGGTTCACGGACTACGGCCTGCACGCCGGCGCGCGCGCCGACCTCGTGCTGGTGGACGCCGACACGCTCGCGCATGCGCTCGTCGCGCGGCCGCCGCGCAAGCTCGTGGTGGCCAACGGCCAAATCGTCGCACGCCATGGCGCGGCTTCCGAACCCCTGAATTGAACACGACGGTGGCAAAGCTGCGCGCTCGCGCCACGTCACCCGCTACAACGTATTTCGCATTCACATGATCAATCTCTTTCAGGCCATGCAGGCGTTCGTCAAGGTCGCCGACGCGGGCAGCTTCGCGCAGGCCGCGGAGCAACTCGGCGTCTCGACCTCGGTGGTCACGCGCCACGTGTCGAGCCTTGAAAAGCATCTCGGCATTCGCCTGTTCCAGCGCACCACGCGTAAGGTGGTGCTGACCGAAGCCGGCGCCGAGTATGCCGACGGCTGCCGCCTCCTGATGGCCGAACTCGAAGAAGTCGAATCGCGCGCAACCACCGCGTCGAAAGAGGTCGTGGGCGATTTGCGCATCGTGGCGCTGGGCAGCTTTTCGCTATTTCGCCTTACGCCGCTGTTCGCGGAGTATCAGGCCAAGTTTCCGCATGTGAATCTGCGCGTCACGCTGACAGAGAAACGCGTCGATCTGCTCGAAGGCGGTTTCGACGTGGGAATCGTGACCGAGCATATGATCCGCTCGGAGTCGCTGGTGGTGCGCCGCCTGATCAACTCGCACGCGGTGCCGGTGGCGTCGGCTGCTTATCTCGCGCAGGCCGGTCATCCGAAAACGCCCGCCGATCTCGCGCGGCATCGCGTAATCACCGCGCCGCTCGACACGAGTCCGCAGACCTGGGTGTTCGACAACGGCGACGGCGGCGAAGACAGCATCGCGCTCGATGCGTCATTCACGGTCAACAGCATGATCATGCAGAAACAGGCGGCGCTCGGCGCGATGGGTATTGCGCTGCTGCCGCTCGAGATGGTCGACGATGAATTGCGCGCGGGCACGCTGGTGCGGATTCTCGAGGATCACGCCGTGCTCAATGGCGATGTGGCGGTGTCGCTCGTGTACCCAAGCCGGGAGTTCGTGCCGCGCAAGATCCGGGAATTTATCGATCTGGCGGTGGGGTTTTTCGAATAATTCTGCAGGGATAGAGAGGCCTCTCCCGCCCCTCACCCGATCAAGGCCGCTCGCCTCGCGCCAACCGCGCGTCGATGTCATACACCACCGGCATCAGATCCGCGACGCTGTCGATCACATAATGCGCGCCCGCCGCCTGGAGTTTCTCGATCGCGGCCTTGCGACGCCATGCGAACTCATCGGGCGCCAGCGCCTTGACGTCGTCTTCGGCCATGCCGAAAGCATTGCCGCTCACCGCGACGCCGACCGCCCACGTGCCGCCGTTGATGCCCTCTTCGATGCCGACTTCGGTGTCGTCGACCTTGATCGCATCCTTCGCGCGCCAGACGCCCAGTTCCGGCAATGTCTTGTAGATCATGTACGGCGACGGCCGCCCTTCGGGTGTATCGCCGGTGCACACGATGCTGTCCGGCGAGAACCCCTGCGCCGCCGCGCCCGGCACGATCTCGGCCATGATTTCGCGCGTATAGCCGGTGGTCGTGCCGATCCGGATGTCGTCGCCGCGCAGCGCGCTCGCCACGTCGGCCACGCCGGGAATCACCGAGCTGTAGCTCGCCGCCACGGCGATGTTCTTCGGCACGAACACGTCGTACACGGCGTCGATATCCGCTTCGCCCGGCGCGTGGCCGTACTTGTCGGCCCAAGCCTGCGCGACGCGCGGCAACGCCATCAGCGCCGCGATATGCGGACGCTTGGCCATGCCCATCGGGCCGCGTGCTTCATCGATCGTGATCGCCACGCCGAACTGCTCGAATGTCTCGACGAAGGCGCCCATCGGCGCCAGCGAACCATAGTCGACCACGGTGCCGGCCCAATCGAAAATCACTGCTTTTACGTGTTTCATTTACTTCGATCCTGAGGAATTTCCAAAGCTGACGCGGTGTGCCCAAGCTATGTGCTTCAGGCCGCGTCGGCCAATCTCTTGCGTTCTTCGATCGCCGCCGCCGGCGGGGCGGCGTGCTCGACGCCCATCGTCCTGAGCGCGTTGCCGCACGCCGCCACGACGCGGCGCATCACGTGCTCATCCACCTGGCCGATGCAGCCGATACGGAAGCTGTCCACCACCGTCAATTTGCCCGGATAGATGATGAAACCCTGCTGCTTCATCAATTCATAGAAGCGCTCGAACCTGAACGACTGATGCGCCGGCGCGAAGAACGTCACGATGATCGGCGAGCGCCAGCGCGCGTTCAGCAGCGGCTCGAAGCCGAGTTCGTGCATGCCGGCCACCAGCACGTCGCGATTGTTCGCGTAGCGCGCGAGACGTCCGGCCTGTCCGCCTTCGAGCTTGAAGAGACGCAGCGCTTCGATAAACGCGGCCACGGTGTGCGTGGGCGGCGTGAAACGCCACTGGCCGGTACGGTTCATCACGTCCCATTGATCATGGACGTCGAGCGCGAGCGAGTGACTGCGGCCCTTCGCTTCCTGCAACGCACTCTTGCGGGCAATCACGAACCCGAAACCCGGCACGCCCTCGATACATTTATTCGCCGACGACACGAAGGCCTCGCAGACAATCTCGCGCACGTCGAGCGGCACCGCGCCGAAGGCGCTCATCGAATCGATCAACAGCTTGCGGCCCTTCTTCGCGGTGGCGGCGGCGATTTCCTCGATCGGGTTGAGAATCCCCGAGCTGGTTTCGCAATGCACGGCAACCACGTGTGTGATGCGCGGATCGGCGTCCAGCATGCGTTCGACTTCGGCACCGCGCGGCGGCAGGTAGTCGCCCTTGTCGAGCACCGTGCAGGCGCGGCCGAGATAACCGAGCGTGGTCGCAATGCGCTTGCCGTACGCGCCGTTGGCCAGCACGAGCGCGTGGCCGTCGCGCGGAATCAGACTGCCGAGCATCGCTTCGACGCAATAGCTACCGCTGCCTTGAAGCGGCACGCAGTCGTAGTCGCCCGCGGTGTCGCCGGCGATCTCCAGCAAGCTGCTCCGCAGCAGCGCGGTCATCGCGCGGAAATCGCCGTCCCACGAACCCCAGTCGCGCAGCATCGCTTCCTTGGTCGAGAACGCCGTCGTGAGCGGCCCAGGCGTCAACAGATACGGCTCGCCTTTGGCCGGCGCCGCGCACGTCACGGTGGAAGGTCCTGCGGCGTTCACGGCGGGGGAACGGTCGATCACGCTGTCCATGTTCGGAATCTCCGATATCGCTGGTTTGGTGACTCACACAGTACAGAAACGCGTGGCATCGGTAAAATCGATATAATCGATGCAGGTATCGCAATAACTTATAGGCTAGCGAGGCACACGTGCAATACGCGCAATTGCGGGCGTTTCATGCGGTCGCGGAACATGGCGGGTTCTCCAAAGCGGCGCAGGCGCTCTCGCTCACGCAGCCGGCCGTGTCGGATCACGTGCGCCGACTGGAGCAGGATTACGGCGTCAAACTGTTCGAACGCGGGCCGCGCGGCGTCGAGACCACCGAACTCGGCCTGCGCCTCTTCAGTGTGACGCGGCAGATGCTCAGTTGCGAGCGCGACGCGCGGCAACTGCTCGAATCGGCGGGCGGGCTCGAATCCGGCTCGCTGTCGCTGGCCGCGGACGCGCCCGACCTGGCGGTCGCGCTGATCAGCGCGTTTCGCAAGCTGCATCCGGGCATCGTCGTGACGCTGTCGATCGCCAACGCCGCGGACTGCATGCAGCGCGTGCTCTCCAGCGCCGTCGACGCGGCCATTACCGCCGCACCGCAAGTGCACAGCCGGCTGGAGGCGCGCGTGTTGCGGCGCGATCCGCTGGTGGCGATGGTGCCGGCGAGCTATCCCGTGGCGAAGAAACGCAAGCTGAGCTACGCCGAACTGGTGCGGCAGCCGATGATTTTCCGCGAGTCGCAATCCGTCACTCAGCAATTGCTCGAAATCGAACTGGTGCGCGAGTCGCTGCAGGTGGAACCGGTCATGTACGTGGACGGCCGCGAGGCGCTCGAAGAAGCAGTCGCGCAAGGTATGGGTGTTGGGGTAATCGCGCGCGCCGAATTCAACGAATCGCGGCGGATCAGGATGATTCCGCTACAGGATTGTCGGGTGCAGATGATCGAATCGCTGACGCGGCTCGCCGAGCGGCCGGGGTCGAATCTGCTGGACGCGTTGTTCGCGGTGGAGTTGGTGAAGCCGGCTGCGGCTGCGCCGGCGGGATGAACCGCCAGGTCAAACTCTCGCTGCTCTGATCGGATGCAACGGGAAGCCCCTTACCGCTGCTCCGGCGCGATGAAACGGGAGGCCCGCTCCCGCCACCCCGGCGGTCTGTAACGAAAAGCCGCCCGCAGGCAATGCCTGCGGGCGGCTTTCTTCCTAATTCCGCAACCTGGCGCGATGTGGCGTGACGCCATTGGGCCACGCCTCATCCCTTCACACCAAACCGCTTAACGCGAGCCGCCACTCGCGATCAGGCTTTCGCCAGTCAGCCAGCGTGCATCGTCGGAAGCAAGGAAGGCGACCACATCGGCGATATCGTCCGGCTGACCGATACGGCCGAGCGGCGTCGTGCTGACGGCCCACGTTTCGAAGTCGGAGCCGAGGATGCCCGCGGTATGCGTGCCTTCGGTTGCGACCATGCCCGGATTCACCGAATTGACGCGAATCTTGCGCGGTCCAAGCTCACGTGCAAGCACGCCCGTGATGCCGTCGACGGCGCCCTTGGTGGCGGTATAGACCGCGCTGCCCGGCGGCGTGATGCGGCTCACCACCGAACTGACGTTGACGATGCTTGCGCCTTCGCCGAGATGCTTGACCGCTGCCTGCGTGGTCAATAGCAGACCCAGCACGTTCACGTTGAAGTGCTTATGGAAATGCTCTTCGGTGATCTCTTCGATCGGCGCGAATTCATAGACGCCCGAGTTGTTGACGAGAATGTCGAGACGGCCATACGTTTCCACCGCCGTATCGATGATGCCTTGCGCGTCCGCCGCTTTGGACACGTCGCCTGCAACGGCCACGGCCTTGCCGCCGGCAGCGGTAATCGCCTCGACCACGCTCTCCGCGCCGGCCTTGCTCGACGAATAGTTCACCACCACTGAAGCGCCTTGCGCGGCCAATGCCTTGGCGATCGCCGCGCCGATACCTTTCGATGCACCGGTTACGACTGCAACTTTACCTGTGAGCTTGCTCATGATCGATTCCTATAGATGGGATTGGCGCCGACGCTGTCGCGAAGATTCGCGGCCCGCGGTGGAAACTCACTGGCGCTGACACTGGTGACAATGTAGGCACGTCGGCCGCGCGGATAAAGCGGCTGAAGGCGAATAGATACGTCGGTTGAACCGAACAATCGGAAGACAGGTGACGCGGATAGCCCGAAGGCTTGATACGAGCGACGGTGTCACCCGCCAGAGCGAATGGGAAATCACGAGTAAGCGCGCACATAAGACCGAACAGCGCTTCCCCTGTCAGTGTAGGCGGTTCAAAGCGTCGGCGTTTTCATAAAACAGTCTTTGTGCGCCGCCCGCCCGTGTCAGCCGCACGCTCTTCGAGCGCGAGTTCGATGAAAGCCCGCGTTGCCGCGTTCCGATACGCGCCTTTCCGCAATAGCAGCGCAGCCGTACGCTGCGGCAGCGCCGGCTCCAACTGCACAAGACACAGCTCGCTATGTCCGCGTGCAATCGCGGCCGGCAGGAGCGTGGCGAGCGCACTGCGGCGCACGATCTCGATGACCGCGCCAATCGAATTCACCTCCATTGCGATGCGCGGCGAAATGCCGTGCTGTCTGCAATATCGATCGATGTATTGGCGCGTCGCAAACTCCGCATTGAGCAGTACGAGCGCTTCGCTTTCGAACTGGCTCAGCTTCAACGCCGAGCGCCGCTTTGCATACGGATGCAACTTGCCGACCACCATCGCCAGCGCTTCGACGAATAGTGTTTGCGTCTCGATGTCCGGCGTGTGCGTCTCGTCGAATGCAATGCCGACGTCGAGCGCATCTTCGTTCAGCAACGCCTCCATCCGGTCCTGCGGCATTTCGAGGATGTTCAGCGTGATGTTCGGATAGCGGCGGTTGTACTTCTCCAGAAGCGGGCCGATCAGGTAGGCGGTGAAGGTCGGCGTCATCGCGAGACGCAGCGAACCGCGGCTCAACTCCTGGACGTCGTGAATCGCCCGCTTGCCCGCCTCGAGGTCCTGCAGCGCGCGCTGAGCGTAGTGCACATAGGCAGTGCCGGCATCGGTCAGCTGGATCGTGCGGCCGGACCGGTCGAGCAATTGCACCCGCAACGTATCTTCCAGTTGCCGGATCTGTTGCGACAGCGTCGGCTGCGACACGTGCAGCGCCTCGGCCGCGCGCGTGAAATTGCGGTGCTCAGCGACAGCAAGAAAGTAACGGATGTGCCTGAGTAGCATGATGTCCTCTCGAACTATTGGTGTTTCTTATCGAGAGAATAATAAACCGGTCTTGGACGCTATAGCTTGATCGGCGCATTCTTCGTCCATCGATTCCCCACGAACAACCTGATGGAGCGAAACATGCAAGACATCATCGACGGCTTCCTGAAGTTTCAGCGCGACGCCTTTCCGCAGCGCTCCGAGCTGTTCAGGAAGCTGGCCACGAGCCAGAACCCGCGCACCTTGTTCATTTCGTGCTCAGACAGCCGGCTAGTGCCGGAACTCGTCACGCAGCGCGAACCAGGTGATCTGTTCGTGATCCGTAACGCGGGCAACATCGTGCCGTCGTATGGTCCGGAGCCGGGCGGCGTGACCGCCACGGTCGAGTACGCAGTCGCCGCGCTCGGCGTCACCGATGTGGTGATCTGCGGTCATTCCGATTGCGGCGCGATGACGGCCATCGCGACCTGCAAATGCATGGACCATATGCCCGCCGTGCGCAACTGGCTGCATTACGCGGACTCCGCGAAAGTCGTCAACGAGGCGCGTGAGCACAAGAGCGAACGCGACCGGGTCGACTCGATGGTCCGCGAAAACGTGATCGCGCAACTCGCGAACATCAAGACTCATCCTTCCGTGCGGCTCGCCCTCGAACAGGGACATCTCGCGCTGCATGGCTGGGTGTACGACATCGAAACCGGCTCGATCGATGCGCTCGACGGTTCGACGAACCGCTTCGTTTCTCTCGCGGATCATCCGCATGCATGTGCCACCCCGGCTCGACTCGACGTCGCGGCCTGACTTTACTTAACTCCGAGGAAATTCATCATGACGCAATCCCAATACAGCCAGGCCCCGCGTGAAGCACTGACCGACGCGATCATCGACGCGAAGGTTCGCAAGAATCTGACGTTCGAGCAGATCAACGAAGGCACCGGGTTGAGTATCGCATTCGTCACCGCCGCCCTGCTCGGCCAGCATCCGCTGCCGGCAAACGCCGCGAAGGTCGTGGCCGACAAACTCGAACTCGGCGAAGACGCGGTGCGCCTGCTGCAAACCATCCCGTTACGCGGCAGCATTCCGGGCGGCGTGCCGACCGATCCGACCATCTATCGGTTCTACGAAATGGTGCAGATCTACGGTTCGACGCTGAAGGCACTGGTTCACGAGCAGTTCGGCGACGGCATCATCAGCGCGATCAACTTCAAGCTCGACATCAAGAAAGTCGACGATCCGGAAGGCGGTCAGCGTGCCGTGATCACGCTCGACGGAAAGTATCTGCCGACCAAACCGTTCTGACGTGGCAACGGAGTCGTTCTACCAGGAACGGCTCCGTCAATGCCGATGACGCGGCTTACCACGCAATGAATTCAGCACTTACGCAGCAACATGATTTGCGCGGCCACACTAGCCAGCACCGCCAGCGCGCCGAGTGTATCCAGAATAACGTGCCACACGATATCGCTCCTTCCACATTCGTTTCACCATTGCCTGATTAAACGAATGCTCGTGCCATTAATTGAATACCCAGTCCGAGCAGACAGATAAAGAACCAGCGTCTGAAGGTTTCCGCGCTGATGCGTCCGCGCACGCGCTGTCCGATCCACATGCCGAGCAGTGCCGGGACCACGGCGAATAGCGACTCGCCCAGATCGCCGGCGGCAAACGCGTGCTCTCTGGTGAGGCCGATCGCCAGTGCGATGGTCGACACCGTGAACGACAAACCGAGCGCCTGCACCAGATCCTCTTTCTTCAAAGCCAGCCCTTGCAAATACGGTACCGCCGGCACGACAAACACGCCAGTGCCGCCGGTGACGACGCCCGTCACCGCGCCGATCGCCGGCGACAGCCAGCGCTCGTGCCGCGCCGGCACTGAAAAGCGCCACGCCAGCAAACCGGCCACGGCGTAGAGCGTCAACGCGGCGCCGAGTCCGACCACGGCCCATTCGCCGCCCCCGCCCGCAATGAACGACGCGGCCGCGACCGTCCCGGCGACGATGCCCAGCATCATCGGCCACAAACGTTTGAGCAGCGCCCGCACGCTCGGTCCCGCGAATAGTTGCCAGACGTTCGTCACGAACGACGGCAAGAGCAGCATCGCGGCGGCCTGCGCCGGCAGCATCAGCGTGCCGAGCACGCCCATGGCGACGGTCGGCAGTCCCATGCCGGTCGCCCCCTTGACGAAGCCGGCGACCAGGAAAGTCGCGACGACCACGCCCATGCGCATCGCAAACGAAGAGATCATCGGAATGTCGTTATTGAAGTGATGTCGGCAATTTTCAATCGCCGCAAGGCCGGCCACAATGCGTAAGATACTTACTGTGACTTAGGCTGGGGCTAAGGCTGTGACCCTTGCTAATCCCACCGGCTTCCACATAACGATCCGTCTTCCATGCGCTTCGACCTCATCGACCTCCGCCTGTTTCTGCATATCCTCGAAACCGGCAGCATCACCCACGGCGCCGCGAGCGCGAATATGTCGCTGCCGTCGGCGAGCGCGCGGTTGCGCGGCATGGAAGACGCGCTCGGCATGCCGCTGCTCGAACGCGGCCGCCGCGGCGTCGAATCCACGCCGACCGGTGACACGCTCGCGCATCACGCGCGGCTCGTGCTTGGGCAAATCGAACGCATGCAGGGCGAACTGGGCGAGCATCAGGAAGGCCGCAAAGCCTGCATACGGCTGTGGACCAACACGGCGGGCATCACCGAGTTCCTGCCCTCCGCGATCGGCCTGTTTCTGCGCGATCACCCCAACGTGCAGATCGACCTGAAGGAGCGCCAAAGCAGCGAAACGGTCAAGGCGGTGCTGACCGGCGCGGCTGAAATCGGCATCATCTCCGATGCGGTCGAACACGGCGCGTTGCAGACCTTCCCCTTCGCCATCGACAAACTGGTGCTGATCACGAGCCGCGACGATGCGCTCGCCGCACTCCGGCGCACGACGCTCGCGGAAGTGGCGGATCGGGAATTCATCGGGCTGAGCGCGGACAGCGCGTTACAGGCCTACCTCGGCGAGCGCGCGCTGCTGGCCGGCCAGCCGCTCAGCTTCCGCACCCACGTGCGGACGTTCGACGCCATCTGCTGCATGGTCGAACAAGGCGCGGGCGTCGGTATCGTGCCGGCCACGGCGGCGAAGCGCTATCGCGGCACGCCCGGCATCCGCACGATCGAGATGACCGATAGCTGGGCCGCGCGCCAGTTGCTGATCTGCATGCGCGATCTGAACGCGATGCCGCGGCCGGAAAAGGCGCTGGTCCGGCATCTGGCCGGGATTTGAATTTTCCTTTTGGAATGTCTGCGCCGCAGTATTATCAGTCCAGTTTATCCAACTGACTATTTTTAATCGATTTGCCTGATTTAGCGCGGTTTCTTATCCTTGACGCACAACCGCATGCGACTCGATGCATGCGCCGTCCGCCACCTTTTTGCCGGCAAGATCATGGAAAGAACCACCTTTAATGTGCGCGTCGATAGCGTCCGCGACGAAGCCCATGGCGTGCGCTCGTTCAGCGTCTCGCGTCTGGACGGGCAACCGTTCGATCACTACGAACCTGGCGCGCACATCGACGTGACCGGCCCATCCGGCGTCACGCGGCAATATTCGTTGTGCGGCGACCCGGACCACCGGGACGCGCATCTGTTCGCCGTGAAGCGCGAAGACACGTCACGCGGCGGCTCGCGTTCGTTGCATGACGACGTCACGGTCGGCAGCGAATTGACCATCGGCGCGCCACGCAATCTGTTCCAGCTCGCGCCGGGCGCCGAAGAACATATTCTGATTGCCGCGGGTATCGGTGTGACACCGCTCCTGAGCATGGCGTACCGTCTGCTCAAGCAGAAACAACGCTTCGTGTTGCACTATTTCGCGCGCAGCGCGGAGCACGCGGCGTTTTTGCCGCTGCTCGCACGCGCGCCGTTCAGTGATTATGTGAAGCTCCACTTCGGCGTCGCACGCGATGGGCTCGATGCGGTGCTCGGCGATTGTCTCGCGAATGCGCGCGAAGGCACGCACGTTTATACCTGCGGGCCGGCGCCTTTCATGGAACGTGTGGTGGCGGTTGGCGAAACGCGTCTCGCGTCTGAAGCGATTCATCTCGAACGCTTTGCCGCTGAACCGGCTTCGACCACGAGCGCCGAATCGGCCGCGCTAGATACCTTCGACGTTCAGATCGCAAGCAGCGGCGCGACCGTGCGCGTGGACAAGAACACGACTATCGTCGCGGCGCTGGCGTCGATCGGCATCGAAGTAGATACGTCGTGCGGCGAAGGTGTGTGCGGCACGTGCATGGTCGACGTGGTGAGCGGGACGCCCGAGCATCGTGACCATTGCCTGAGCAAAGCGGAACGCGCGAGCGGCAAGGTGATCTGCTGCTGCATCTCGCGCGCCGCGTCGCCGGTTCTGGTGCTGGATCTATAAAGCCTCAACAAGGTGCTGCATTCGCAGCACCTTTCACAAGCGCCTCTTCTTACCGGTCGTCGTCGCGAATCGACGACGCATGCCGGCACAGCGCGCGCACTTCGACATCCATGTACGGAAACAGCGGCAACTGGCTCAGCACGTCGTGGAGATGCGCGGGGCTCTCCACGTCGAACACGCTGATATTCGCGTAGCGGCCGGCAATGCGCCACAGATGCCGCCACACGCCCTCCTGTTGCAGCCTTTGCGACATCGCTTTCTCATCGGCCTTCAGGCGCGCAGCACGTTCGGCATCCATATCGGCCGGCAGGCGGACGGTCATCTCAACGTGAAACAGCATGCTTGCTCTCCTCTCTGATCGGTGACAAAAAAGCCCTGGCGGCCCGGCCAATCGCGCCGCGCAACCAGGGCCGACAGATTCGTGCGATACGTCCGGGCGTTTTCTCTGGAACGCCCGGCGTCAGCCCTGCGAAAGCGGCATCAGGCTTCGGCGCGCAGACGCTCCACTTCGGCGCCCGGCAGATCGTCACGTTCCTTGAACAGCGTGAAGTCGAAATCGATCAGCGCGAAATTGCCGTCCACGCCATACGGTTTGCCTTCGGCGCCCTCAGCCTGCTTGACCGCCGGCACGAGGCCGTCGCGCGTGGCGAAGGCGAAGTCGTCCCACAGATACGGATCGCCGTCGATGTTGATCTGCGTGGTCAGCTTGCGAAACCCCGGCGCGGAAACGAAGAAGTGAATATGCGCCGGACGATGTCCGTGACGGCCGAGTTGATCGAGCAACAGTTGCGTCTGGCCTTGCGGCGGCACGCTATAGCCGACCGGCACGACGCTATGGAAGCTGTATTTGCCTTCTGCGTCGGTACGGATCGAGCGGCGCAGATTGAAGGCCGGTTGCGATTTGTCGAAGTACGAATAGTTGCCGAGATGGTTCGCGTGCCACACTTCGACGAGCGCATGCGCGAGCGGCTTGCCGTCTTCGCCGAGTACACGGCCGCGCATGATCAGCGTCTGGCCCGGATCGGTGCCGTCGTCCAGGCGCGCATGGCCGTCGGAGACCGGCGCGCCGGCCACGTACAACGGACCTTCGATCGTGCGCGGCGTGCCGCCTTCGATACCGGCCTTCGCCTCCGCTTCATCCAGACGCAGATCGAGAAAATGCTCGAAACCCAGGCCCGCGGCCAGCAGACCGAGTTCGCCGCTCTTGCCGGCGTCGCCGAGATAATTCAGCGCGGTCCAGAATTCGGCGGGCTGCACGTCGAGATCTTCGATCGTATAGAACAGATCCTGCACGATCCGGTTGACGATCTGCTTGGTGCGCGGATTGCCTTCGCTGGTGGCGCTGTCGTTGATTTTATTGAGCAGCGCGTCGATAGCTTGTTTGTTCACGGGGTATCTCCTTCGATTGATGTTCTGGATGGCTAACGGATGAGCCTTCAGTGCTTCGATGCTTCAGTTCGTGGTGACGCTGGCGCCTTTGCGCGTATCGCGCCGCAGGCGGTCGATCTTGTCCCAGTCGAGCGAGATGCCAAGACCCGGACCTTGAGGCAGCTGCAGCGCGAAATTCTCGTAGCGCAGCGGTTCGGTGAGAATCTCTTCGGTCAGCAGCAAGGGGCCGAACAGTTCCGTGCCCCACTTCAACTCGCCAAAGGTGCTGAAGAGTTGCGCGGAAGCGATCGTGCCCACCGCGCCTTCGAGCATCGTGCCGCCGTACAGGTCGATATTCGCGGCCGACGCGATGGCCGCCACGTGCGCGGCGCCCACGAGTCCGCCCGATTGCGCGATCTTCACGGCGAACACATCGGCGGCGCGCGCGCTGGCGACGGCGAACGCATCGGCCGGGCCGTGCAGCGCTTCGTCGGCCATGATCGGCACCAGCGCGAGGTCGGTCAGGCGCTTGAGGCCCGCACGGTTTTCCGCGGCGATGGGTTGCTCAATCAGCGTCACGCCCGCCTCGGCGAAACGCCGCGCGGCCCAGATCGCGTCCGATTCGCTCCACGCCTGATTCACGTCGACGCGCACTTCGCCGCGTCCTTCCACGGCTTTCTGGATCGCGACGACATGCGCCACGTCCTCGGCCACGGCGCGCGTGCCGATCTTCAGCTTGAACACGCGATGACGCTTCGTCTCGTACACCTGCTCGGCTTCGTCGATATCGCGCTGCGTGTCGCCGCTCGCGAGCGTCCACGCCACGTCCACGGACTCGCGCACACGGCCGCCGAACAACTCCGACAGCGGCACGCCGAGGCGCTGTGCCTGCGCATCGAACAACGCCGTTTCCAGCGCGGACTTCGCAAAGCGGTTGCCCTGAAACAGTTCGCGCAGTTTCGCCATCGCGGCGCCCGGACGCGTCGCGTCCAACCCTTTGAGCAACGGCGCGAAATAGGTGTCGATATTGACCTTGATACTTTCCGGGCTTTCCTCGCCGTAAGCGAGACCACCGATCGTGGTGCCCTCGCCCACGCCGACCACCCCGTCGGCGCAACGGATGCGCACCAGCACGAGCGTCTGGCAGTTCATCGTTGCGACCGAGAGGCGGTGCGGACGGATCGTCGGTACGTCGACGAGAATCGTCTCCACGCTCTCGATCTTCACGGGTGTTGCTATCATTCGTTGCCCTCCTGAACTGCTTAACCGGGAGCCCCAATAGTAGAAACAACCCGCGAAGCAGTCCAACACCGATTCCGACTACTTCCATACCGTAGGGGTATGCATGGAACTTCGCCAACTCCGCTATTTCATCGCGGTCGCCGAAGAAATGAACATCACGCGGGCCGCCCATCGCCTGCACATGACGCAGCCGCCGCTCAGCCGCCAGATCCAGCAGATCGAGGAAAGCGTCGGCCTGGCGCTGTTCGAGCGCGGCGCGCGGCCGCTGCGGCTGACCGAAGCCGGGCGGATTTTCTATACACAGGCCAAACGCCTCGTCGACGAAGCGGACGAACTCGCCCCGCTCACGCGGCGCCTGGCACAACTGGCCGAGCGCGTCGTGATCGGCTTCGTGCCGTCGACGTTATATGGCGCACTGCCCGCCGTGATCCGCGCGTTTCGCGAGGCTGCACCGCATATCGAACTGTCGCTGATCGAAATGTTTACGATCGAACAGCTCGCGGCGCTCAAGGGCGGCCGTATCGACGTGGGCTTCGGCCGCCTGCGTTTCGACGACGCGCAGCTCGCGCGTGAAGTTCTTCTGGAAGAAAGAATGATCGCCGCCTTGCCGCAAGACCATCCGCTAGCCCGGCAGAAGAAGCCGCTGACGCTGGCGGCGCTCGCGCAGGAAACCTTGATCGTCTACCCGAGCACGCCGCGCCCGAGCTATGCCGACCAGCAGCTATCGGCTATGCACGATCATGCGTTGGAGCCGAAGGCGATTCATGAAGTGCGCGAATTGCAGACCGCTTTAGGTCTGGTCGCGGCGCAAGTGGGCGTGTGTCTCGTGCCGGAAAGCGTGGAAGGTTTGCGCGCGCACGGCGTAGTGTATCGGCCAATTCCGGCGGCCAACGTCGCTTCGCCGATCATCATGAGCCGCCGTTTGCAGGACGAATCGCCGACCACCACGTTGCTGTGTTCGATCGCGCGAGACCTGTTCAAAAAGACCTGAGAGCCTTTGCCTCGTTTTTACTTCTCGTCGAAGCGCCTTACGATATCCGCCATCAGGTTGCGCAGCCACACGTTGCCCTCGTCCTGATCGAAGTGCTCGTGCCAGTGCATCGTGACCGCCGCGATCGGCAAGGTCACGGGCAACTCGTAAATCTGAAAACCGCCGTCGCGATTAAAAATGTGCGCGAGACGCCGAGGTAGCGTGGCGAACAGATCCGTGACGGCCAGCACGCTCGGCAAGGCCACGAAATGCGGTAGTTCCAGCGCGATATGACGCCCGACGCCTTGCGTGCGGAATTCGTCGTCGAGCGCGTGGTGGCTGTGCTCGACCGACGTGATCTGCACGTGCGACGCATCCAGAAACGCCTTCAAACTCAGTTCTTTCGTGCGCGGCAAGCCGCGGCGCTTCCTCGTCATACACACATACGTCTCTTCGAACAGCGCCTGATGCCGCGTGCGCGCGGTCAACGTGGGCAGATTGCCAATGGCGAAATCGAGCCGGCTCGCGCGCAGTGCGTCTTCCATTTCCTCGACCGGCAGCGGCTCGATACGCAGCCTCACGCGCGGCGCCTGCCGGTGCAACGCCTCGCAAATCGGCGGCAGATAGGCCAATTCGCCCGCGTCCGACAGTGACAGCCGGAACGTGCGCGTGCTCACCGCCGGGTCGAAATGCTCCGCGTAACGCAGCGCCTCGCGCACGGTGTCGAGCGCGCGGGACACGATAGTCGACAGTTCCAGCGCGATCGGCGTGGGCTGCATGCCGGCGCGCGTGCGGATGAAGAGCGGATCGTCGAACAGCGTGCGCAAACGCCCCAGCGAATAGCTGATAGCGGGCTGCGACAGCGCCAGCCGCTCGCCCGCGCGAGTCAGGCTGCGTTCTTCGACGATCGCCTGAAAAACGCGCAGCAAATTGAGGTCGACGTGGTCCAGCGAGTTCATCGAGATATCCATGTGGTTGATCTTACATTTCATTTTAGATCAATTTGACGCATATCAGTGGTTGGGCGAGACTTTGCTTCATCGACCACCCCACTTACACAAGCCATGAGCGAATCCTCATATCAGACCGTCGACACGAGCGCGCTGTATCAGCGCGCGCAGTCCGACCGCGTGGCCCCGTCGCTGTATTACGACCCGGCTGTCTTCGAAGCGGAACTCGAGCGCATTTTCTACAAGACCTGGATCTGGGTCGCGCACGAAAGCGAACTGCCGAATCCAGGCGACTTCCGCACCACCACGATCGGCCGTCAACCGGTGATCGTGGTGCGCGACAAGAGCGGCGCGGTCAACGTCCTGCAGAACCGCTGCCGTCATCGCGGCGCGACCGTCTGCGAACAGCACAAGGGCAACGCGAAAGGCTTCACGTGTCCGTATCACAGCTGGACCTACGGCCTCGACGGCGCGTTGCGCGCGCTGCCGTACGGCGACGGTTATGAAGGCGTGATCGACAAGACCGACCTGCCGCTCGCCAGTCTGCGCGTGGGCATTTATCAAGGCCTGATCTTCGCGAGCTTCAATCAGGAGATCGAGCCGCTGGAAGATTTCCTCGGCGGCGCCAAGCCGTGGATCGATCTGTTCATGAAGCAAGGCGCCGGCTATCCGATCAAGGCCAACGGCGAGCATCGTTTCCGCTTCAATGGCAACTGGAAGATCCAGCTCGAAAACACCACCGACCTGTATCACTTTCCGGTGGTCCACAAGTCGTGGATGAAATCGATCGACGACGAAACCGCCGCCGCGATCACGAGCTTCATGACGAGCGACCAAGCCTTCTGCCGCTCGCTCGGCAACGGCCACAGCCTCGCCGTGCTGGTGCCGGAAATCGTCGATCTAGATAAGGACGACGGCGCGCCGATTCCCGAGCGCTTCGAAGAACTTGCCGCCTCGCTCGCCAAGGATCACACGCCGGAGGAAGTGCGCCGCATCGTGCGCTCGCTGATGGGCGTCGGCTTCAACCTGAATCTGTTTCCAAACCTCGCGCTGTCGATGGCATTTTTCCGCGTACTGCGGCCCATTTCCGCGAACGAGACCGAGATCCGTCACGTCGCCCTCGCCATGGACGGCGGCCCCGAGGAAGCGAACCGCGTACGCCTGCGCATCCATGAACACTTCCAGGGCCCGTTCGGTTTCGGCAGCCCGGACGACGCCGAAGCGTGGGAGCGCGTGCAGCGCGGCTCGCAGGCCGGCCCCGATCTGCCGATTCTCGTCAACCGTGGCTTGAATCGCGAAAGCACCGCGCCGAACGGCGAAAAGACCGCGCACGCCACCGACGAAACCGGCATGCGCGAAGCGTACGCGCAATGGCGCACGATGATGGAGCAAGCATGATGGACGACAGGAACACGCTGTTTTCGCAAAAGACATTCGCCGGCGCAATCGAACTCATCTGGCGCGAAGCCGAACTTTTGGACCGCAAGGACTATCGCGAGTGGCTCACGCTGTGGGACCCGACGGGCTTCTACGTGGTGCCGATCGACCACGACACCACCGACTTCGCCGCCACGCTGAACTACGCGTACGACGATCAGGACATGCGCGAAAAACGCGTGCAACGCATGACGTCCGGCTATTCGGCCTCGGCTTCCGACGCCGCCCGCACCGTACGCACCGTGTCGCGCTTCACGCTCACGAGCGACGCCAGCGATGAAGTCACCGTGAATTCGGCGCAGGTCATCGTCGCGTACAAACGCGGCAAGTCGACGCTGTTCGCCGCGGACCTCACGCATCGCATCAGTTTCGCGAGCGGCGAGCCGCGCATCGTGCAGAAGGTGATCCGCCTGATCGATTCGACCGAAGCGTTGAGCGCGATCGGCTTCCTGCTCTGATCTTCTAGCCTTTGAAACCGCGAGCGCAGCGATGCCTACATTAGAAGTTTATTTGCCGGAAGGCCAGGCGCCGGCGCGTAAGGCGCAATTGATCGCGGGTCTTACGAAGGCCACCGTAGCGGCAATCCGCGCGCCCGCTGAATCGGTGCGGATTCTGTTGAGTGAATTGCCGTCGCACGATTTCGGTTTGGGCGGCGTGAGCAACGCGAATGTTCGAGCGCCGCTTCTGACCATCGTGGCGGTCCTGATCGCGGGCCGCACGCCCGCGCAGAAGGAAGCCCTGATCGCCGCGCTCAGCCAGACCGGCGCGGACGTACTCGACACGCCGCTTGCCGCCGCCCGCGTGATGATCAAGGACATTCCGAATACCGATTTCGGCATCGGCGGCCAGACTGCGAAATCACTAGGGCGCTAGCGCCTTTCCTTTTAGCTAACGCGAACCAACGGGCACGCAGATGCAAAACGACACGTTTTCTCCCACGGCCGGATCGCCACTTGTATCCGCAGCACCGGCGACCTCGCGGACCTTGCGGCGGATCATCATCGCCTCCGTGCTCGGCAATGCGCTCGAGTGGTACGACTTTTTTCTGTACGGCACGGCCGCCGCGCTGATCTTCGGACCGCTGTTTTTCCCGATGCACGGCGATCCGCTACTTGGCACGCTGGCCGCTTTCGCGGGCTTCGCGATCGGTTTCCTCGCGCGGCCGCTGGGCGGTATCGTGTTCGGCCATATCGGCGACCGGCACGGCCGCAAGCGCGCGCTCGTCATCACGCTGATGATGATGGGCGTGGCCACCTTCGGCATCGGCCTGCTGCCCACGTTCTCGCAAGTCGGCTTTCTTGCGCCTGCCGCGCTCGTCTGTCTGCGGGTCGTACAAGGCATCGCGTCAGGCGGCGAATGGGGCGGCGGCGTGCTGCTGATCAGCGAGAGCGCGCCGGCCAATCGTCGCGGCTACTATGCGGCGTTCAGCCAGTTGGGCGTGGCGGGTGGCTTCGTGTTGTCGGCGGCCGCGTTTTATCTGGTGCAGCGCTTGCCGGTCGAAAGCTTCATGTCGTGGGGCTGGCGCGTGCCGTTTCTGGCCAGCGTGCTGATCTTCGGCGTCGGCGTGTACATTCGCCGGCGCTTGCCGGAGAGCCGCGACTTCACCGCCGCCAAACCGAAGCACATGCCTGTGCTGACGGTGCTGCGCAATCATCCGAAGCAGGTCTTGCAAGCGATGGGATTGCGCGTCGCCGAAAACGGCGGGACGTATATCTTTCTTTCGTTCGTGCTGGTGTATGGCAAGACGATCGGCGTGCCGGTTTCGGTGATGCTCGGCGGCGTGATGGTCGCCATGTTGCTCGAACTCGTGACGATCGTGTTGTGGGGCCGTCTATCGGATGTGATCGGACGGCGACCGGTGTATATGATCGGCGCGCTCGGGCTGGTGGTGATCGCGTTTCCCGCGTTCTGGCTGATCGATACGCATCAGCCAATGCTCGTGTTTCTGTCGCTCGTGCTCGGCCTGCCGTTCTGCCACGCGGCCATGATCGGCACACAACCCGCGTTGATGGGCGAACTGTTCCCCACTGAAGTGCGTTACTCGGGCATGGCGCTCGGTCACGAAATCGCTTCGGTCTTTTCCGGCGGACTCGCGCCGCTCGTCGCCACCGCGTTGTATGCGAAAGTGCGCGCGCCGTGGCCAGTCGCGCTGATGCTGATCGGCTTTGGCGTGATCACCGCGCTCACGCTCGTGACGATTCCCCGCAACACCAGCACCACGCATGATTGATCTGTTGCAATCAACCGGCCGGCGCGGCGACGAGTGGCAGCGAGAAGCTGCATTCGAGCCCGCCGTGCTGCGCTGGTTTCGCCCAGATCTCGCCGCCGTGTCGCGTGACGATGTTCTTGCACAGCGAGAGCCCAATGCCGTTGCCGCCCGCCTTCGACGAAGAGAAGCCGTCGAACAGCCGGCCGTGTGCATCGGCGGGAACGCCTGGGCCGTTGTCGATGACCTGGGCGATCGCGTATTTGCCGCGCAAGTGCGTGACGAGGCGAAGCTCGCGGCGCGGCGGCGTCGCGTTTTCGTTTGCCCGTTCGTTTACCCCTTCTCCCAGCGCTTCGATCGCGTTGAAGGCCAGATTCAACACCACCTGACCGATCAACACGCGCTCGACATACACCGGCAGCGGCTGCGGCGCCTGCTCGATCGTGAGCGTCACGCCCGCCTCGCGCGCGCGCAATTCGATGAAGTACGCAACGTCCGCGAGCACCTCGCGCAGATCCGCATGCGTCTCGCTCGGCTCGCGCTTGACGATGTAATCGCGCACACTCTTGATGATCAACGCCGCATGCTCAGCCTGACGATCGGCGCTGCGCAAACCCCATACGGCGTCGTCGATCGAAGCGGGTTGCGCGAGCCGCCGGATTGCGCCTTCGATGAAGTTGCGCACGGCGGCAAGCGGCTGGCTCAGTTCATGAGCGATCGCAGTCGCCATTTCCCCCATCGCGTTGTAGCGTCCCGCGTATTCAAGCAGACGCGCTTCGTTGCGTCGCGCTTCTTCGATGGCGACTTCGTCCGTCACGTCGCGAAAGTGCAGCAGCCGACCGTTGAGGTCGTTCTCGATCTCGATGCGCCGGCAGGTGATGCGCAACCAGCCCGGCGTGCCGTCGCGGCGCGTGACGTGATAACGCTGCGGCGCCGACGGTTGAATCCGCGGCGCGCTCGCGAGCTGTTCCAGCAGACGCTCGCGGTCCGGCTCGCTGCAATAGTCGAGCACGTCTCCTACCGGCGCGCCCTCTTCCAGGCCGAGCACGCGCCGGCCAGATTCGCTGACGAACTCCACTTCGCCCGTGGGCGTCAGTACCGCGACGCCTTCGCCGAGATCCTGCATGAATTCGCGCAGCCGCGATTCGTAACGACGCAGCGTTTGCTTGAGCGTGTCTTCGACGCTGATATCGCGGAACTGCACCATCACCACCGCGCGCTCGCGCAGCGGCACGTATGTGGCAATTGCCTCGGACAACATGTCGGCCCCGGTGCGCGAGCGGTAACACCACTCGTACACCTGCGGGCCTTCGGTGATCGCCCGGTCCATCGCGCCGACGCCGATCTCGCGACGGTACTTTGGCACCGGACGCGTCATATCTTTCGCCTTGAGCGGCAACAATTCGGCGAGCGTAAAGCCGAGCGCCTCGCAGGCCGCGCGATTGGCCCACACGATCGCCTTGGTTTCGGCGTCGTGCAGCAGCACGCACAGCGTGAGCGCGTCGAGCAGGCGGTGGAAGTCTTCTTCGGCGGGGAAATTCATCGGGCAGTACGGCACACAGGTTCGATCACGTATGGGCAGAAACATAACACCAGTGCGCGTGTTACGCGCCTGAAGATTTCTTTAGACGACCCCGGAGCACTACCTAAAACTGCGCCCCGCGCCCCAATTGAAGCGTTCTTTTTGCATTTCTAGACTGGTCTGAAGCTGCACGGCTCATCGTTTCGAGTCCAACTTGCCGCAAATTCAAGTCAATAACGAATCAAGGAGAAGCCCCACCATGTCCGACACCGCCGCCGTTGTTGCCGATCAATCGAGCACGTCGAACACCGCCCGCCTGCCGCTCGACGAAGTGATCGCCGAGATCGCCGCGCGCCGCGATGAGTTCGACCGCCTCTCGCATGTGCCGCGCGACGTGATCGCCAAACTCAAGCGTGCGGGTGTGTATCGCGCGGCCACGCCACGGCGTTTCGGTGGCGACGCGCTGGCGCCGGCCCTGTTTCTCGACATGATCGAGCGCATCGCGGTCGCGGATGGATCGGCGGCGTGGGTCGCGAGCTTCGGCTCGGCCAATGTCTACCTGGCGGCGCTGCCCTTGCATACACAAGCAGAAATCTACGCCGACGGCCCCGACCAGGTGTTCGCGGGCGGACTCTTCCCGGTGCAGCCGGCACAGCCCGCTGAAGGCGGCTGGCGCGTGAACGGCACGTGGAAATTCGCGAGCGGCTGCAAGGGCGCGGACTGGCTCGGTGTAGGCATCGGCGTGGGCGCTCCAGGCGCGGGCGGCAAACCGCGCACCGCCGTGTTCCGTCCGCATCAGGTGGAGATCGTCGAGAACTGGGACGTGGTCGGCATGCAGGGCACCGGCAGTCACGATCTGCGCGTCTCCGACCAGTTCGTTGCAGACGACTGGACCTTCGTGCGCGGCGGCGAACCCTGCGTGGACGAACCGCTGTATCGCTACCCGACCATCGCTTATGCCGCGCAGGTGCTCGCCGTGGTCAACCTCGGCCTCGCGCGCGCCGCGCTCGATGTCGCGAACCATATGGCCGGCGGCCGCAAGACCACGACCGGCGCGCCGCAACTCGCCGACCGCGCGTACTACCGCATCGAACTCGCAAAAGCCGAGGCGCAATTGCGCTCGGCCCGCGCATTCTTCTACGACACCACTAACCAGGTCTGGCAATCGATTCTCGCCGGCAATGCCGTCACAGCGGATCAGGTGAGCCTGCTGCGTCTCTCGGCGACGCAGATCGCCCGCGAAGGCGCCGACGTCGTGCAGCGCGCTTACCGGCTCGGTGGCACGATGGCGATTTATCGCTCGCATCCGCTGCAACGCCTGATGCGTGACTCGATGGTCGTGACCCAGCACGCGTTTCTCGGCGAAGGCAACTATGACGGCGCCGGTGCCGTATTCGTAGGCGTACCGCCGATTCCGGGCTACCTGTAAGCCACTTTACGATTGATCACCCTCTGAACGATTACGATTGCAAGGAGCAACACCTCATGTCCGATACCTCAACGCAGCCGCTGCGTGTTCTGTTCTGCTGCGGCGTCACGCAGAATTTCTTCGACCTGCCGCGCGAGCAAATCGGCGAAGTCTGGCAGGCCTACGGCAAGATGCTGGCCGCGATCGAGTCGATGGAAGGCGTCAAAGTGCTCGGCATCATGGACGACGACCGCCTCACCGTGGGCCATGCCGACAACTCGCCGTGGACCTTCTATATCATGGCGGACGTGCGCGATTTCGACACGACTGTCGCCGTGTGCAATCTGTATCGCACCACGCCTGTGGGCGAATACAACCTGTGGCGCTACGGCAAGATTGAAGCGCGTGTCGGACGCGCGCTGCAAGTGCCGCCGCAACATGCCAACGCCGCTTGAGCGTAACGGAGCGGAATGCAATGAACGCCAACCAGGATACGCTTGCCACGTTGACCGAACGGCTCGCCGCGCTCGAAGCCGAATCAGCGGTGCGCCGCACGATGGCGCGCTATATGGCGCTATGCGACGTGCCGTCGGGCGCGCTCGAAGGCGAAACCCTCGCGGCCCTCTTCTCCGCCGATGCGATCTGGGAAGGCATCGGCTCACTGTACGCCAACAAGTTCGGCCGCCTGGCGGGCCACGCTGAAATTCTCGCGATGCTCACGCGCTACCTGCCGCCCTCACCGCATTTCTCGGTGAACGTGCACTTCCTCACGTCGGAAACCATCGACGTGCAGGGCGCGAGCGCGAAAGGCCGCTGGATCATGCTGCAGGCCTCGGGCTATGTCGATGCGCCAGCCGAATTGATCTCGGCGCGCCTCGAAGTGGATTTCGCGCCTGCCGATAACGGCCGCGACTGGCTCATCACGCACTTTCGCACGGAGCGCCTGTTCGACGCACCGTGGCAGGTCAATGCAAGGAAACCGCACCCATGAACGAGTTTATCCAGACGCTGTCGATAGGCGGCACCGGTCCAAGTATCGCGATCAAAGACACGATCGATATCGCCGGTTACGCCACCACCGCCGCGAGCCGCGCGCTCGCCGATACGCCGCCCGCGCAACAGCATGCTGAAGTTGTCGAACGTTTGCTCGCGGCCGGTTGGCACATCGTCGGCAAGGCAAACATGCATGAACTGGCGTTCGGCATGACCGGCATCAACGACTTCACCGGCACGCCGCAGAATCCGCAAGATGCTGCGCGCATTCCGGGCGGATCGTCGAGCGGATCGGCGGCGGCGGTCGGACTGAAACTCGCCGACGCCGCGCTCGGCACCGACACCGGCGGCTCGATTCGCGGACCCGCCGCATGCTGCGGCGTGATCGGTTTGAAGCCCACCTTCGGGCGCGTGTCGCGGCTCGGCGTGGCGCCGCGAGAATCCACGCTCGATTGTGTCGGCCCGTTTGCCCGTGACATGCGCATGCTCGTTGCCGCGATGCAGGCCATCACCGCTAACTTCGACGCGAACGCCGCGCGCGCATGGCAAGGCGCGTGCAAGATCGGCATCGTGCAGGCCGAGGCCGCGACCGAGATCCTCGAAGCCGTGACACGCGCGGCCGACAAGGCAGCTTGTGCCGCGCATACGCTGCCGCTCGCCGGCCTCGCCGCCGCCTTCGACGCGGGCCTCGCCGTCATCAACGTCGAGACTTCGCGCGCGTTCGGCCATCTGGTGGCAAGCGGCAAACTCGGCGCGGATCTCGACGCGCGCCTGCGCGCTGCGGCCAACACCACCGCCGCGCAACTCGACGCGGCGGAACAGGTGCGCCGCGACTTCACCGCGGCAGTCGACCACGCTTTGGACAACGTCGACGTCCTGATTCTGCCCACCTTGCCCGCCCTGCCGATCACACTCGACGAAGCTCGCAGCGGCACGTCGGTGATCGCGATGTCGTCGCTGATCCGGCCGTTCAATCTGAGCGGCCATCCCGCGCTGAGTTTGCCGTTACCGATCGACGGCTCGCCGCTCAAGGCAGGTATGCAGATCGTCGGACGCAAGGGTCAGGATGAGCAGGTGTGTGCGATCGCGGCGCGTTTCGAAGCCGCCCTCGCGGCTTGATTCGCTTGAGCCATGCCTCGGGCCGCTCGAACAGCGGCTGTTTTTTCGAAGTGGAGTGGATGCAAATGCAGAAAAGAGTCGTTCTTGTCACCGGCGCCGCGCGCGGCTTGGGCGCCGCGATCGCCACGCGCTTTCATGCAGGGGGTTACGCGGTCGCCATCGGCGATATCGCATTCGATGCCGCAGAAGCGCTCGCGCGCGATCTGAGCGCCGACGGTTCCACCGCGTTCGCGCTGAATCTCGACGTCACCGCGAAAGACGCTTTCACTGCGGCGCGCGACGCGATACTACAACGCTGGGGGCATATCGACGCATTGGTGAATAACGCGGGTGCCTCCAAAGTCGTCTCCGTGATGGAGATTACCGCTGAGCAATTCGATCAGGTTATCAACGTCAACTTGCGCAGCGTGCTGTTCGGCTGCCAGGTGTTCGGCCAGCATTTCGCCGACGCGGGCGCGGGCCGTATCGTCAATATCGCGTCGCTGGCGGGACAAAACGGTGGCTCGGCCACCGGCGCGCACTATGCTGCCGCGAAAGGCGGTGTGATCACGCTCACCAAAGTCTTCGCGCGCGATCTCGGCGCGGCGGGCGTGACCGTGAACGCCATTTCGCCTGGACCGATGGATCTGCCGATCGTGCATGAAAGCGTCGCCCCTGACAAACTGAAGGCGGTGATCGCGAACATTCCGGCGGGACGTCTAGGCTCAGCGGATTATGTCGCCGATGTCGCCGTGATGCTTGCAGCGGAAAACGCCTACTTCGCAAACGGCGCGTGCTGGGATGTGAACGGCGGACTGTTCATGCGCTGATGCGAACGCGGATACGCGGGAACACCACAGCGGCATGCATCAACGCTGCATGCCGCCCGTGTTTGCATCCTGATCCCACACCGCCATCACCTCGCGTACCAGCATCGCGATCGAGGCTGCGCCGAGCTTGTCCTTGATGCTCGCGCGATGCACGTCGACGGTCTTCACGCTGATCGACAAATCGCTGGCAATGCGCTTGCTGCCTTTGCCGTCGATCACGCCGCGCAGCACTTCTTTTTCACGCGCGGTCAGCGACTCGATTCGTTTGCGCAGTTCGCGGTGCTTCTGGCCGGCCGCATGACGAAGCGCCGCGAGCTTCAACGCGCTTTGCACGCGGTCGAGCATTTGCTGCGAGTTATACGGTTTCTCGACAAAATCGATCGCGCCGTTTTGCAACGCACGCACCGACATCGGAATATCGCCGTGGCCGCTGACAAAAATGATCGGCAACGTGACGCCCTGGCGATTCAATTCCGCTTGCACGTCGAAGCCGCTTTGCTCCGGCATCCGCACGTCGAGCACGAGACAGGCTGGCACGTCCGCATTGAATGCGCCGAGAAACTCTCTCGCATTGGCGAAACCCGCCGACTTCACGCCAACCGATTCGAGCAGCCAGGCGAGCGACGTGCGCATGCCGCTGTCGTCGTCGACGATGTAGACGATCGGTGCGAGGGGCGCGGCGGACGGCGAAGGCTGGGACATGGTGGTCGTTTTAGATGCGATTCGAAGCGTCATAGCGGGTCCATCATAACCAGCGGAAAAAGCGCTGCAAAGCGATAGTTACCCTGAAACGGCGATTAACCGCGTCCGTATGCCCGGCGCTCGGCGACCTATTGGGGAAAGCTTTAGGCGGACTGGGAAACACGCCTGTCCGCTCACCGCTCGCGCGGATTTTTTTCTGCACGGCGATTGAGTACGCTTGAATCCAATCGCTCGACACTTGCCCGAGGAATCCAAACGATGACGCCGACCCAACACGCGACTCCCGACGCCGAAGCTCACATCGACGTCAAACAGCAATTCCGTCAAGCCATGGCGCACCTCAGCGCCGCTGTGAACGTCATCACGACAGCCGGCCCGCATGGACGTTGCGGCGTGACCGCGAGCGCCGTGTGCTCCGTCACCGATACGCCGCCTACGCTGCTCGTCTGCCTGAACCGGTCGAGCGCGATGCACGCGACCTTCCAGAGCAACCGGCATGTTTGTGTCAACGTGCTGCCTGGCGAGCACGAACTGCTCGCACGCCACTTCGCGGGCATGACCCAGGTGCCGATGGAAGAACGCTTCGGCTGGCCGATCTGGGATGAAGGCTCACACGGCGTACCGGTCTTGCGAGATGCGCTGACCAGCCTGCAAGGCGAGATCGTCGACCTGAAGGAAGTCGGTTCGCACTCGGTGATGTTCGTGAAGACCACACGCATCAGCGTGCGAAGCGATGGCGATGGGCTGATCTACTTCGATCGCAACTTCCATCGCATCAAACGCGTCGGATCGCATTGATCCATGGCGGCGGCACGCGGATCGCTCAAACCACGTCCGCGCGATCGGTGTCGAACTGGAAAAGCGGCGCTGACGCGACAGCTTCGACGAAACAGTCGATCAGATAATCGCAGGCCGACGTATTCAATGCGTCGCGCCGCGAGATGATCCCCACCGACACGCGCGGCAACGCTTCACGCACCGGCACCGAGACGATGCGCTCGCGAATCCAGTCGGTCTCCAGAAAACTCTTCGGGCAGCACGAGAGAAGATTGCTGTTGACCGACAGCGAAAAGCTCGCGCTGAACGAGCTGCACTCCACTACCACGCGCGGCGCAGTCGCCCCATGCTGCACGAAAAAATCCTGCAACGACTGGCCGATGCTTTCGGGTGTCGTGTTCAGCATCCAGTCAGCGCCCTCCAGATCCGCGATCGACTGCGCGTTCGCCAACGGATGCCCCTTGCGCGCCGAGATAATCAGTTCGCCGTCGAGCAATGAACGAAACATGAACTCCGGCGCGAGCTTCTTTTCATCGACGATCGCAATGACGAAATCCAACGAGCCATCACGCAGCCGCGCAAGGGCGGCGGTCAGAAAACCCTCCTGAACCGAGAGCCGCGTCTTCGGCATGCGCTGCCGGAACGTATGGATCGCGCGCGACAGGTACTTCAACGACACCAGCGGCGTGACCGCGCACGAGACCGTGCCGCCCTCCTGACCGGACAGCATCACCACATCGTCTTTCGCATGCTGCATCTCGGCGAGGATGAGTTTCGCCCGCGCGTAGACGGCCTGACCGTACTGCGTGAGCTGTGCGCCACGCGCGCTGCGCGTCACGAGCGGCACGCCCAATTCCTGTTCGAACTCGCGGATCGCTTTGGTCAACGCGGGCTGGGACAGGCACACCGTCTTGGCCGCAGCTCGGATGCTGCCGTGCTGGGCAATCGCCACTAAAGCGCGCAACTGGTTGTATTTCACGGGCGTGAGCGGTCGATTGAACCGTTAGTGGAAGGGATCACTTTCGAAGCCAAAGCGGCGGCTTAAGGCTTGAACCGATGGTACACCGCGATAAAAGCCCCGGCCATGCTCCCAAATACTCATTGCCCATGCCGCTCACGGCCATCCCGCCGGGCGCGATAACCCTGCGTTATCACAATAAGAAAAAGCAAATCCAGATGGTTTTTTGTTCTCCCTAGACTTTTCATGTCGTCGTCATTGAAGGCGCTGCGCACTCGAAGCGTTCTCGACGTGTCCCTGAAGCATCACGGTTCGATTCACCTCCACAGGAATCCCGTTCATGAAGTCACCGTCACTCAGTTCCTCGCTGCACGATGTCAGTCACAGCGCCACGCACGGCGCTTCGACTCGCGGCTTGATCGTCGCGACGACCATCGGCAACGCATTCGAATTCTTCGATCTCACCGTCTACAGTTTTTTTGCCGTGCTGCTCGGCAAGCTGTTTTTTCCGCTCGCTTCGTCGCAGCAACAGTTGCTGCTCTCGGTCGGCACGTTCGGCATCGGCTTCGTTGCACGACCGCTGGGTGGCGTGCTGTTCGGCGTCCTGGCCGACCGTTTCGGACGCATCGCCGCGATGAATCTCACGCTCGTCACGATGGCGGTCGGCACCGGCCTGATCGGCGTGATGCCGACCTACGCGCAGATCGGCATCGCGGCGCCGCTCGCGATCGTCGCCGCACGCTTGCTGCAAGGCTTCTCCGCAGGCGGTGAAGTGGGCGTGGCCACTACGCTGCTTGCCGAGCGCGCCTCTAGCGCGCGGCGCGGCTTCATCACGAGCTGGCAGTTCGCGAGCCAGGGGGCGGCCGCGCTGGCGGGTTCGCTGGTGGGCTTTCTGCTCTCGCACTACCTCGACAAGGCATCGCTCGAAACCTGGGGTTGGCGCATTCCGTTCCTCGCGGGCATTCTGATCGCACCACTCGGGCTGTATCTGCGCTCGCGTCTGGGCAGCGAAGGTGGCGAAAGCGACGCGCCCGCCGATGCCGCGCGCGACTCCGCCGGCGTGCTGAAGACCGTGATGACACGCGACTGGCGGCTCGTGCTGGTGGCGTTCCTGCTCGTGATCGGCGGCACCTCCGCGCATTTCATCGTGATCTATTACATGTCCACGTATGCGATCAAGGTGCTGCATCTGCCCATGGACGCCGCCTTGTGGTGCGGGATTCTGGCGGGCGCCGTCATGCTGGTGATGTCGCCAGTGGGCGGCATCTGGTCGGATATGTACGGACGCAAACGCGTCACGTTCATCTCGCGCCTGCTGCTGACGCTGCTGATCCTGCCGGGCTTCTATCTGATCGAGCATGCGCCTTCGGCTAGCACGCTTTATCTCGTCGTCTGCGGGCTCGCCGCGCTGCATTCCATCAACGCGGGCGCGAACGGCACCATGCTGCCCGAGATGTTTCCTCGCAGCACGCGCGCCACGGGACTGTCGATCGCGTATGCCGCGGGCGTGTCCATCTTCGGCGGCTTTGCGCAGTTCATCGTGACGTGGCTGATCCAGACCACCGGCAATCCTGCCGCGCCCGCGTGGTACGTGATCGTCTGCGGCGTGTTTTCGCTGATCGCGCTGCTGTTCGTGGTCGACCGCACACGTCAGGATATTTGAGCCGCGACTCACGCGTCATTCACTCATTTTTAACGCGAAATTCTCATGTCAGACACTCTTCATGCCGATGCACCGCTCGCCACGGGCAGCGAACTCTGCGATCTGTCCGCCGTCGCGTTGCTGGATCTACAGCGCAAAAAAACCGTAAGCGCCGCCGAGATACTCGATGCCCATCTCTCTCGTATCGATGCCGTGAACCCGCAGGTCAACGCGCTGGTGACGATCGCCGATGCCTCCACGCTGCGCGCGCGTGCCGCGGAAATCGACGCGCAATGGTCGCGTGGCATCTGGCAAGGTCCGCTGCATGGGTTGCCGGTTTCGCAGAAGGATCTGACCGCGACGCAAGGCGTGCGCACCACGTTCGGCTCGACAATCTTCGAGCATCACGTGCCGCAACACAGTGCGCTGATCGCGCGCCGCTGCGATGCGGCGGGCGCGCTGATGATCGGCAAATCGAACACGCCGGAATTCGGCGCGGGCTCGCACACCTTCAACGAGGTCTTCGGCGTGACGCGCAATCCGTGGGACCTGAGCAAATCGGCGGGCGGCAGCAGCGGCGGCGCGGCGGCGTCGGTGGCGTGCGGCATGAACCCGCTCGCGTGCGGCAGCGACATGGGCGGCTCGCTGCGTAATCCGGCCGCGTGGAATGCGGTGGTCGGCTTGCGTCCGTCGCCGGGACGCGTGCCGCGCGCGCCGGATTTGAACGGCTGGGCCACGCTCGGCGTGGACGGACCCATGGCGCGCGACGTCGCCGACACGGCTCTGCTGTTGAGCGCAATCGCCGGTCCGTCAGGCGAAACCGCGACTGAAATCAACGAGCCTGGTTCACGCTTCGCGCTGCCGTTGCGACGCGACTTTCGCGGCACGCGCATTGCCATGTCGGTGCAGCTTGCAGGTCTCGCCGTCGATCCCGAGATTCAGCGCGCCGTGCACGCGCAGGCCGCCGTGTTCGAGTCCATGGGCTGCGAGGTCGAATTCGCCGACCCCGATCTCGGCGATGCCGAGGACGTGTTCCGCATGGAACGTGCGTGGATGATCGGCAGTCTCGTCGATCGGCTCGATGAGGACGCACGCGCGCAATTGAAGCCGGAGATCGAAGCGGAGTGTCGCCTGCATCGCTCGCTCTCGGCCGCGGATCTGGGCGACATGTTCGTACGTAAGACCGCGCTGTTCGAGCGCATGCGCCGCTTCATGGACAACCACGCGTTCTATGTGCTGCCCGCCACGCAGATGCTGCCTTTCGATGCCGAGTTGCGCTGGCCCAGTGAATTCATGGGCACGCACTACGACTCGTATATCGACTGGATGCGGATCTGCTGGTATCTGTCGTCCACCGAATCGCCAGTGCTGGCGTTGCCGTGCGGCTTCAGCGCGTCCGGCCTGCCGATCGGCCTGCAGATCGCCGGCCGCTTTCGCGACGATTGGGGGCTGCTGCAATTCGGTCACGCCTATGAGGCAGCGGCCTTGCATGGGGCGACGCGGCCGCCATTGATCAGCGGCTCGCGTTAAACGCCCTTTACCTAAGAGGTTCTTCCAGTAGCCGGTTTCCCGCCGGCTGCGTGCAGGCAAGCAACGCGTGGCTCGCGGGAGCGAACACGTCCGTCACTTTTCGCATTTTCTCCACATGAGCGTCAGACCACATGAAAAAAACGCTACTGACAGTATGTCTCGCCGCGACCTTTCCGGCAGCGGTGCACGCACAGAGTGCCGTCACGCTATACGGCATTATCGATGAAGGTTTGAGTTATACGAGCAATGCGGCGACGATCAACAGCAACGGCAGCGTCTCGGGCCACAGCGCGGTGCGTCTGTTAAGCGGTGTGATGCAGCAAAGCCGTTGGGGTTTGCGCGGCTCGGAAGATCTCGGCGGCGGCATGAAGGCGATCTTCATGCTGGAGAATGGCTTCGACGCCAGCACCGGCAAGTTCGGCCAGGGCGGGCTGCTGTTCGGCAAGAAAGCATGGGTGGGATTGTCCAGTGCGTTCGGCACGGTGACGCTCGGGCGGCAATACGATACCAACGTCGATATCCTCGGGCCGTTCGAAGTGGGCGATCAATGGGGCGGCTACATGGCCGCGCATCCGGGCGATCTCGACAACATCAACAACACCAACTCGACGAATAACTCGATCAAGTTCACCAGCAATACGTATGGCGGGTTGACGGTAGAGGCGCTATACAGCCTCGGCGGCATGGCCGGCAATTTCTCACGCAACCGCATCTGGTCGGTGTCCGCTGGTTATGTGAACGGACCGTTGGCTTTGGGGGTGGGATATCTTGACGTCGCCAATCCGAATACGTCTTTCTTCGGCAGCACGGGGAGTCCCGCCGCAACGGTGAATGGCGTGCCGGGGAGCAATATGGTCTCGCCGGTGTACTCGGGCTATGCGTCGGCGAAATCCATGCATGTGATCGGCGCGGGCGCGTCCTATCTTTTCGGCGCGGCGACTTTCGGCGCGACGTATTCGAATACGAGCTTTCGCGATCTCGGGGATTTATCTTCGGGACCGAATCCGGCTGGTTTGAGCGGCAATGCCACGTTGAATAATGCCGAGGTGAATTTCAAGTATCAGATCACGCCGGATTTGCTGTGCGGACTCGCGTATGACTATACGAAGGGAAGTTCGGTGAAGGGCATGACGGGGGCGAGTTATCATCAGTTCGCGTCAGGTATCGATTACTTCTTGTCGAAGCGTACGGATGTTTATCTGATTGGGGTTTATCAGAAGGCGTTGGGGACTGATTCGACGGGGAAAGAGGCGGTTGCCGCGATCAACGGGCCGTCTGCTTCAGCAGATGATAAGCAGGTGGTCGTGCGGGTTGGGATGCGGCATAAGTTTTGAGTTTTCTGCGGGGTGGTGGGTGGGGCGTGGGGCGTGGGGCTTAAAACCGACCCACTGGATGATTGACCACGCGACGGTCGAGTTCGAAGCGCACGTCAGCGCTTCGAAAGGCATGCGCCGCAGCTCGAATGCAACGGCGGAAACCACCACGCCGTATCGCGGCCCGCAGCATTAGTGGATGTGAGTTGCAGACAAGCAGGCCGTGGTACGGGGCGGATTTACGGAGCATTGTGCGGATTTTCAAGAATCTCCCACGACTTTCCGTCAAACCTCGCAAGCATCCGCGATGACAGCGCCCAGAGCACACCACCCTTAGCCTCAATGCCGGTAACGTCGGTGAGATTGTGCTTTTCGCCAATTGCGAGCCGATCGCCGGTCCTCCGGCGAAACCAGCCGCACCTTTGCCGGATTGCCCTTGAACATTTCCCTGACGGCAAAATCCGCGAATCCGGGTGTCTGCGTATCGGCGTGAGCGACGTTCACGGTGAACGCGAACAGCGCCACGCACGCTTGAAGCAGTTTTCGCATCGTGTCAGTACCAGTGATGTTTTTCTCAGAACTTCCGGGCATTGGCTGCCGAGTGGTAGCGGCCCATGATGTAGCGAATCCCTCCCTGGCACTCTTCGACTGCGTTGCCAAAGAACTTTTCGCCGTTCGGATTGAGGCCATACTGGACATGCAGCAACTCGAACAAACCCCGCGCCGTCGACGCCGGATCGTGAGCATTCACAACGCCCGCCGATTCCTGCGCCATGATCCAGAGCAGGTCACTGAATTCGGTCGGTGAAATGCCTTCGAACTCCATCGCTTTGCGCAATGCATCTTGCGACGCGATCGGCACGATCAATGGGTTTTTTGTCACCCAGCCATGCTTGCCAGGCTTCACCTGGCGGTGGACATGCGCATGCCGGTTCATGTTTCGTTGTCCCACTGCACGAGCAACTCGGCTGGAATCGCCAGCACCACCTCCGCATAGCGTTTGCCGACGAACTGTTCCGCGCGCCGCAGCAGTACCGGAATGGGACTGCTCGGCTCATGTTGCTCGAACCACTGGCGAGCGCCCCGGATAAGTTCAAGCGCGGCTTGACGGTCAGCCGGTGTCGCGTCCATGCGGCGATTGACGGCCGCAGTGACAGGCGAATTTTTGCTCTCTTCGCATGCGGACAACGAATCGCCCGACGCGGCAATCCTGCCCTCGTCAATAGCCTGCGGGTTGGCCGCGACGATCTCCACTGGAGCGCTGTTCGATCGCGCCGTTCCGGCCGCCAGATGCCGTAGCAACCGGGTAAGCGCTGACAGGTCCGGAGCGTAGAGGCTCAGGTGTTCGCGGCTCCACGCGTCGATCGCGACGACGCTCGCTAGCGCGTCGTCGAATCCCGTCAAGGCCGCTGGCTGTTGCACGCGTAGATCATCCAGTTGCCGCGTCACCGACTCGGGCGCAAGCGCATCGCTCGGGCGCGGATGAGCAAACGCGCGTTCAACGTCGCGCACCTGGAGGCGTGTCGCCGTCGACTTCGTCAGCGCGATCTCGCGCACGTCCGATAGCAGGCCGTCTGTATCGGTCAGCGTCTGCAACGCATTCGCACGGATTTCCAGCGCCGCATCACGGTCGGCGTCGACGCCCGGCTGCGGGTGAATCCCGTCGGGAAACGCAGCCAGCCACGCCGCGAGTAATCCGGTGCCTTCGGCGAGGCCCGCGGCACCCGCAAGGCGCGTGCGGCATCGCGCAAACAGGACCGCGAGACGCATGTCTTTGCTGCGCATCATCAGGCGCCGGCAGTCGCGATCGACTTCGCTCCAGTTGACCGGCTCCGGAGAACCCACGAAGTCGCCGTACTGCGCCTCAATCCTGGTGGCGACTTTCGCCGAGAGCACCACGAATTCCGGATCGTATTCGAGGTCGGATCCGCAAGGCGCGGTGTCATCCACCGGCGTCATCCAGTCATGAAGCGCTGGGCCCTTGGCCGGCGCGGATTTCTGGGGCGCATGTTTTCTTTTATTGCTCATCCTCTACCTTCATCACCCGCACGGCTGCGCCGGATCCACGGCATCGCGCTTGAATTTCTTTACATAGCGTTCCGGTTCGAAACGCATACCGGTAATCCGCTCTTCAGACGGGGAATGCCCCAGCCATCCGGACCAGCCGAGCTGCTGCGGGCCGCCCATGACAGCAGGCGGCGCGCTCTGCGGCCGGATGCGCAGTTCCAGCTCCCAATTGAACTCATTGCCGACAAACGTCCTGACCCATTCGACCAGTCGCGGCAAATCCGCACCCTGCGGGGTAAAGCGCAGGTATTCGTCGAGGTCGACGGGCCCGACGACAATGCGAAATTTGTGTTGACGATCAGGAATCTGTTCACCGAGCGTCGCGCCATCGCACAGGGTCGAGGGCGAGCCAGGCCAGCCGAGACGGCTGTGTTCGCCCGGATCCACGTCGAACCAGTGAAATGCAAATTCCTCGATTGCGACTGGCACGCCGAAGTAGTGCGCAAGCGTGGCGCGCAGGCCGTCTGGATTGCGCGCCTCGCGCACGAGATGCGGCGAGGCCGACAAGCGCGCATGCGCAGGCAGCGGCCCGTGATCGATCTCGCGGATATCCTGGCCGGTGAGGCTCGCAACGTAGAACGAGAATCGCTGGTTACCGGGTCGATCGAGTCCCGCTGCGGCTTGGGCGGACGCCCATGCGCGGTACAGGAATGTCAGATAGCGGTGATGGAAGATGTCGAGGAAATCGACGAGCGTGGTATCGCGCTGGCTCTCCTCGCGTTCGCGCGCAATCTCCGTGACGTGGATCGGCAGTGGCCCATTCGGCCCGAGCATGCCCAGGCTGAAGAGGCGCACTTTCAGTCTTCCGTTCGCATGACCGACGCTCGCAATTTCGCGTGGGGCGAAGGTCAGGCTCGGCTGCTGCCCGAGACGAAAGGGTTCCGCCAGCGGGCGTTGCGCCGTGCCAACCGGATCGATTCGCGGATCGGTGCCGATGCGACGCAGCAGCGTCAGGAAGCCGTAGCGCCACGGCGCGGCCCGCAGGCGTTCGATCAACTTCGGCGACAGCGCTGTATCGCGCGCGGTCGCCTTAAGCAGGGCCCGGTCCATCATGTGATCCCGCGCGTGCCCATGCGCACGGGCCACTTCGCCACGCGGCCGCGCTGCATCGAATGCAGTTCGGTCTGCGTGAAGCTGTTGACCGATACGTGTCGCGCCAGATAATGCTCGAGGATCAGGCCGAACAGGTAGGGACTGGTGCCCGAGAAGCCTGTTTCGTCGACGGTCAGCGCGCACTCGATGCCGCGTCCGAACACCAGCGGGCCACCACCCGGGAGCTTCCTCGCCACCGGCCGTGTCTTAACGCCGACGAGGCTTTCGACCTGACGTCGGTGCTCGGTGTCGTCGGCTGCCAGGAACAGTCGCAACAGGTCGCGCAGCCCCTGCCCGCCCTCGCGGTGATCGAGATCGTCGAGGGGCAAATAGTTGAAGTTCAGTTGACGGATCAGCCGCCAGGCCATCTCGCGCTCCGCGTAGGGCGCTCTCGGCGCACTGGGGGCGCGAATCAAGCCGGTGCTCGCCACCGCATCGGCGTCGGATATCGCAAGATCGTTGACGCCGTCACGCGGCACAAGGTTTGGCAGATCGCGATTGGTGACCCAGGCATCGACCGACAGGTAGCGGATTTCCTCGCTGTAAGGCGCCTCATGCTGGTCGACCAGCGACACAAACATCTCCGTGCCGATGTACGGCGTTCGTGTCCCGTAGCGGCGCGCCGAGTCCGAAATCAACCGGCGCTCGCGGCGCGTCGAGAAATACCGTCCGTAATTCCCCTCGTCGTTGTTCAAGGTTTGAAATAGCGGCCTGAACTCGCGCTCAGCGGACGTCGTCGAGACCTGGCCGGACAGCTTTTCGATGGCAAACACCTCATAGTCGAGTGGGTGAAGCCGCGCCGGCACGATGCGGAACTCCGTGTCGCCTTCCGACAGTTCGATCTGGTCGGTGTGCTTGCGGAACAGGTTGATGACCGGCGTGCAGAACAGCGCAAAGCGTGACGCGTCGACGAGGCTTGCGAGGCGCTCGGGCGACTGGTCGAGTAGCAGGACAATTTCCGCTTCCCGGCCGTTGACGCGACGCAGGCCTTCCTTGAGGCCCGTTAGCGTAACGAAATAGAAGCGACTCGGGCACGCGAAGTATTCATGCAACAGGTTGTGTCCGTGAAATTTCGACCACGTGAGCGGCAGCAAGCCCTCGTCGTGCCCCAGCCCCTCGTGAACCACCGCGCCGGAATTCACCACCGAAAGCGGCCGGCCGGCTGTGCCGAACTGGCCCGGCACGCCCGTTATCGTCGCGACGCCCGCCGCGTGGATCAATTCGAACAGGTGTGAGGCGATCTGTTCGTCACCCGCCAGATACACAGGCAATCTGTCCAGCCCTTGCAGGTCGGCCATGGATGCTCCATTGGTCATCCGCAGCTTCAGGCGCAACGCACCGCGCACCTGCACGTTCGGCGGCACGTAGCGGCCTAGTGAGGGAATATCGGGCGGAATGCCAGTCAGCCTTGCTTCGACAATCTCCAGCGGATAGAGCATCACGTCCTGGCTGCTGCGGAACTTACAAGGCGTTTTCTCTCCGTCGGGGACGCGCGACTTGAAGGCGGTGCCGCGTGCAACCCGGAAACCTTCGGCAAGATTGCCTTCGGTGGGGTTCGGGTACACACGCGCGACGGCCATTGAAGGCGTGGGAGCGACGTAGTTCGGGTAGATGACTTCGAGCAGCCGCCCGGTGAAACGTGGAAACTCGGCATCCAGCTTGATCTGCATGCGTGCCGCCATGAAGCAGAACGACTCGATCAGACGTTCGACATACGGGTCCGCCACCTCACCTGCCTGCATGCCGAGCCGCCGCGCAATCTTGGGATGAGCCTGCGCGAACTCGCCGGCGAGCTCACGCATGTAGATCAGTTCCTGGTTGTAGTAGTCGAGCAGTCGCGGATCCATCGGTGTTTTCTCGCTGTTCTCTATGCTTCTCTTGCGCAACGGAGGGCCGTGCTCAGCCCGCGCGCATTCCGGTGACGTTCAACTGGCTCGTTTCGAGATCGAGCGAACTCTGCACCATGAATTCGAGCGGATAGGGATCCATGCGGATCATGCAGCGGATCTCGAATGCCAGCACGTTGTAGTGAACGTCCGCATCGACTCCCGCGAGCGGCGCAATGCTGAGCGAATCGGAGATCAGCCGCGGTTCGAACTCGCTAATCGCAGCGCGGATGATCTTCTCGATGTCTTCCCACTTGCGCGTTGCCGTGAACGCGCCCGCCAGCGGCGGCACGCCGAAATTTACGGTCGACGAAGCCGCGTGCGGATGTCGCTTGCGATCGATCAGGTCCTCGATGCTGGTCGTGTTGAGCAGGAAGGCCAGGTCGCGCTGCACGATGTCGCGCATCTGTGCGCGGGTCACCGCGTATTCACTCGGCGCTTCAGTCTGCCTCTGTGGAGCATCGTCACGCAGGCGGTCGAGCAAAGTCGGCAGCAGGTGCGCGTTTGCACGTCGAGGCGTGGCGCCGCCATCACGAACTGATCGCACGTCGCCGCGCATGGCCTTCGACGCCAGCTTAAGCGTGTCCATTTGAGCCGCCCTGCTGGTTCGATTCGTACTTGCTCGCGCTGTTATTCAATTCGCAACCAGCAAGCTCGAAGAGACTTAAGTCTCCCGCACTGGTCGCCCATATTTTCCAGCCATGGGCAATCACACCGGTCGCGCCGGATTCCAGCCATTCTGTCTTGCGGCCCAGACGGATGGCACCGCGCTCGCCGCTGTCACCCTTCACATCCTCCGCGCCAGGGTAACGCGCCGGCATGAAGCCGCAAACCGTGGTGCCGTCGAGCAGTGTCCACGTGCACGGTGCCCAGACGAGGTCGAGGAGCGTGGCTGGACGCTTGACCTTCCACGCGGCAAGGCCTGAAAACGGCAACCACTGGTAGCGTCCTGCGGTCCCCACTTCGCAGACTGGTCCGAAGCGCGAATTCGGGTTGTTGCGGGATGGCTGCGCGTTCATCGAGCGTCTTTGTGTGTCATTGAATGGGGGGCCGGCAATGGACTGTCGAGGCCCAACGTGTGGTGCTCGCGCCGCGCAAGCGCAGGCGGCAACGCGCGCGCTCGCCGCGCTGCCGCGGCGAGATATTCCTCCGGCGCGAAAAGACCCAGGATTTCCGGGACCGGCTCCGGTGCCGCCAAGTCAGCCTCTTGGGCCGCGGCGAGCGGGCCGAAGGCGTCCTCCATGAAGCGCGCGCCGGACAGCAGTGCCTCGATCGACCCGATGTGCGGCGCCTGGGTACCCGCTGACGCTTCGTAGTGCGAAGGCGGGTGCCGTCCCGCCGAAAACGCCGACTGTTCTTCCCAACCGTTGGCAAGCGAGGCCCGCGGATCATCAAGCACGCGGCGATACTGCTCGTGCAGCGTCTCGATCAGATCGTTGGCACCGTTCCCTGCCCCGTCCCGTTCACGTCGCGATTCGCCATTTGCAGAGCCCAGGGCGCCGCCGATCAGGCCGAATATCGCGTTAGTGCCACGAAAATCTTCGTCGATGCTGTTCTCGGCATCGTATTCGCAGGCGTCCAGTGGATCGTCGACTGCCCCGCCTGCGAGGTGCATGTCTTCCGGCAATCCGCATTCCGTTTCGGCCGCGCCCGGTTCAATGCGCATGGACGTCTCGGCGTCACGCCTGATAACCATTTTTATCCACATGCGACTACCCGTGTTTTTCCCGAATGGCGTGAGATCACATCTTAAACGCAACCCACAGGTATTCGTCCATTAACTTTTCAATAAATTCTATTCCGCTAATTTCTCTTATTTTTGAGACAAACGTGATTCTCTGAAAAATCTTGATCGACGTTAACTTCTTCACAACCTCATGACGCTCCTCGACGTTTAAATCTGAACCGACAGTCATAAATATTCAACGAAAACAATGACATAAAAATTCTTCATCGACAACAACATAGTCACCGCGAAGAACTTTCTGAACATTGAATGGAATTTTCCCAATCTAGTTAATTTGCAAGTTTCGTAGGCAATAGTCAATTGACGAATCTTTGAACTCATGCGCTTAATACAGTCACGACGACTTGCTTATTTTAAAGAATATCGGGAATTTCGGAATGCGACTTTGATTCGACCAATGCTCTAGATACTCTATTGAATAGCCGTTAGGCTTATTACTCATCCGGATTGCGCAAATCGGCAATTACGCTGTCCTGCAATGGCTAAAAGCACAAAACCAAAAACAACGATTTGGAGACCCACATGGCGATTTCGCGTCAGGCGCTTTTCGGCAAGCTTGGAACCACGCTGTACAGGAGCATCGAGTCCGCCACGATCTTCTGCAAGCTGCGCGGCAATCCGTATATCGAGCTCGTGCATTGGCTCCATCAGCTGCTACAACAGCCCGACTCGGACCTGCATCGGATCGCACGGCATTGTGGTATCGAGCGCGCAACGCTAGATCGCGATATGGCGCGCGCGCTGGCTGCACTACCCGCGGGTGCCAGCTCGATCAGCGATTTCTCGCACCATGTCGAATTGGCGGTCGAGCGCGCCTGGGTGCTTGCAACACTTAGCTTCGGCGACCGAAGTATCCGTAGCGCGTGGCTCGTCGCGGCACTCGTACAGACGCCTGAATTGCGGCGCGTTTTGCTCTCCATCTCACCGGTGTTCGGCAAGATACCTGCCGAGGGTCTGGACGTCGCTGTTCTTGCGTACATCGACGGATCGCCCGAAGCCGCGGAAACACCTTACGACAACAGCGATTTTTCGCCGGCGGTGCCTGGTGAGGCCTCGCATGCCCTTTTCGCAGCATCAAAGGGCTCGCCGCTCGAACAGTTCTGCACGGATCTGACAGCGCGCGCGCGCAACGGTGAAATTGACCCGGTTGTCGGGCGCGAGCTGGAGATCCGCACCATGATCGACGTGCTGCTGCGCCGGCGGCAAAACAATCCGTTGCTGACCGGCGAGGCGGGCGTCGGCAAGACCGCCGTCGTCGAGGGGCTGGCGTGCGCCATCGCCTCGGGCGACGTGCCGCCGAAGCTGGTAGGCGTGCGCTTGCTGAATCTCGACGTGGGCGCACTGCTCGCGGGCGCAAGCATGAAGGGGGAATTCGAAGCACGTCTGCGAGGCGTGCTGGAGGCGGCGCTGAAGTCAACCGTCCCCGTGATCCTGTTCGTCGACGAAATCCACACGCTGATCGGTGCGGGCGGCCAGGCCGGCACCGGCGACGCCGCGAATTTGCTCAAGCCCGCACTCGCGCGCGGCGCGATTCGCACGATCGGCGCGACGACCTGGGCGGAGTACAAACGGCACATCGAAAAGGATCCTGCGCTGACCCGGCGTTTTCAGGTCCTGCAAGTGCCGGAGCCGGAAGAACTGGCGGCGATCGAGATGGTGCGCGGCCTGGCTGAAACGTTCTCGCGGCATCACGGCGTTGTCGTGCGTGACCAGGCGATCCGCGCGGCCGTGACGCTGTCGCATCGCTATATCCCTTCCCGTCAGTTGCCGGACAAGGCAATCAGTCTCCTCGACACCGCCTGCGCGCGTGTCGCACTTTCGCAGCATGCGCCGCCGCGAGAACTGCAGGACGTGCGTCAACGCCTGCGGTCAGCCCGCGTCGAAAGCGAGTTGCTCGCCGCGGAATCGCGCATCGGCCTCGATGCCGGCCGCGCACTGGCGGCGGCCAGGACTCGCGTCGATGAACTCATTGCCGTCGAGCAGAGCATCGAAGCGCGCTGGCAAGCACAGCTCCTCGCGGCGCAGGCCTTGCTCGCCGCCCGTGATGCGCTCGGCGACGATACCGGCGCGTTGCAACCCGACAGGAGCACGGACGTGCGCATACCGCTTCATCCGCTCAAGGAACTGGAACGTGCTCTCACGGAATTGCAGGGCGATGCGCCGCTGGTGTTTCCGGAGGTGAGCGAAGCGATTGTCGCCGAGGTTGTGTCGGATTGGACAGGAATTCCGGTCGGCCGCATGGTCACCGACGAAGTGGCCGCCGTGCAGTCGCTGCCGGCCACGCTCGAAGCGCGCGTGATCGGCCAGCGCGATGCACTGCATCAGATCGGCGAACGGGTGCAAACCGCGCGCGCCGGGCTCACGGATCCGAAGAAGCCGCTGGGCGTATTCCTGCTCGCCGGGCCGTCCGGTGTGGGCAAAACCGAGACGGCGCTCGCCCTGGCCGAGGCGCTCTACGGCGGCGAGCAGAACCTGATCACCGTCAATATGAGCGAGTACCAGGAGGCCCATACCGTTTCCGGACTGAAAGGCGCCCCGCCCGGATATGTCGGTTTCGGTGAGGGAGGCGTGCTCACAGAGGCCGTTCGGCGTCGCCCCTATTCGGTGGTTTTGTTCGACGAAATCGAGAAGGCCCATCGCGACGTGCATGAAATGTTCTTCCAGGTCTTCGACAAAGGCTACATGGAAGATGGTGACGGCCGCTACATCGATTTCCGCAACACGACGATCCTGCTTACAAGCAACGCCGGCTCGGAACTGACGACAAGCCTTTGCGCCGACGCACCGCTCTCGCCCGATGCAGACGGGCTGCGCGAAGCCCTCACACACGAGCTGCTCAAGGCATTTTCCGCGGCATTTCTCGGCCGCGTCACCGTGGTGCCATACCGGCCGCTTGCCGATGAATCGCTCGCGCGCATCGTGCGGCTGCATCTGGACCGCGTGGTCATGCGCATGGCCGACGCTCACGACATTGCGCTTGCCTATAACCGGCAAGTGGTCGACTACATCGTCGGCAGGTGTCTTGTCCAGGAAACCGGGGCCCGCGTACTGATCGGCTTCATCGAACAACACGTGCTGCCGCGCCTTTCCGCGTTGTGGCTCGACGCATTTTCGTCGAAATGGCCTATTACGCACATTGAAATCGATGTCGTCGACGCGAACGCACCACCCATCGTTGCGCTCACTTTCCAATGCACGTATGCGCATGATCCGGACGAGTCATCAGCAGCTGCGACGTCATATTCGTTTTTCGTCGAGAAGGTTGACTAAACGCTGCCGACTCATCACCACCGTCCACGGAGACCTCAATGTCTGTTCCCAGTAGTTCGCAGAAATTCATCGCGCGCAATCGGGCGCCGCGTGTGCAGATCGAGTACGACGTCGAAGTTTACGGCTCCGAGAAGAAAGTCGAATTGCCGTTCGTCATGGGCGTGCTTTCGGACCTCTCCGGCAAGCCCGCCGAACCGCTGCCGCCGGTCGCCGACCGCGGTTTCCTCGATATCGATATCGACAACTTCGATGAACGGATGAAGGCGATCGAGCCGCGCGTCGCATTCGCGGTGCCGAACACGCTTTCAGGCGAGGGGCAGTTGATGGTCGATATGACCTTCGAGAGCATTGAGGACTTCTCGCCGGCGGCCGTCGCCCGCAAGGTCGATTCCCTGCGGCAGCTGCTCGAAGCCCGCACGCAACTCGCGAACCTGCAGACGTACATGGACGGCAAGTCCGGCGCGGAATCGCTCGTCAACAGGCTGCTGCAGGATTCCGCCCTGCTGAAATCGCTTGCGGCCACACCGAAACCTCAGCTTTCGAACGCCGCCGACATGGCGGATGCCGCGGACGCGACCCGCTGATCGACCGGACAGCACAGATTCAGAGGACATAACATGGCAAAACAGCAAACGCACGCGGCCACCGCAGAAGTACCCACGCAGTCCGACTTGACCCAGTTGCTGAACCAGGAATTCAGGCCGAAAACCGAACAGGCCCGCGAGGCCGTCGAACATGCCGTGCAGACGCTCGCCGAACAGGCGCTGCAGCAATCGGCCACGATCAGCGACGACGCTTACAAGAGCATCGAGGCGATCATCGCTCAGATCGATCACAAGCTTTCCCAGCAGATCAACCTGATTCTGCATCACGACGACTTCCAGAAACTGGAGTCCGCCTGGCGCGGCGTGCACCATCTGGTCTCGAACACGGAAACCGACGAGCGTCTGAAGATCCGCTTCATGGACGTGTCGAAAGACGAATTGCGCCGCACGATGAAACGCTACAAGGGCATCGCCTGGGATCAGAGCCCGCTCTTCAAGCAGATCTACGAAGAAGAGTACGGCCAGCTAGGCGGCGAGCCTTACGGCTGCCTCGTGGCCGACTACTATTTCGACCATACGCCGCCTGACGTCGATCTGCTCGGCTCGATTGCCAAAGTCGCCGCGACGGCGCACACCCCCTTCATCTCCGGCGCATCGCCCTCGGTGCTGCAGATGGAATCGTGGCAAGAACTCGCCAACCCTCGCGACCTGACCAAGATCTTCACTCAGAATCTCGAGTACGCGCCGTGGAACTCGTTGCGCAATAGCGAAGACGCGCGCTATGTCGGTCTCGCGATGCCCCGTTTCCTCGCCCGCCTGCCCTATGGCGCCAAGACCAATCCCGTTGACGAATTCGACTTCGAAGAAGACACCAACGGCTCCGACCACCGCCGTTACGCGTGGGCCAACGCGGCCTATGCGATGGGTGTGAACATCAATCGTTCGTTCAAACTGTATGGCTGGTGCTCGCTGATCCGCGGCGTCGAATCCGGCGGTACGGTCGAGAATTTGCCGTGTCACTCGTTCCCCACCGATGACGGCGGCGTCGACATGAAGTGTCCGACCGAGATCGCCATCTCGGACCGGCGCGAGGCCGAGTTGGCGAAGAACGGTTTCATCCCGTTGATCCACCGCAAAAACACCGACCACGCGACTTTCATCGGCGCGCAGTCCATGCAGAAGCCGGCCGAATATCACGATGCGGACGCCACGGCGAATGCGAATCTGTCCGCGCGCCTGCCGTATCTGTTCGCCTGTTCGCGCTTCGCGCATTACTTGAAGTGCATCGTGCGAGACAAGATCGGCGCCTTCAAGGAGCGCGAGGACATGCAGCGCTGGCTGAACGAGTGGGTCATGCACTACGTCGACGCGGATCCCGCCAACTCATCGCAGGAAACCAAGGCACGGCGGCCGCTTGCGGCAGCCGAAGTCGTTGTGGAGGAAGTGGAAGGCAATCCTGGCTACTACCAGGCGAAATTCTTCCTGCGCCCGCACTTCCAGCTCGAAGGGCTGACGGTGTCCTTGCGTCTCGTCACGAAACTGCCGTCGGTCAAGCAAGCAGCCTGACCGACGCGTTCGGGAGTGCGTCCCTTGGACAAGGTGTATCGGCGGCGGGGAAAACAGTGATGCGATTGCGAGCCTGCGTATTGGCGATGATGGTATGGGCTGCTCTGGGCGTGCATCCAGCGCGTGCACAAAGCATCGCTTCGGCGGAGCAATTTCTGCAAGCCGTGTATAGCGCCTACGCGTTCAACGGTGATCCTCCCGGGATTGATGCGTCCGGCTCTCACGCCCTTTCCTCGCCGTCGCTACTGCAGTTGATCAGGGAAGATCAGCGGGCATTGAAGGGCGAGGCCGGCTATCTGGACATGGACCCGATCTGCCGTTGCCAGGACTTCGACGTGAAGACAACCAGTATTGATGCCATGGTGGCGAGCCGCCAGAAGGCGAAGGCCATCGTTTCATTCACGAACTTTCAAAAGCCGAAAAAGGTGGAGTTCGATCTGGTTTGGGTTCGCGGCAGATGGTTAATCGACGATATCAGGAGCAGTGATGATCGGCGCAGCCTGCGTGATGCGCTACGGGCAGAGATTGCTGAATTGGTCAGGTGCACGGCGATAACCTTTCGCATACAGCGTCACACGGTTGCATCATCCTTCCCAGGAAGGCTCGAGAAGATATGAATCGTAGTGCTGACAGAGAGTTGATCGTGCAATGAAACGCATCTCCTTTTCCGCTTTCGCACTATTCGCGCTGGCTGGAGCGTGCCAGGCGCAAACATTGACTTCCGCGCAGTTGGCGCACGACATCCATTCACGCGGCGCCAGAGTCGCTGTGAAGGCACATGTTTGGTCTGGCTGTACCCCTAATAACCACCAAGGAGCGATAAATGGCGCAGGACATTTTCTTGAAGATCAACGGTATTGATGGCGAGTCGCAGGATTCGACTCACAAAAATGAAATCGAGGTGACAAGCTGGGGCTGGTGCATTTTGCAGCAATCGAACATGCACGCAGGTTCGGGCGGCGGCGCCGGCAAGGCCACGGTCGAGGACCTCGCGTTCGAACACCTCATGGATCGGGCGAGCCCGAACCTGATGAAGTACTGTCTGACCGGCAAGCATATCGACCAGGCTGCACTCGTCGTGCGCAAGGCCGGCGGCAATCCGCTCGAACATCTGAAGATCACGATGAGCGATGTGATCGTGACGCAGGTGCAGCCGTCTGGCAGCAACAGTGACGATGGCATTCGCGAACACGTTCGGCTGTCGTTCGCGAAGGTCAAGCAGGAATACGTCGTTCAGAACGCACAAGGCGGCAGCGCCGGCGCAGTGACGGCCGCCTTCGACATCAAGGGCAATAAGGAACTTTAAGCCCCCCCTGCCAACAGTCACCCGGACAGGTCCCGGCCCGCCTGGGCCTTTCCGGTTTGCTCCCCCGCCGCGTTTCTATCGCGCCTCATTTTGCGTTGCCTAATGCGCCTCTTCATCAACGTTATTGCTCTCGCTTTTGCATGCGCGCTGACCGCGTGCGTCAGCAGCGATCCCAGAACGGCGAAGGAACCCGTCAAGCTAGAACTGTCGGTCGTGGCATCCGCCGGCGTCAATCCTGACGATCAGAAGCGCGCGGCGCCGATCGTCGTACGGATCTATGAATTGAAAACCGACGGCCTGTTCAATTCCGCCGACTTTTTCTCATTGCAGGACAAAGACAAGACCGTCCTCACGGACGATCTCGTCACGCGGCAGCAATTCCAGTTGCGGCCTGGCGAGAGCAAATCCATCAAGACAAAAGCCGATCCCGCAACCACAAACGTCGGGATCCTGGCGGCCTACCGGGATCTGCCCAACTCGGTATGGCGCGCGGTCTATCCGCTGCCGGCGGCACCGGATGCGGCGTGGTATCGCGCTTCGCCCAAACTCAAACTGACCATCAATCTTGAACCGAACGCAATCAAGATTACCGAGACCAAATAGTGGAATGAACGCATGAGCTGGCACAACAAGGTCGTCTGGAGCGAGGGGCTCTTTCTGCGCCCACAGCTTTTTCAGCAACAGGAACGCTATCTCGAGCACTATGCGCACAAGCGCGCAGCAACGCTCTCGCCGTTCTTCTTCGGCTTCAGTCATTACAGCCTCGATACCGAGGCACTGGCGCTCGGCAAGGTGATTATGAAGTCGGCCAGCGGCGTGTTCGCCGACGGCACGCCATTCGATACGCCCGGCAGTACGCCCCCGCCTGCGCCGCTCACCATCCACGCGGAACACCTGGATCAGCTGATCTATCTCGCCGTGCCTGTCCGTGTGCCGAACGGCGAAGAGACGACTTTCGACAACGCCGCTGACTCGCTCGCCCGCAACGTCGTATTCGATACCGACCTGCGCGACACCAATTCGGTCGGACAAGGGCCGAAGACCGTGCAGTTGTCGAACCTGCGCCTGCGACTCGTGCCCGAAAAGGAACTGACCGATGCCTGGATCGGACTTGCGCTGACACGCGTCAAGACGATTCACGCGGATAGCAGCATCGTTCTGGACGACACATTAATTCCGCCCGTGGCGGGCTTCGGGGCGAGCGAGCTGCTCACGAGCTGGCTCGCGAAAATTCACGAACTCACGCGCCTGCGCGCAACCGCGCTCGCAACGCGGCTGACCGGAGGCGATGGCAAGGCCGGCACGACAGCCGAAGTTTCCGACTATCTGCTGTTGCAGACACTCAACCGTTACGAGCCTTTGCTCCAGCATTTGCGCCGGGTGCCGACCACGTCGCCGGCCGATCTGTATGCGCTGCTGCTGAGCATGGCCGGAGAACTGTCGACCTACGTGCGGACCGAAAGCCGCCGGCCGCTCGACTCCCATCCGGCCTACCAGCACACCACACCGCACCTGTGTCTGAAACCCGTGGTGGATGACACGCATCTGCTACTCAACGCGGTGCTGGTGCGCAGCGCACAAAGCATCGCGCTGCGAGAACAGGGACATGGGATGCGCAACGCGGTAGTCGATCCTGTCGACATGCGCGGCTTCACGGCAGTGGTGCTCGCAGTGCACGCCGCGATGCCGCCGGATCTGCTCCAGCAACAGTTCGCCGCCCAGGCGAAAGCCGGTCCCTCTGAACGGCTGCCGGACCTGGTTCGTGGACATCTGCCGGGCATCGCGTTGCAGGCGTTGCCGGTACCGCCGCGACAGATCCCGTTCAACGCCGGCTTTGTCTACTACGAGCTCTCGCGTAGCGGTCCGTTGTGGGACGAAGTGGCGCGGCACGGCGGCCTCGCACTGCATGTCGCCGGTGATTTCCCCTCGCTGAAGCTCGAACTGTGGGGCGTGCACGGCTAGCACACATCAGCCGATATCGGGCAGCGGGAGCTGCTCGCGCCTGAGACCAGAAGGCGCGACGAAAATCCAGAGGAAAAAGGTAAACCAGTGAATTCAGACGTAGCGAACCGTTCAGGCGAGCGTGACCGGTGGTCAGGCGACCAGGACGGCATCCAGACCACCGTCCCGCGTGTCGCTCCGGGAAGCCCGTCTTCCCGGAGCACGGGCGCGGCTGCGTCCAGTGCGTCTCCTCATCGCGATGTGCCGCCGGGGGAATCGACTGCGGAGCGCGTTGCCACCATCGGGGCGTCCCGCAATCCGCTGCTCGAGGCAGCTCGCCCGCTGTTGCGGGCGCTGGCGGACTTGCCCGACCAGTTGGAAAAAGACGGAATAGATCAGTTGCGGGTCTTGCTGGAGCAAGAAGTACGGGTCTTCCAGAAACTGTGCGACCAGATCAGCATCCGGCGCGATCACATGCTCGGCGCACGCTACTGCCTGTGCACGGCACTCGACGAAGCCGCGATGCAAACGGTATGGGGAAGAGGCGGTGAAACCGGCGTCGAATGGAATACCAATGGTCTTGCCACGCTTTTCCACGAAGATCGTCAGGGTGGCACCAAAGTCTATCTGCTGGTCGGGCGGCTGATGAGCGAGTCACAGGAGCATCTCGACCTGCTCGAACTCGTTTACCGGATTCTTAGCCTCGGCTTTGAAGGTCGCTACCGCTACGAGGCGGATGGCCGACGCAAACACGAAACCGTGCGTCAGCGGATCTACAACGAGATCATGACGCAGCGCAGAAGCCTGGCCGTCGCGCTGTCACCTCACTGGCAATCGGATGTGAAGGGCAAACGCGTGTCGTTCTTCGACTTCCCCGTATGGATCACGCTTGTCGTTCTATCAGTCATCCTGATCGGTCTATTCGGCTATTTCAAATACGAACTGTTGAACCGGAGCGCAGAGGTGCAAAAGCAGATCGCCGACATCGGGCGCATGACGCCCCCGCCGGCCCCGCCCGCACTTCATCTCAAGGAACTGTTGAAGAACGAGATCGCCGCGGGCACCGTGAGTGTCAATGAAGACGCGCATCACAGTTCAGTGACGTTCCGCGGCGATTCGATGTTCCCACCGGGCGCCGCGGCAGTGAAGACATCCATGACGCCATTGGTCACGAAGATCGCGGGCGAAATCGTCAAGGTTCCGGGCAAGGTGACGGTGCTGGGTTACACCGATAACCTGCCGATCAAGAGCCGCCAGTTCGCATCGAACGAAGCCTTGTCCGAGGAGCGCGCCACCCAGATCATGCAGATGCTTCAGACAGCGGGCGTGCCGGCGGCCCGGCTCGAAGCTGTAGGAAGAGGTGATGCCGAGCCGATAGGCGATAACGCAACCGTACAGGGCCGCGCGCAGAATCGCCGCGTCGAAATCACGGTCGCGCACTAACGGACCCATCAGGACACTCGGGAAATTCAAGCATGAAGAAGTTGTCGTTTCTGGTATTGCGCCAGTTTCTTGCCTTTGTCGCGCTGCTGGTTGTCGCGCTGGTGATCTGGTTTGTCGGTCCCGTTGTTGCGTTCGGCGGTCTGAAGCCGCTCGCAACCGTCGGGATGCGTGTGCTGTTGATAGGACTGATGCTGGGCGGCGTGCTGCTGTGGCTAGCCGGCTCGTCCACCAGTGTGATCTTCGTGGCGTTACTGTGTCTGCTCATCTGGTACGCGTCGCCGCTCCTCGCGTTCGGGCGTGAACAGCCGTTTGTGCCCGCGTCGGCACGCATCATCGCGATGACAGTCGTGCTGGCGATATTCATCGTGTACTGGGCCTTCCGGTTATGGCAGAAAATGCGCACCGACGCGCAATTCCTCAAGAGCCTGCTCGAGTTCGGCGGCGCAAAAGAGGCATCGCCGGCTGCGGCGCAGCTGGAAAACGTGCAGGCGATCGTATCGGGCGCGTTGGCGCGGCTGAAGGCAATGCGCACGGGAGCGCGTGGCATCGGGCGCCTGTTTCAGGGCAAACGCTACCTGTACGAACTGCCGTGGTACATCACGCTCGGCTCAAAGGGTTCCGGAAAGACGGCCGCCTTGCTGAATGCCGGCCTGTCGTTTCCAGTGGCGGGGCAGATGCAACGCGCCGTCGGCGCCCTCGCCGGCACGGAGTCCGTCGACTGGTGGCTAACCAACAACGCGGTGCTGATCGATACCGCGGGCCACTACACCCGTCACGGCACCTCGCAACACGGCCAGCTGTTGTCGACGGTCGCCAATGCAGCAAGAAAATCTGCTGACAAGGCCACTCCCACGTCAAAGAACGAAAGCACGAACGACAAGGACAAAACGGTCGTGGCGCTCGCCGTGCAGCCCACCGCCGTTACCGCTTCTTCCACTGTTCATCCCGCCTCCGGCCCATTGCACGAGAAAATGGATGCGGCCGAATGGTTCGGCTTTCTGGCGATGCTGCGCAAGCACCGGCCTCGCGCACCGATCAACGGTGCATTGTTGACGCTCGACCTTGCCGTGCTGACCGGTCTGGACGACAACGCGCGCATGGCCGAAGCGGCTGCGTTGCGCGGACGTCTCGCGGAGTTGCGCGAAACGCTCGGCATCCGCTTTCCGGTCTATCTGGTCGTGACCAAAATGGACCGGCTGACCGGCTTCAACGAATACTTTGCTTCCTTGACAGCGGAGGGACGGGCCCAGTCCTGGGGTTTTACGCTTCCTTACGGCAAGGAGACCATTGCGGCGGAGGGCGTTCGGACTCGCTGCATCGCGGAACTTGGCTTGCTGGCAAATCGTCTGGCCGACGGCGTCAATACACGTTTGCAGGATGAATTCGATGCCGCCCGGCGCCGGCAGCTGGTCGCGCTATCTGAAGAGTTCGCCGCCCTGTCCGGACCGCTTGGCGAGTTGATCGAACGCGTCTTCCTCGACTCGCGTTACGACGATACCCAACTTCACGCGACTCTGCGCGGCGTCTATTTCATCAGCGCGATCCAGGCAGGCGGCGCACTTGTCGCCGAGCGGCGGACTATCACGCAGCGGCTGTCCGCATCGCTCGATCGGGTACTGGGCACGCGCACGTCGAGACCGTCCAGTAATCAGAGCTACTTCTTGCACGATCTGCTCACGAAAGTCGTGTTCGCCGAGGCGCAGCTGGTACGCCCCAACCTGCGCTGGGAATTCCGTTTCCGTCTCCTGCGGCTCACCGGTCATGCCCTCGCCGTGCTGCTCTTCGCATGGCTGGCAATCGGCCTCCGCCTTAGTTTCGGCAACAACAGCGACTATCTCTCCCTGATCGGCCGCAAGACGCAGGCGCTGGCCGCGAAGGTCGCCCAACTGTACAAGGAACCGAAACCCGAGGCGATCCCCGATACGCTCACCGAAGCACGCTACCTGCCGACAATCCCGGGGCTTGACCTGTCGGACCCGGATGGCGCATATCGTTTCGGCCTGTACACCGCGCCTGACGTCGTCAGCGAGAGCCGTCGCACCTATGACGTGCTCGAGGACAACCTGCTGCTGCCGCAGATCGTCCGGCGTGTGGAGGACGTTATCTCGCAGGCGTTAGCCAGCAAGGATTCGAAGGCGGCCTACGACGCGCTACGCGTCTACCTGATGCTCTACGACAAGGCCAAATTCAACGCCGGCGACGTGAAGGCCTGGGTGCTCAACGACTGGGCGAATACGGACAGCGCAACGGCTTTCGGCGGCCGGGCCTCGATGATCGATCACGTTCAGCAGCTCTTTTCAGGAAGCCGCGTGGTCCAGTCACCGTTGATCCGAAACGATTCACTGGTGCAGCAGACACGCTCGTTTCTCGATGGCCGCAATGCAACCGAGCGACTGTACGAACGGGCCAAGACGGCGATGCAAAAGGAGGCGCCCGACGAATTCACATTGATCCGCTCGGTCGGGCCGCAAGCCGGACTCGTCTTCACGCGTGCGAGCGGCGCGCCGCTGTCGCGTGGCGTGCCTGGACTCTTCAGCTTCGACGGATACCGGCATCTGTTCGACAAGCGCCTGCCTGAGTTCGTCGAGGCCGCGCGCGACGACGATGCGTGGGTGATGGGCCGCTCGTATCTCGGCGAGGCTCAAAAAAAAACGGCTGAATTCGTAGCCGCCGCGACCGGTGCTGACGACCCGCTGACGGACGCCATCCGCCGGCAGTATCTGACGGAATACGCACAGCAGTGGGACGCGTTTCTCGGCGACATCCGTACAGTGAACGGTACCAGTCTGCAGTTCAATCTGCAGGTGCTGCGCAGCTTTGCGGCGCCTGATTCACCGCTGGCACGGCTGGCACGCGCAGCGGTGCGCGAGACCACGCTGACGCAAGCCGTCGCCGCAGCGGACGGCACCCTCCTGCAAAAGGCAATGGACCCGTTAAGCCAGAAGGCAGACAGGACGCTCGGGATACGGGCATCGGAAATCATCGAACGCGAACTGGTCGATAACCACTTCGCCGCGCTGCGCGAGGTCGTCACGGGCAACGCGGATGGACAGGCCGTGCCTCAAGCCGCCACTGCCCAGGCCGGCAGGACCGGGCTCGACGGTGTCGCGAGCCTGTTGAACGACTACTACACGTCGCTGACTGTCGCCGACAATGCCATCGCCAACAACAGCATGCCGCCGGCAAGTGACACGGCGGCCAAACTCAAGATGACCGCCAACACGATGCCCGCTCCGTTTCGCGCCGTATTGCTGGCTCTGGCGGGCGACGGCTCGCGCGAGGTGAACCAGGGCATTGGTCAATTGTTGTCGCGACAGATGCAGGCAGTGGTCGGCGACACCTGCCGGCTGACGATCGAGGGCAACTATCCGTTCGCGGCCGACAGCAAGCGCGATGTCCGTATCGATGACTTCACGCGCGTCTTCGCACAGGGTGGCGTCATTGACGACTTCTTCACCAAGACGCTCTCAGCATTCGTCGACACGTCGGCAAAACCATGGCGCTACAAGACGTTGGCCGGCGCCACCGAACCCGTCCAGGGTCCGGATCTCGAACCCTTTCAGCATGCGAAGGCCATTCGCGAGATATTCTTTGCCGATCCAGATCAGAAACAGTTGTCCTGGAAGGCGGATATCCGGATTCCTGAGCTCGATCCGACGATCAGCGGTCTGATGGTCGACATCGACGGCCAGACGACGCTCTATCAGCATGGGCCGGTTGCTTCGTTCCCGGTAAGCTGGCCAGGAACACGCGGCGGAGTGCACGCGGAGATTACCGCTGACCCGCGCATCCGGCCGGAGACGTCGACCATCGCGGCGGACGGTCCGTGGGCGCTGATGCGGCTGGTTCAGAAAGGACAAGTGGTCGAGACCACGACACCCGGACGTACACGAGTCGCGTTCGACTTCGACGGTCGCAAGGCCGTACTCGATATCGCTGGTGTAAGCAGCGTCCCCAATCCCCTGACAAGCGACGTGCTGAAGACCTTCAGATGCCCGAGTTCGATGCCGGTGTTCACTCTCACCGACAGCGGGCCGCCGGCGAGCTTACCGCCAGGCGCTCCGCCTGCGGCGCCAGGCGCGCCTCATTGAACTCGCACGCAATTTGCGGGGAACGCACATGACATCGACATCCGGGCCGGCCATTTCGCCCACGCAACCACGCATGCCCGCATCGCCGCCGATTCGCGCGCGTGTCGAGGCCGCCAAAGCCACGGCAAATCCGCTTCTCGAAGCGGCGCGCTCTTTGCTCGACGCACTGGCCGATACGCCCGTGGAACTCGACGGTAGAGCCGTCGAAATGCGTCATGCAGATATTGCTCGCAGCGGGCCTGCCGTCTGATCGTATCATTGCAACAGGGAAAGGCGATGAACAGCCGATTGCAGCCAACGACACACCTCAGGGTCGCATGAAAAACCGGCGCGTCGAGATCATGGTGACGCAGTAGCAGCGCGGCTGCGCAACCACCCATACCACCCTTCCATCCCCTCCCCGCTTTGCGCCGACACCTGAAGAATCTGCATTTGCGGATTAACACGCTTCGCATACCCGATACACCGCTCGACATCGAAGCGCAAATGCGGCAGCAAGTCGATCTTGTTCAGCAACAACAACGAACACTCCCGGAACATATGCGGATACTTGATCGGCTTGTCCTCGCCTTCAGTGACCGAAAGAATCAATACCTTGGCTGCTTCACCGAGATCGAATAACGCTGGACACACCAGGTTACCGACGTTTTCGATCATCACCACCGAATGCATCGGTGGGTCCAGTTGCGTCAGTGCCCTCGACGCCATCTCCGCGTCGAGATGGCACCCGGTGCCGGTGTTGATCTGCACCACGCGCGTGCCGGTCGCGCGAATCCGTTCGGCGTCGTTGAGCGTGGCCTGATCGCCTTCGATTACCGTTAGCGGGAACGTGTTACCCAGATCGCGGATCGTTCGTTCGAGCAATGTCGTCTTGCCAGCGCCCGGCGAGCTCATCAGGTTCAGCGCGAGTATCGAACGGCCGGCGAGCCAGCCGCGATTGCGTTCGGCTAGTAGCTGGTTTTTAGCCAGGATGTCGCGTTCGAGGTCGATCGAGGTGCTGTGTTCGTGTTCGTGCTGGTGTTCGTGTTCGTGCTGGTGTTCGTGTTCGTGTTCGTGTTCGTGTTCGTGTTCGTGTTCGTGTTCGTGATGATGGTGGTGGACGTCTCCATGCTCATGCACGTGATTATCGCGTTGGCTGTGCGAGTGTGAATGCGAATGTGAATGCGCACCCACACCCGTATGCAGATGCTCCTCGACTCGCCGATAAGCGGTTGCAGCCGAGCCCGCGCTACTGCTTTTCGACTGCGACTGAGCACCACCCTCCACCGCCTCATCCAGATCGGTCACCGCCGCGCTCTGCGTATTCGAACAGCCGCATGTCGTACACATCACACCACCTCCATCTGCCGGATCTGCAACTGCTGACCGGAAATCAGTTCGAGACTCTCGCTCCCGCAAGCGCATTGCCCGTACGGCACGTCGACCGCGAGCGTCGCGCCGCACGTGAGACAGCGTGCCTCGCCCGGCATCACGACGATCTCGAGCGTCGCGCCCTCCAGCGCCGTATCCTTCGCGCACACGTCGAAGCAAAACCGGATCGCCTCCGGCATCACCGCCGACAGTTGCCCAATCTCCAGCGTCACGCGCCGCACGCGCGCGCCGTGCGCCTGTTCCGCGCAAATCTCGACGACGCTGTTCGCGATGCTCAACTCGTGCACGGCGCGCTCCCGTTGGCCGCTCAGCAGATGCGCGGCAGTTGCTCGCCCACCAGCATATCGACGATGCGTTGTCCGCCGAACACCGTCCGCATGACAACGAGCCCGCTCGCCTCCGCCTCGCTCCGTTCGACCGTGCCGATCACTGCCGCCTCACGTCCCGCTGGATGTGCGCGCATGGCCGCCAGCACGCGTTCGGCGGCATCGGCGGGCACGACAGCCACCAGCTTGCCTTCATTGGCCAGATACAGCGGGTCCAGGCCGAGAATCTCGCACGCGCCCTTCACCTGTTCGCGCAGGGGCAGCGCCGCTTCATCGAGCCGTATCGTCACGCTCGAACCCTGCGCGAATTCATTGAGCACGGTCGCGACGCCGCCGCGCGTCGCATCGCGCAGACAGTGGATCTGCGGGCACGCGTCGAGCATCGCCGCGATCAGGCCGTTGAGGGGACAGCAGTCGCTCTCTATGTCGGCTTCGAGCGCAAGCTGCTGACGCGCCACCAGAATCGCCGCGCCGTGATCGCCGAGATAGCCGTTGACGATCACCACGTCGCCGGGATGCGCGTGGCGCGCCGAGATCGCAACATCGTGGCGCACCACGCCAATGCCCGCGGTGTTGATGAACAGCTTGTCGGCGCAACCGCGCTCCACCACTTTCGTATCGCCCGTGACGATCGCGACACCGGCTTCGAGCGCGACACGCTGCATGCTCGCCGCCACGCGGCGCAGAAGATCGACCGAGAACCCCTCCTCGATCACCACCGCGCACGACAGATACAAAGGCGTCGCGCCGCACACCGCCAGGTCGTTCACCGTACCGGACACCGCCAGCGTGCCGATGTCGCCACCCGGGAAGAACAGCGGATCGACCACGTAACTATCGGTCGTAAAAGCGAGCCGGTCGCCGTGCGCGGCGAGATCGGCAAGCGCGAAGACGGCCTGATCTTCCAGCGCCGCGAGCGTGGGATTGTCGAAGGTGGACACGAACACGTCTTCGATCAGATCGTGCATCGCACGGCCACCGCTGCCGTGCGCCAGATTGACGGAAGCGTCCCGCACGCGGCGTGGCGCGCTGGCTTGGATAGGCGTAGCAGCGCGGTCGTTCACGGGCCGCCTCGCACGGTGGAGGTCGCGGCCATGTCAGCCATCGCAGCCGCACCAGCGATGCCGCCGGCGCCCGGACATGCCGCGCCAGAACCGGCCTGCGCCGTCGCTTGCCGTGCCTGGCGCCGCGCATCGATACGCGACGTATCGATCCGTCCATAGTTGTAGTACGCCGCGCAAGCCCCTTCGCTCGACACCATCAGCGCGCCGAGCGGCGACTCGGGCGTACACGCCGTACCGAACACCTTGCATTGATGCGGCTTGATCACGCCCTTGAGCACCTCACCACATTGACAGGCTTTCGGATCGGCGATCTTCAGATTCGGCACCGCGAACTTGCGTTCGGCATCGAATGCCGCAAACACCTCGCGCATCCGCACGCCGGAATGATCGATCGAGCCGAGCCCACGCCACTCGAAGAACTCGCGCGTCTCGAACACGCGCGCCACCGCCGACAAAGCCTGCGCGTTGCCATCCTCGGACACAATCCGCCCGTACTGGTTCTCGACCTCGCAGCGGCCATCCGCGATCTGCTTGAGCACCATCCACATTGATTGCAGCACGTCGAGCGGTTCGAAGCCGGCCACCGTGATCGGCTTGCGATAGTGCCGCGCGATGAAGTCATACGGCCGCGTGCCGATCACCATGCTGACATGTCCGGGACCGAGAAAGCCGTCGAGGTGCAAGTCCGGCGAATCGAGAATCGCCTTGATGGTCGGAATGATCGTGATGTGATTGCAGAACAGCGAGAAATTCGCGACGTTTTGCGCATGCGCCTGCAAGACGGTCATCGCGGTACTCGGCATGGTTGTCTCGAAGCCAAGGCCGAAGAAAATCACCTCGCGTCGCGGATTGAGTTGCGCGATCTTCAATGCGTCGAGCGGCGAATAGACCATGCGCACGTCGGCGCCGTCGGCTTTCGCCTTGAGCAGGCTTTTCTTCGAACCGGGCACGCGCATCGCATCGCCGAACGTCGTGAAAATCACTTCCGGACGCTCCGCCAGCGCAACGCAATCGTCGACGCGGCCCATCGGCAGCACGCACACGGGGCAGCCGGGACCGTGAACGAACTCCACGGCGTCGGGCAGCAATTGCTGGATGCCGTAGCGGAAAATCGTGTGCGTGTGGCCGCCGCACACTTCCATGATTTGCAGCGGCCTCTGCTTCGCGCGTTCGATGCGCGACACCAGCGCGCGGATTTCCCTCGCGAGCGTGTTCGCCTTCTCCGGGTCGCGAAACTCATCGACGTATTTCATGGCGTGCCTCCCGCGACCGCCGTGGCCGCCGTGGCCGAAGCGCCGAGACCGCCGCGGTCGTCGGCGAGCAGCGTATGCACGAGGTCCCACAGAATGTGATAGATCGCGACATGCGTCTCCTGCACGCGATGAATGCTGTCGCTTCTCACCACGAGGCAATGATCGAGCGCGGCGCTCGTGGCCATGTGTCCGCCGTCGTGGCCGGAGAGTCCGATGGTCAGCAGTTCCATCTCTTTCGCCTTCGCGAACGCGGCCAGCAGGTTCTCCGAATTGCCGCTCGTCGACACGCCGATCAGCGCATCGCCGCGCCGTGCCTGCGCCACCAGTTGCCGGACGAAAATATGATTGAAGCCGACGTCGTTGCCGACCGCCGTCAACATGGCCATGTCGGCGACGAGATTAATGGCGGTGAGCGCGGGCCGTCCCGTCGTCACGGGATGCAGAAACTCGACCGCGATATGCGCCGCGTCGCAACTCGAACCGCCGTTGCCCATCGCGAAGAGCCGTCCGCCACGGCGATACACGTCGGCGATGGCGTGAGCCACGCGCACAACCTCGACCGCGCTTTCCTCGAAGAAACGCGTCTTCGCCTCCACGCTATCCTGCGCCTTGCGACGCACGGATTCGAGCAGGGCGGCGTCGAGCCGCTCCGCATCCTGATGCGCGCCATGCAGGAACGGATACAGCGCTTGCAGCGATTCATGTTCGGGCATGGCTGGTCTCCGTGTGCTGATGCCGGCGCGCTCACGGCGCGCCGCGCAGCTCGTCCATCTCGCCCTGCGCGACGCCCAGTTCGTGCAGCAGCGCAAGCGTGCGCGCCGCCTCCTGCTCGTCGACGCGGCTCATCGCAAAGCCGACATGCACCAGCACCCATTCGCCGACGCACGCGCTCGCCGGCCGGTCTTCGTCGATCACGAACGCGATGTTGATCACGCGCCGCACACCGCCGACGTTGACGAGCGCGAGATCGTTCGCCGCATCCGTCACTTCGACGATCTGCCCTGGGATGCCCAAACACATGTCGCTCTCCCTTCTCCCGTGCAAATCATCAACCCTCGTCGCGCTGCCGCGCCGCCGCGATCACCGCCTGCCCGAGCGACAATCCGCCGTCGTTGGCCGGCACCTGGCGGTGCGTCAGCACGCGAAAACCCCCTTCGGCGAGGCGCGTTGCAACCTGTTCGAACAGAATGCGATTCTGGAACACGCCGCCCGACAGCGCGACGCTGCGCGCGTCGGCTGGGCCGGTGAGCAGATCGGCAAGACACTCCACCATCCGCACGATCGCAATCGCCACGCCCTTGTGAAAACGCGCTGCAATCACCGGCACGGGCGTGCAGCGCAGCAGATCGTCGAGCAAGGCTTCCCACATCGGCCGGGGTTCGATGCAGCGCAACCCACCCGGCACGGTGTTGGTCAGTTCGAACGGGTACGCATGCGCGTCGCTATCGTTGCGCAACGTGTGCTGATCGACCAGCGCCTCCAGTTCGATCGCGGCCTGGCCTTCGTAAAGCACGCGCTCACGGCACACGCCGAGCGTGGCCGCCACCGCGTCGAACAGACGGCCCGCGGAACTCGCGAGCGGGCTGTTCACGCGTTGCGCGATCATCGAGTCGAGCGCGGCGCGCGGACGGCTGCCCAGGAACTGCTGCATCTCCAGACCGCTGTAGTGCCGCGTGAATCCATGCCAGTCGAAAGCCGTCCGCAGATGCGCATAGGCATTGCGCCACGGCTCTTCAATGGCGCGCGTGCCGCCGGGCATCGCCACCGGTTTGAAGCGGCCGAGCCGCGTATAGCCGCGATAGTCGGCCAGCATGAATTCGCCGCCCCACAACGTGCCGTCGTCGCCGTAACCGAGACCGTCGAGCGCGACGCCGAGCATCGGTAACGCATCGAAGGGGACGCTGTTTTCGGCCATGCACGCGGCGAGATGCGCGTGATGATGCTGCACTTCGACGACGGGAATCCGCGAGGTTTGCGCGAGCTCGTAGCCGATCTTGCGCGACAGATACTCGGGGTGCAGGTCGAGCGCGATCGCCTGCGGTTCATGCTCGAACAGACGCAGATACTGCGCCACCGCGCGGCGATAGTCCGCATACGTCAGCGCGTCTTCCAGATCGCCGATGTGATGCGAAACGATCGCCTGCGCATCGCGCGCAAGGCAGAAGGTGTTCTTGAGTTCGCCGCCCATCGCCAGCACCGCGGGGGTATCGGCGAAACCTTCGGGCAATAGCAGCGGCGCCGGCGCATAGCCGCGCGCGCGCCGCACGATCCGCGCGGCACCCTGCACCACGCGCGCTACGGAATCGTCGACCCGGCGCGAAATGTCGCGGTCGTGCATCAGGAAGACATCGGCGATACGGCCGAGACGCGCGCGGGCGTCCGCGTTGTCGATGCACGGCGGCTCGTCGCTGGTGTTGCCGCTCGTCACGACCAGCGCGGAATCGATCGACTCTATCAGCAGCCGATGCAGCGGCGTGGACGGCAGCATGAAGCCCAAGGTGCCGACGCCCGGCGCCACACTCGGCGCAACGCATTCGGCGCCATCGGCGGACAGGATCACGATGGGTCCGCCGGCGCTCGCAAGCAGTGCGCATTCGGCTTCGTTCGGCGTGCAATACCGGCGCAAGGCTTGCAGATCGCGCGCCATCAGCGCGAAGGGTTTGCGCTCGCGCCGTTTCAGCCGCCGCAGACGCGCGACCGCGGTTTCATCGTTCGCATGGCAGGCCAGTTGAAAACCGCCTAGCCCCTTGATCGCGACGACCGCGCCGTGCCGCAACAGCTGGCTCGCCGCGCGGCACGGGTCGTCGCCACGCACGCGCGCGCCGTCGCGGCTCTCCAGCCAGACACGCGGGCCGCATGCGGGGCACGCAACCGGTTGCGCGTGAAAGCGCCGGTTGGCGGGATCGTCGTATTCCGCGCGGCACGCGTCGCACATGACGAACGCCGCCATTGTCGTACTGGCGCGATCGTAGGGAATGGCCTGTACGATCGACAGCCGGGGTCCGCAGTGCGTGCAGTTCGTAAACGGATAGCGATAGCGGCGGTTCGCCGGGTCGGCGATGTCCGCCGCGCAATCGGCACAGATCACCGCGTCGGGCGTGACGCCGGTTTGCACAGGGCCGCTCACGCTCGGCACGATACGAAAGTCGCTGGCCTCGGCCGCCTCGTTTAATTGATGCCGCTCGATCGCGTCGATCCGCGCGAGCGGCGGACACTCGGCGCTCAGGCTGTCGATGAAACGCTGCAGCATCCACGCGTCGCCCCATGCGTGAATCAGCACGCCGTCGCTATCGTTGCACACGTCGCCGACCACGCCGCAGGCATGCGCCAGCCGCCACACGGTCGGCCGGAAGCCGACGCCCTGCACCAGTCCGCGCACGCGGATCTCTTCCCCGACCGGTCCCACGACCGCCGGATGCTGCGTCGAGCCCTGCCCGGCGGGCTGTGCATGCGTGCTCATCGCCATCTCCCTGGCCGTTGCCGCCTACATGTTGCGGATGCGGATATAGCGCTTGATGTCCTTCATATTCGCCAATACGCCGACCACCAATGCCGGCAACAAGAGGTACTTCAGAAATCCTTTCATGATGTCTCCCGCTTCAGTCATTTCACACCGTATGCATGACGTGTCCGCGCATCCCGCAAGTCAGGCCACGCGCGCGGCGCGCTGCTCCAGCTTCGCCGTCACGAGCCGCACCACCACTTCAGCGGCCTGTTCCACCGCAGCCGCCACGGGGCGGCTCAAACTCATTCGTCCTTCTTCGCCGCCGTCGCAGCCGAAATCCTGCGGCTCGCAGCCGAGCACGACGATGTCCTCGCACCCGCCGCCGAGCATCCGCACGGTTTGCAGCACCTTGGCCGGGTCCATCTCATGCGGCGACATCAGGATCGGCATCGCGTACGGGTCGTCGCTCGCCGTCCCACCCGACTCCTCGATGGACGGCTCGATCACGTACAGCGTGCCCGGCGCGCCGCCGCGCTGTGTCGCGTCGATCAGGATGGCGCTGTCCACGCCGTCGAGCAGCGCGTAACACAGATCGACGCCGCGAATGCCGAAGTCCGTGACGTTCACGTCCGTCGCGAATCCCGGCAGCTCACCCGCGGCCAACTGTTCGTGCAAACGCCGCACCACTTCGACGCCGAAGCCGTCGTCGCCGAGAAACACGTTGCCGATGCCGGCCACCAGAATCGCGCTCATACGAGCCCCCGCCGGGCGCCGGCAGCATGGCCAAGCGGCTCGATCTCGTCCGGCCCGAAGAAGAACCGATGGCCCGGCATGCGCTGCACGCCGAAGTCCTTGCCCGGATCGTCGTCGATGGTCACGGCGACATGCACGTGGTCGTCGAAATCGCGTTCGATCGATTCGATCGTCGCGACCATGCCGCTCAGCGCGATATCGAAGATGTCCGCGCGGCCGCGCGGGCGCAAGCGCACCTGATCGCCGATGCGAATCTCCACGCCCGCGACCCGCACGCAGGCAAGATGCGGTCGCGCGTCAAGTTCGGCCCACGGCGAGACGGGCACGGCGGTCTGCGCCGGAGAGACGGACGCGCCCACGCTCGGCGCGTCGAGCGTGCGTACCTGCCGCAAGATGCCGTGCAGCTTCTGCATCTGCTCGGCGCCCAGACCTTCGGTGCGCGTGAGCAAGGCGCGAGCGCGCTCGTCGGTGGCGATCATTTCGCGCTTCTCTTCGTCCGTCATGGTGAGAATGCGCAGCGTGAGAATCTCGTCGATCTCCGTGGCGTCGAACAGATCGCCGGCGCTTTCGGGCGCGATCTGTGGGAAGTCGTAGAGGATGATCGGCGAGGCGAGCATGGTGTCGGGCCGCTGTTCATCGCCGACCAGCACCGGCCACACGCCGATATTGCGGCACGCGGCCGACGCCGCCGCGAGGTCGTCGGGTGGATCGATCGACGAGAGCCATGTGCCGCGCTCGATGGTCAGCACCGTATGGCACGAGACCAGCGCATACAGCGACGCGGCATCGCGCGTGAGATTGCGCGCATGATCGAGCGGCGTCTCGTTGACGATGCGCACCTTCAACCGATAGAAGCCCGCCGCGACGCCCGCCGCGCTGATTTCGACGCGGCCTTGCAGCGCCGCCCGCGTACGGCGCAACGCGCCACGCAGCGTGCCATGCCGGTCCGCCAGCGGTTCAAGTTCACTGCCGGCGTCGAATGAAAAGGGCATATCGCGCGGGGCGTTCAGCAAGTCGCCCAGCACCAGCACGGGCAGCGCGAGATGCCGTTCAGCGGCTTCCTGCCACGGCGTATAGCGCCGTTCGTCGATATCGAGCCGGGCCACCGTGCGCCATGCCGGCTCGCCCGATTCCGGCCGCACCGCGGCGCTCCCCGATACGTCCAGCACCATCCGCTCGATCACCTGCAAAAAACCGGGCCGCACCGCCACGCGCGTGTGCTCGCCGCCGCGCAGCAGACACTCGCTTTGCGTCACCCACGGGTCGCTGCCGGATGCCTCCGCATAGGCGCGCGGATAGACGCCGCCGAAGGTCCAGCGTTGCCGGTTCTTCACCGAAGTCGGCCGGTACGGATACAGCATGTAGCCTTCGTACAGCACCGCCTGCACCACGCTCTCGACCGCGTTCACGATATGTCCTCCTCGAGCTTGTCGAGCAGACTCGTCACCGCCTGCTCCCAGCTCGTCAGACCGCCACGGGTTTTAAAACGCGAGAGGCGATCGAACACGTCGCGATGCAGACATAGCCACGCGCCGTTCGGGTAATAGCGAGCCATCATGTCGCGCCATAGCGCCACCGGCAGACGGTACGCCGCCTCCTTGTGCCACGGAATCGGCGCGGCCTGCAATGCGCCATCGGGCTCGCGATAAAACACCGTGCCGCTGAACTGGAGCATCAGCGGAATCTCGCCCTCGTCCAGTCCGTGAAAATATTTGGTGGCGGCCACATTGAAGTCGTAGCTGCATGGCACGGGCAGATCGAGCGTGCATTCACCGGTAAAGGGTGGCGCGACCGCCGACGCATGCGTCCACAACAGCGTGCGTAACGTATCGCCCCAACGCGGCGGAATGCCGAACAGGTCTTCGAGCCCGTACTGCTCGGCGGGCGCGTAGCGGCGTTTTGCGGCTTCGATCTGGATCTGGCATTGCAGCATGATGCTGGCGATCTCGCGCTGCTCTGATGGTTCAACCGCGGTGTCGACGATATGCAGCTTGAACATCAGCAGCGGCGCCGCGGCAAACGGCACCACTTCCGCCGACTCGACGGTGAATCCGAGATCAGGCATGGAGCAAGCCCTCCGGTACGCGGCCCTGGGTCTTCAGCGCGGCGAAGAAACGATGGATCGCGTCCCACGCCTGCCGCCCGCCCGAGACGCCGCGCCAGCGCGCGCGAATCACGCCGGTCAGCGCATAGCATTGGTCGATCGGCACGCGGTAGTACTCGCGCGCGCCTTCGCTGCGGTTCACGAGCAGCGCTTCGACGTCGGGCTCCAGTTGCGCGAGCCACGGATTATCGGCGACGAGTTCGGTCCACGCCTGCAGATCCAGCAGCGACTGTGTGCCGCCTGCCGGTCCGGGATACAGCGCGACGATACGTTGCGCCGAACTGTCGTGAAAGAAGAAAGCCATGTCGATGGGAATCGCCAGTGCGTCCCACTGCGCGTCGCTCATGCGAAAGCCGTCGAGATAACGCGCGTCGCGCGGCACCGGACGATAGCGTGCGTTCTGCTGATTGCCGAACAACAACGCGCAGGCACGGCAGCAGCAACGCAGTTGGCGTTTGGCGATTTCGAATAGATGAGGATGGTCGGCCAGCAGTAGCGCGCCGCACAACTCGCAACGCGTGTCGTCGGCTTTGCGCACGAAATGGCGCACGGCCCCGACCCAGCCGCGCGTCGTGGCGGCGGCGGGTGTCATTGCGCGCCGGCCTCGGTCCGACTGGCTACCTTGGTGTGTGCTTCAGTGCGCACATTGGGCACGAAGTGCAATTCATGCACATTGACGTCCTGCAATCCGGCAATGTCGACGCGCATTGCCTCGGGCGCTGCTTCGAAAATCGCGAGCTCGATTTCCTCCCGCAATTCGCCGACCGAATTGTGCTTGCCTTGCAGACGCCCGGCCACTTTCACGCGCACCGCTTCTTCCGCGGCGTCGAGCAATTCGATCTGGATGCCTTGCACGCCGAGCAGCGGCCGCATCTTCTCCACTGCGCGCGATACGCGCGTCGGCAGGTCCTGCGGATGCAAACCGTGCAACAGCAAAAGCGCCGACACACCGGCGTCGCGTTCGAACGCTTCGACCATGGCGTCGTCCATTGCCCCGGCGGACGAAACGATTTCCAGCAGACGCGCGAGCCCGTTCGTATGCAGATCGAGCACCACCTGCAGCAGTTCCTGGGCGCCCTCGCGCGCCGGCGGATCGTCGAGCGCTTCCAGCGCCGCAATCAATTCGTCGATGCGGCGTTGCTGGGCGGCGACCGCCCGCTGGTCGCTCATCCCGGTGCTCACGTATGCGCTCCCTGCATCACGCCGAAAGTCGGCGAGTGCGAGGCGTCGATGGTCTTGCCGTTGCCCACATACATATGCACGCCACACGGCAGACACGGATCGAAGCTGCGCACCGCGCGCATGATGTCGATGCCCTTGAACTTGTCGGGACCGTTCTCTTCGAAGATCGGCGTATTCTGCACCGCGTCTTCATAAGGGCCAGGCGTGCCGTAGATATCGCGCGGATTGGCGTTCCAGGGCGTAGGCGGATACGGATGATAGTTGGCGATCTTGCCCTCGCGAATCACAAGGTGATGCGAGAGCACGCCGCGCACGGCCTCATGGAAGCCGCAGCCGAGGCCTTCTTCCGGTACCGTGAAATCGCTGAAGGTGCGGGTGCGGCCCGCGTGCAATTCGGCGAGCGCCTGCTCGGCGAAATACAACGCCGCCGCTGCCGAATAAGCCTGAAAATACGTGCGGGCGCGATCGCGTTCGAGTGCATTGCTCCACTTCGGAATCTTCCATTCGAATTCGACTTCGGGCTTGAGCGCGGTCTTCGGCAAATAGATCTTCACGCTGTGACCGGTTGCCTTGAGATAGCCGATATCCACCAGTCCCGCCAACGCGGTGGCCCACAGGCGCGCAATCGGACCGCCGCCGGTATCGAGCGCGAGGTGGTCGCCCGTGCGTTTGTCGAGCCAGCGCGGCGACATCACCCACGTATAGTTGCCGTCGAATTTGCGCTTCTGCGGATGCGGCAGCGTGGTCTGATTCCACGGATGCTTGCGGTCCACCGGATTGCCGAGCGGGTCGTTCTTCACGAAGGTTTCTTCGTGATCCCAGTCGTCGTAATAGGAACTGCCGAGCAGAATGCGAATGTTCAGGTTGATGTCGACGAGATCGGTCGTGACCAGTTCGCCGTCCACCACCACGCCCGGCGTCACGAACATGCCGCGGCCCCATTGCGTCATGGTGTTGTAGTTGTAGTCGCACACGTTCGGGTCCTGGAACGAACCCCAGCAGCCGAGCAGAACACGGCGCCGGCCCACTTCTTCATAGCCGGGCAGTGCCTCGTAGAAGAAGTCGAACAGATCGTCGTGCAGCGGCACGACCTTCTTCATGAACTCCACGTATTTCATCAGGCGCGTGATGTAGTCGGTGAACAGCTGAATGGTCGGCACCGTGCCCACGCCGCCCGGATACAGCGTCGACGGATGCACGTGGCGGCCTTCCATCAGGCAGAACATTTCGCGCGTATAGCGGCTCACCATGAGCGTCTCGCGGTAGAACTCGCCGGTAAACGGATTGAGCGCGGTCATGATCTCCGCGATGGTTTTATAGCCATGCTTGTCCGCATGCGGCGCGGGCGTTTTCTGCGCCTTGGCCCACACGCCCGGATTGGTCTCCTTGACCATCGTCTCGCAGAAGTCCACGCCCACCAGGTTGTCCTGGAAGATGTTGTGATCGAACATGTATTCGGCCGCTTCGCCGAGATTGACGATCCACTCGGCGATCGGCGGCGGCTTCACGCCATAGGCCATGTTCTGCGCGTAGACCGAGCAGGTCGCGTGATTGTCGCCGCAAATGCCGCAGATCCGGCTCGTGATGAAATGCGCGTCGCGCGGGTCCTTGCCCTTCATGAAAATGCTATAGCCGCGAAAGATCGACGACGTGCTATAGCATTCCGCCACCCGGCGGTTCGCAAAATCGATCTTGGTGTAAATCCCCAGACTGCCGACGATCCGCGTAATCGGATCCCAGTTCATTTCGACCAGCTTGCCCGGCGCTGCCTGGGTGGTGCTGGTCGCTTCAGGTGCGGTGCTGACGGCCATGACCTTCTCCTGCTGACTATGCTGACGACACTGACTGCGCGAATTCCACCCTCTCAGCGACGGTAACCGGTGGTGAGTTCCGAACGGTTGTGACGCCATTTCGGCTCATCGTTGAGCGTGTTTCTGGTCAGCTTGCGCAAGCTGCGGATCAGCGGGCCATAGCTCTTGATCAGATTCGACGACAGCACCGCGCCGGGCGGCTCGTCCATGAACGGCATGAACTTGTCCGGGAAGCCCGGCATCGTGCAGCCGATGCAGATGCCGCCCACGTTCGGGCAGCCACCGATGCCCGCCATCCAGCCGCGTTTGGGCACGTTGCATTGCACGACCGGTCCCCAGCAACCGAGTTTGACGATGCAATTCGGGCTGCCGTATTCGGTCGCGAAGATCGCCTGCTCGTACGAACCCGCCCGGTCGCAACCGTCGTGCACGGTGCGGGTGAACAGCCACTTCGGCCGCAACGCGTCGTCGAGTGGAATCATGGGTGCGAGGCCCGCGAGTTGATACAGCAGATAGAGCAGCGTCTCCATGAAGTTGTCCGGCTGCACCGGACATCCCGGCACGTTGACGATCGGCAGGCCCGCTTTCGATTTCCAGTCCCAGCCGAGATAATCGGCGAGACCCATGCAGCCGGTCGGATTGCCTTGCATCGCGTGAATGCCGCCATACGTCGCGCAGGTTCCCGCGCCGACCACCGCCAGCGCGCGCGGCGCGAGGCGGTCGAGCCATTGCGGAATCGTGATCGGGTCGCCTGTATCCGGGTCGGTGCCCAATGCGGCCCAATAACCCTCGCGATTGATACGCTCATTGGGAATCGAGCCTTCCATCACCAGCACGAAGTTATCCAGTTCGCCGCGCGCGGCCTGATGAAACGGCTTGAGAAACTCGTCGCCGTTTTCATACGCCAGCACGGGATTGTGTAAATGGACCTTCGGCAAGCCGGGAATCGCGCCGAGAATCACGTCCTCGATACTCGGCTGGGTGGCTGCGGTAATGGATACCGAATCGCCGTCGCAGCCGAGGCCCGCGGTAATCCAGATGATGTGCACTTCCTTGAGGGCCGGCGCGTGCTGAGTCTTGCGCCCATACGGGACGTTGTCTGCTTCCGCCATGATGTGTCTCCACTACGTTCACGTTCTTTTGTGACAGACAAAGATACGTGGCGAGCGCCGCACGGCAGTCACGTGTCCAGCAATCGATCGGGGTAAGGTCCGCGTGGGGGGCGGTTAAAAGGATCGGATTTGCTGCATGTTTTCGTTAGAATGGTGCTCATCGCAATGAGCCCGAAAAACTTGTTCGAGTATAGTTCAGCGATGCGAAATAACCCAATTTTCATAGCTTTTTCGCGAAACTTCGCGTGCCGCGATAGCCGCATCCACGCGCCCTGTTCAATTCTCTGACGATAGCCCATAAGGGTTGGGGTCACGCTCATTTCACGCGTCGTAATCAGGAACGGATCTCCATCTCGCCAATTCGCTGCCACTTATATACCGCCGCGGACAATAGCCAGGCGGCCGCGAATACGCCGACGATCGCATAGCCGAGCATACCGAAGTTATCGTTGAGAACCGCCACCGTCTGCCAGAATCCGCCATTCAGATGCAGCTTGTCGGCCACCAGCCCAAGGCCTTCGATACTGCCGACCAGCAGCGCCACCAGCACCGAAATCGTCGTGATCGTGAGGTTGTAGTAGAGCTTGCGGACCGGCTTCACGAAGGCCCAGCCGTAAGCGCCCAGCATCAGGATGCTGTCGGTGGTATCGATCAGCGTCATACCCGCCGTAAACAGCACCGGAAACACGAGGATCGACCAGATCGACATGCCTTGCGCGGCACCCGCCGCGGAAATGCCGAGCAAGCCGACTTCGGTCGCGGTATCGAAACCGAGGCCGAACAGAAAGCCGAGCGGGTACATATGCCAGCTTCGTGTGATCAGGCGAAACAGCGGCCGGAAGATGCGCGCGAGAAAACCGCGATTGGCGAGCAGCATGTCGAGATCTTCGTCGACGTACGGCTCGCCGCGGCGCACGCGCCGAAACGCACGCAGCACGGAGCGCAGCACGATGAGGTTCAGCAGCGCGATGGTGAACAGGAAAAACGTCGACACCAGCGTGCCGATCATGGCGCCCGTTTCCCTGAATCCGCTCAGCCGGGTTTGCAAGGCCATCGCGGTGACGGCAATGCCGAGCGTCGCCAGTACGACGATGGTGGAGTGGCCGAGCGAGAACATCAGCCCTGCCGTCAGCGGACGCTGGCCGGACTGCATGAGCTTGCGCGTGACGTTGTCGATGGCGGCGATGTGGTCGGCGTCCACGGCGTGCCGCAAACCGAGCGAATAAGCCAGCAGACAGGAACCCATCAGCAGCGGATAACCGCGAAACGCCATGAAGGCCGCAAGCCACGCGGCGAGATTGAAGGTCAGTAGCAACGCGTAGAGCCATGCGATCCGCCGGCGCTGATGGCCGGGCGCCACTATCGGGAACGCCTTCACGAACTCCATCATGTGTTCTTCTCCCCGAAGGCGAAGACGGCTGCGTTGCACAGCCAGGCGCTCGATGCGTCTTTTCGATAATAGACCTTTTCACACGCTGCGCCATCGCTCGATGGATGACGCAGCGCATCACCGCTTCAGGCTACTTCGTTCAGACTACTTCACATTGAACGCATAGTCGCCATGGGTGCGATGTCCGTCCGACGCCACGGCCACCCAATGCACCGTGTAGTGACCGGCCGCGAGCGGCGGCAACGGCACGGCGATCAGCGCCGGCTGATGCTCATCGACCGTGGCCTTCTCCGTGTTGACCTGCTTGCCGCTCGCGTCGGTCACCGTCAGCGAACTGAACGCCGGTTCGAGCGGGCCGTCGAAAATCACTCGCACCTGCGCGGGTGACGCCACCGTCGCGCCCGCTCCCGGCTCCTGCTTTTGAGGGAACACGTGCGCGAGGGCCGCGCTGGCGAATACAAGACCGGCGAACAGCGCCGCCAGTTTCGCCGCGGCGTTTATACCGCGCAAGCCTTGGTGTTTCATCGTGCCATTCATCATCACTCTCCTGCGTTACTGGAACAGCGGTTTGCCGATCGTGGCCGGCGCGACATCGTCGAAGAAGATATGCGCCTGGACCAGAATGCCCACATGCGACCCGCTCGCATGATTGATCGGGATTTGCGCCTCCACGCCGAACTGCCCATAACGATTGATCCAGATGAAGCCCGGATTGACCGTGCCGGTCGTCTGCCCCTGGCTGCGCGACAACGGAATTTCCACCAGCGGAATCAGATTGGCGAACGGCTGCGGCAGGCCGACATCGCGCACGTGCTGCTGCAGATACGGCAAGCTGTACTGCACGGTGAAGCCGTAGTTGAATGCGTTCGGCTGTCCCGCGCCGGTGGTCAGCGCCGGTCCCGCTTCGCCCGTGATGGCGACCGGCCGCAGATACGCCAGCGAGTCGGGCAGATCGCCCATGCCCTTGCCGGCATAGACGGTCGGCGAGATCGTCGAGAAGTTATCGGCGATCGCGCGGCTGCCTGTGCCGCCGAGTTCGGCATCCACGCCGATCGAGGTCATGAACTCGTGCGCGTCGTTGACGTACAGCAGGTACTTCAAGCCGACGCCGAAGTTGTCGAAGCCGTGCGCCCGCGGATTGTTCTGCATGGCATACGTGCCGTCGACGGACACCGCGAGCCGCGGTGTGATCAGCTTGTCGTACTCGAAGTCGAAGGTGTTGATGCTCTGGTCGCCGTTGTCGCCCGGCACGCGTTGATGGCCGAACTGGAGGTTGGCTTCGTCGCCGACGCCGGGGTCGTCGACAGCCATCGTCGATGGGAAGACGCGGTTGCCCGCAATGGCGTGGGCGCCGGCGAGCGTTGGCGCGCACAGCAATGCGCCGGCGGTGGCGGCGAGAAGCGCCGTCGAACGCAGCGGTTGCCCATTGCGCGTCCCCAAACGGGACTTCTCGCGGGGCGTTGAGTGGGTAGGCATGATTCATCCAGTTTCATGGGTCGTGACAATGCCGGCGCGCACAGTCGACAGGGACGTGCGGCGGCAGCCGCGATGCATTCGATGCATCGCGCCGTGGTGACTCGAATCAGGATGCGAACGGCGGGGCGCGGGGTTGAGCGAAAGTGAGCGGTTCGACGCGGCGCACGCTTTCGAAGCGGGTCGCGACGGTGTGCTGCAAAGCGCGGACGGTGACGACGAACAGCGCCTCGACGCTCGGCACGACCGGCATGTGGGCGAGCAGGCTGCAATAACCGCAGGCGTCGCCGTTGGACATGGCGGTGTGGTCGGTGTGTTTGTCGGCTGCCTGATCGGCCGCGGTGGATGTGACCGCTGTCGCGTCCGGCATGTCTTCCCGCATCGAGTCCATCGACCCCATCGAACCCATGGACGCCATCGACGGCATATCGCAATGCTCGTCTGACAGGGTGCTTTCATCGCTGCGTGCGGCGAGCGTGTGGGAGATCGTCGGAGCGAGCGTGGCCATCAGGATCGCGAACAATCCCAGCCAACTGCCGATCTTCCGATAGAAACAACTCACGATGCGCCTGGCGACACGATGGGGAAGTTGTCGCGGATTATGCCACGGTCGACGCCGCATTCCGGTCGTGACAGCGGCCCTTATGTCGGGCATTTCACCCATGCGCCACGCATGCAGCGCAGGTCTTTGAACGTGTCACGCCGGCCGCCCGCGTCGCCGAATAGCAAGAGCTTCGCGCCCGCCCGGTCAATAGAGCAAACTGCCGACGGCAAACCCGCCACGGACAGTGGACAATGCGTTTCATCCCGGCTCCCGGCACGGAGTGTCCATGAAAGCGCAGCGCCCGCGTCCCCCGCACTTTCCCGGCGAAGAGCCGCATGCCGAGTGGCGCGACCATACCCTGCTCTATGTCGTCGTGGCGACGGTCATCATCCTGATGGTCACGCTGGTCGTCTGGCTGATCGATCCGGCACCGCCCAGGACGATCACCCTGAGCGCCGGACCGCGCGACAGCTCGTTTTTCGTCGCCGCCGAGCAGTACAAGAAAATCCTTGCCCGCAACGGCATCAAGCTGAACGTGCTGGAGTCCGACGGCTCCGTGCAGAACCTGCAACGTCTGCTGGACCCGAAGCAGCGTGTCGACGTCGCGCTCGTGCAAGGCGGCGTGGCCGACGGCCTCGACACCTCGTCGCTGATGTCGCTCGGCAGCGTTTTCTATATTCCGGTGGTGGTGTTCTACCGCGGCACGGGCTTGAGCCAGCTTTCGCAACTGGAAGGCAAACGCATCGCGGTGGGCCGCGAAGGCAGCGGCACGCGCCTGCTGGCGCTCAAACTGCTGGATGCGAACGACATCGAACCGGGCGGCGACACCACCCTGGTGCCGAGCGACGGCTTGCAGGCCGCCACCCAGCTCGTATCGGGCGATGTCGACGCGGCGATCCTGAACGGCGACTCGGCCACTCGCGGCCTAATGCTGCGCCTGCTCAAGGTGCCCGGCGTGTCGGTGATGAACTTCGCCGAAGCGGGCGCCTATACGCGTCTCTTTCCCTATCTGGACCAGATCGACCTGCCGGCCGGCGTGCTGGACCTGAAGCGCAGGATTCCGCCGGAAACGGTGCACCTGATCAGCCCGACCGTCGAGCTGGTGGCCCGCACCACGCTGCATCCGGCCATTTCCGATCTGCTGATCGAAGCGGCGCAGGAAGTGCACGGCATGCCGGGGCTGTTGCAGCGGGCGGGAGAATTTCCGAGTCCGGTCGCGCGTGAATATCAGATCAGCGAGGACGCGCAGCGTTACTACAAGACGGGCAAGAGCTTTCTGTACCGGACGCTGCCGTTCTGGCTGGCGAGCATCGGCGACCGCACGCTCGTTCTGCTGCTGCCGATGGCCGTGCTGCTGTTCCCGGCCATGCGCCTGATTCCCGCGCTTTATCGCTGGCGGGTGCGCTCGCGCATCTATCGCTACTATGGTTCGCTGATTGCGATCGAACGCGGCGCGCTCGCCGATTCGACCGACGAGGAGCGCAAGCGGCTCTTCGCGGAACTGGATCAGATCGAGGATTCGTTGAATCGGCTGCGCATGCCGCTCGCTTACGCCGACGCGTTCTATGTGCTGCGCGAACACGTCGGCTTCGTGCGCGGCCGGTTGGGGGCTGCGTCGCGGCAAGGCAGCCACCCCTAGGCGGGGTGGCGGGTTTTACGCTTCGCGGGTGGCCGGAGAAGTGGCCGGTTCAGCGGTGGCTGTGCGGGATGCTTCGTGCTCGGTTTCGCGGCCGGTCTCCTGCACGGTTTCGTGTGCAGTGTCTCCGATCAGCTAGCGTGCCCGTCGAATCCCGTCCTACGCCTTACTCGCTTCGCCGTCGTGCGAAGCCGTGGCGGCCTCGGATGGCGCATTCGCGGCTTCGGCCGGCGCTTGCGTGGCTGGGTCGGCGGGCGCTTGCGTGGCTGCCTCAGCCGTCGCTTGCGTGGCTGCGTCGGCGGGCGCTTGCGTGGCTGCCTCAGCCGTCGCTTGCGTGGCTGCCTCGCCGGTCACATTCGCGTTCGCCGCGCCGGCTGCCGCCTTCGCCGCACCCCTGCCCGCGCGATGCGCCTGCAGACGCTGCGCGCCCGCCGCTTCCTGCGCCGTGACCTTGCCCGCCTCGGCGCCCGTCAGATCGACGCGAGCGGCGCCTTCCACGAGACATTTCCAGTAGCGGCTGCCACGGCACCACGTCTTGATCGCGTCGCGCAATTCGGCTTCGCTCAGCGACAGTTCCTTGGCGTGCACCACGAGGTCTTCGAAAATACCGACCTTGAGCGGCAGCTTGGGCGCCGGATTCTTGGGGAAGGCAATAGGGAAGCGCTTCTGCAGCCGCCCGATCGATTTCACCACCGGGTCCACCGGCTTCGCCTCCACCGCCGGTTTGGCGTCGGATGCGGCTGCGGGCGCGGCACGGCGCGGCGGCGCGGGCTTGCGGGCAGGCCTCGCGCCCGGCTTGGCCGCATCCTTTGCAGCGGGCTTGGAAGCGTCCTTAGCCGGCTTGGAAGCGTCCTTCGAAGCAGGCTTGGCGCCGGACTTCGCGGCAGGCGCAGCCTCGCGGCGAGCCGCGGCCAATTGCTTCTTCAGTTCAGCGAGTTGTTCGAAACCCATAGCGCACAATCGATCGAGAAAGACGAGATTGTAGCAGCGTAAGGAAACACGTTCGTGACGATGGCGCGAGCCGCGCCGCGCGGGCTTGCGCGCGGGCTTCCATGTGGCCTCGGCGTGGTGCGGTCAAACGCAATGTTTTCGGGCCTTTTCGCCCTTTTTCGCCCCCTTCTGCCCCTTCTCCGCCCCCGTTCGCGCGCGTCACGAACCTCAAGCAAATTCAGTATTTCATCGCGTTTTTCGAAGACGGCGCCGACGCGCGCGCGGTGAAACCGCTCGACACGCCGTGATGATTTGAACGTCGTCAGATTTTTAGGGCCGCTGGCGCTTCAGCCTCATGCGCCTTCAGGCCGGACACGGTCACACGCAAGCCGTGGCCGCCTTCGTTGTTGCGAAGGGAAAGGTCCATCTGATGCCGCTCGGCGATGCGCGACACGATCGCCAGCCCGAGGCCGCTGCCCTCGCCTTGCGCCTCTTCGCCTCGATAGAAGCGGTCGAAGACCCGTTCGAGCTCGGCCTCCGGAATGCCCGAGCCGGTATCGGCGACTTCGACGCCAACGCGCGTACCGGCACGCTTCAAGATCACATCGACACGGCCGCCGCGCGGCGTGTGCCGGATCGCATTGTTGATCAGATTGCCCAGCAGAACGCTCATGCCGTGCGGCTCGGCCAGCACGGTATAAGCATCGCCCTCCGTGCGCGCGCCCTCGCATTCCAGGCCGATGTCGATCTCCTTCGTTTCCGCCAGCAGCGAAAAATCGCCCACCGCCTGCTCGCCGATCCGGCGCAAGCTGACCGGCACCATCGACGTGACCGGATGCGCGTCTTCGCGCGCGAGCGTCAGCAGTTGCTGCACCAGGTGAATGATGCGGTTGACGCGCCCTTCGACGCGTTCGAGCGTTTGCCCTTCGCCCTTTAACGAACCGTCGCGTGACGCGGCCTGCAATTGCAGCTTCAATGCGGCGAGCGGCGAGCGCAACTCGTGCGCGGCATCGGCGATAAACGTGCGCTGTGCCTGCGACGCCGTGTGCAGCCGCTGCAGCAGATCGTTGAGCGCTTCGACCAGCGGCTTCATCTCGACCGGCACGCTGCCGTCGAGGCGCAGCGGTTCGAGCGAATCGATCGTACGGGTGGACAGCGCGCGCGACAGGCCGCCGATCGGCGCCAGCCCGCGCGCCACCACCAGCAGGACCAGCACGATCGTCACCGGCACCAGCACGCCGAGCGGCCAGAGCGTGTGCAGCGCGAGTTGCATCGCGAGGTCCTCGCGCACGGAGATAGGCTGCGCCACCTGAATATAGCGTTCCGCCTGCTGCACGGCGAATGTGCGCCAGTGATACTCGCCGCGCTCGACCGTGTTGTAGCCGGCGGGCTGGCGCGGAAACACCGGCGCCTGCAGCGAGTGATAAACCAGCTTGCCGGCGCCGTCCCAGATTTCGATGACGACCCGGTCGTCGGCCAGGCCGCCGAGGTCGGGGTCGCGATGTTCGCCGTCGCCCGCGCCGGCGAGATTCGATGGCAGCGACAACGCGATCGTGCGCAGCTCGTAGTCGAACAGTTCGCTCGCTTCCTCGCGCGCCGTATGAAAGATGCCATAGCCGGCCACGCCCGAGGCGGCCGCCAGACCGAAGATCAGCCAGCCCAGCAGCCAGCGGCGAATCGACGTCATCAGCACCTCTTCAGACGGTAGCCCACGCCGCGCACGGTCACCACCTGATCCGCGCCGATCTTGCGCCGTAAGCTGTGCACGTGCACTTCGATGGTATTGCTGCCTACTTCTTCGCCCCAGCCGTACAGCTTCTCTTCGAGCGCGGCCTTGGTGAACACGCGCGTGGGTTCTTCGATCAGCGCCTGCAGCAGCGCGAATTCACGCGGCACGAGCGGCAGTGGCTCGCCGGACTTGGTGACTTCGTGTGCGGCGGGGTCGAGCGTAAGCTCACCGTGCGCGTAGACCGGCTGCTTCTGGCCGGTCCGGCGTCTGAGCAGCGCACGCACGCGCGCGGCCAGTTCGTCGAGGTCGAATGGCTTGATCAGATAGTCGTCGGCGCCGGCGTCGAGGCCGCGAATCCGTTCGTCGACGGCATCGCGTGCCGTCAGGATGATGACCGGCGCGGCGCCGCCGCCCTTGCGATAGGCGTTGAGGACGTCGATGCCGTCCTTCTTCGGCAAGCCGAGATCGAGCAGCACGAGGTCGTACACGCCATTGCCGAGCGACAGCTCTGCCGCGCGGCCGTCTTCGGCCCAGTCGATCGCGTAGCCGGCGCGGCGCATCGCGCCCAAAACCGTTTCCGCAATCATGTCGTCGTCTTCGACCAGTAGCAGACGCATGGTCTTTCCTCTCCCTTGTTGGCTCCGGCATTGTCCCGCCCGGTAGCTTAACGCTTCCTTATGGCTTGCTTATGTATTGCTGAAGGGACGCTGAAGGGAGGCTTAAATTGGCGTTAAGCATGTCTTAAGCAGTCCATCAGCAGAATCGGCTCCTGTTCCGCGGCATCCCTGCGCGGATGTCCCTCTTCTTCGTTCAGGAGCCGGATTTTGCCCGTTCTCAATGCCGCATCGGCGGCTATCTCGGCGGCAGTGTCTGAGTTGACCGCGACGGCCAACCCAGTGGTCAAACTCGCGCCGCCGTCATGGTCGCGGCTGCGCGCGCTGGTGCCGCTCTGCGCGCTGTTGATGGGCGGCTGCACGTGGTATCACCGCGAGCCGCTCGCGCCGCGGGATACGTCCACCACCGCCCATTCGCTCGAACGCATCCGCATCGATCCGTCGAGCATGCCGCTGCCGGAACTGGCCGCGCATCGCTTCGATCCGTCCGACGGGCTCGATAGCGACGAGGTCGCGATGCTCGCGGTCGCCAACAACCCCGACCTCAAGCTGGCCCGCGACGACCTCGGCATCTCCCGCGCGCAAGCCTACTCGGCGGGTCTGCTGCCGGACCCGCAACTGAGCATATCGAGCGACTATCCCGGACAGATCGGCACCACGCGCGCGTTCAACTACGGTTTGAGCATGGACGTGATGGCGATCGTCCTGCGCAGCGCCAACAAACAATCCGCCGATGCCACCGTGGCCAAGACCGATCTCGGCTTGCTGTGGCAGGAATGGCAGATCGTCGGCGAGGCGCGGCAGTTGTTCATCAAGACGCGCTTCCAGCAGGACACACTGCCGCTTTTGCAGCGCCAGCGCGACCTCGCGCGCACGCGCTACGAACGCATGGCCGAAGCGCGCCGCGACGGCAACCTCACCGACGACACGCTCACTGCCGCGCTCACCGCCTATAGCGACGCCCGCAAGCAATACGCCGACGCCGAACGCGCAGCCGGGCAAACGCACCACGATCTGAACGCGCTGCTCGGCGTCTCGCCCGAGGTGCAGTTGCAACTCACCGGCGGCGAAAACATCGAGCCGCTCTCCGATACGACGCTCGATGCCGCGCTCGCCGGACTGCCTCGGCGCCGCCCGGATCTGATCGCGCTGCAAGCGGGCTACGAGGCACAGGAGCAGAAATATCGCGCCGCGATTCTCAGCCAGTTCCCGAGTCTGTCGGTGGGCTTCGTGCGGGCACGCGATACGTCGAACATCTACACGAGCGGCTTTCAGATCAACCTCAGCCTGCCGATCTTCAACCGCAATCAGGGCAACGTCGCAATCGAGCAAGCGACCCGCCAGCGTTTGCGCGACGAATATCAAACGCGGTTGAACGGCGCTTACGCGGACGTCGCGCATTTGCGCGCGGACAACACGATCCTCACGCGACAGTTGCAGCAAACCGAGGCCGCGTTGCCCGAGGTCGACGTCGCCGCCCAGCACGCGGCCGCGGCCTACGCGGAACACAACGTCGCGCTCGGCGCCTACACCGACGCGCAGAGCGCCGCGCTCGCCAAACAAATCGACGTCGCGACGTTACGCGAGTCGCTCGCCGAACAACGCGTCGGCTTGCAGGCGCTGCTCGGCAGCGCGATTCCCGACGCCTACTCCACCGCTCTGACCTTCACCGACACTCATGCGAAATAGCCTGTCTTCAGCGCTGCGGCCGCGCATTGCCGCTGGTGCGATTTTTATCGCTTGCGCCACGCTGCTGTACGCCGGCGTTCATCCGGCCCGCGCGGCAAGCGCCGACGCCGCCGATCAACCCGTGGTCGCCGTCCAGACCGTGCGCGTGCAGCGCGCCGAGATTGCGCAGCCGGTGCGGGCGTATGGCGTCGTCGCGGCGTCCGCGTCGAACCTCACCACCGTCAATCTGCCGTACACCGCGCGCATCGTGCAGATGCGCGTGCAGTCCGGGCAAACCGTGACGCGTGCCACGCCGCTCTTCGTCGTGCAGGCCGATCCGGCCGCTGTGCTTGCGGCCACCCAGGCGAAAAGCGCCGTGACGCTCGCACAAGGCGAGCTGGCGCGCACGCAATCGCTGTACGAGAAAGGACTCGCCACGCAGTCGCAACTCGCCAGCGCCCGCAAGGCCGCCGACGACGCGCAGCAGGCGCTCGCCGCGCAGAATCAGACCGGCGTGGCAAGCGGCAACAAGATCATCACCGCGCCGAACGACAGCGTCGTGCTGCAAGTTTCGGCCGCTCAAGGCGACCAGGTGCAGCCCGGCGCGGCGATCCTGCAACTCGCCGGCGGCAGCGGCAAGGACGCGCGCGCCAACGTGATGCTCGGCGTCGAGCCCGCCGATGCCGCCGCGATCCACGCCGGCGACATCGTCACATTGCACGGCCTGTCCACGTCGCTCGCGAAGACTTCGGCGAATGGTCACGTGGCACTGGTCGGCGCCTCGGTGGATCAGCAGAGCCAGCTCGTCGACGTCGGCGCGAACGTGCCGCTCGGTCAGACGGCCTTCATTCCCGGCACGCGCGTGAGCGCCGATATCGCGACCCGCAACGGCACGCACTGGATCGTGCCGCGCGCCGCCGTGTTGAAAGACGACAAAGGTGCGTACGTGTTCCAGATCACGTCACAGAACAAGGCGCGCCGCGTGGCGGTGACCACCCAGGTCGAGAACGGCGAGCGCTACGGCGTGGATGGCCCGCTCGACGCCGCGCAAGGACTCGTGGTCAGCGGCAACTATGAGTTGAAGGACGGCATGGCGGTGCGAACCAGCGGAGGCGCGCCGCGATGAATTTCGGTCAATGGATGCAGAAGCACCGGCGCTCGCTGCTGTTCGTGATCGCGTTGCTGGCGATAGCGGGCGCACTGACCGCGTTCCGTCTGCCGATCTCGCTGTTCCCGAACGTCGCGTTTCCGCGCGCGGTGGTCTCGCTCGACGCGGGCGACCGCCCCGCGGAACAGATGGCCACGCTCGTCACGATGCCGGTCGAGGAAGCGCTGCGGCGCGTGCCGAACGTGCGCGACGTCGAATCGAAAACGAGCCGGGGCGCAGCCGAAATCTCGATCAATTTCGACTGGGGCACCGACATGGCGCAAGCCACCTTGCAGGCGCAGTCGGCCATCAGCGAGATTCTCGCGACCCTGCCGCAAGGCACCTCGATGCAGGTGCGTCGCATGGACCCGACCGTGTTTCCGGTGCTGGCGTATAGCCTCACGTCGCGGCAGCAGTCGCTCTCCGCGCTGCACGATCTCGCGCAGTTCCAGATGCGGCCGTTGCTGTCCTCAGTGGAAGGCGTGGCGCGCGTCGACGTGACAGGCGGCGCGCAGGACGAGTTCGAAGTCGCGATCGATCCCGCGCGACTCGCCGCGTACAAACTCTCGCTCTCCGATGTGTCGAAAGCGATCGGCGCGAGCAATGTGCTGATGGCGAACGGCCGCATCGAGGATCACTACAAGCTCTACCTCGTGATCGCCAACACCACCATTACGCGGCTCGACGAACTTCGCAACGTCGTGGTGTCGGCCAACGGCGCGACGCAGATTCGCCTCGGCGACATCGCGACCGTACGCATGGGCGTGGTGCCGCAATGGATGCGCGTCACCGCCGACGGCCAGGACGCCGTGCTCATCAACGTGTATCAGCAACCGGGCGCGAACAGCGTGGCAATGGCCAAGGCGATCCGCGCGAAGCTCGCCGACTTCCAGCATCAGATGCCGGCCGGCGTGCATCTGTCGAATTGGTACGACCAGAGCGAACTGGTGATCGCCTCGGCCACCAGCGTGCGCGACGCGATCATGATCGGCGTGGTGCTGGCGGCGTTGACGCTATTTGCCTTTCTGCGCAACTGGAAGATCACCGCAATCGCCGTCGCGCTGGTGCCGGTGGTGATGGCCGCGACGATTCTGTTGCTCGACGTGTTCGGCATGGGGTTCAACATCATGACGCTCGGCGGCATGGCCGCCGCCGTCGGTCTTGTGATCGACGATGCGATCGTGATGATCGAACACATCGTGCGGCGCATGCGCGAAGGCGGCGCGCGCGCTTTTCATGGCCGCGTGATGGCGGCGGCGCTCGAATTCACGCGGCCGCTGGCCGGGTCGTCGGCGGCGACGCTGATCATTTTCGTGCCGTTGGCGTTTCTATCCGGCGTGACGGGTGCGTTCTTCAAGGCGCTCTCCGTGACCATGGCGAGCGCGCTGTTCATTTCGTTTCTCGTCACGTGGCTCGCGGTGCCGATTCTGTGCGACCGCTGGCTGAAACCGAAAGAAGCCGAGGAACATAAGGAAACCCGCTTCGCCTCGTGGATGAACCGGCGCTACGCGTTTCTGGTCGAGCGCGTCACCGCGCGGCCGGTGCTCGTGCTGCTGGGCCTGCTGCCGCTGATCGTGGTGGCCGCGTTCGCGTTCACTCGCGTGGGCAGCGGTTTCATGCCGAGCATGGACGAAGGCGGTTTCGTGCTCGACTATCACACCGAACCGGGCACCTCGGTGACCGAGACCGACCGGCTGATGAAGCAGATCGAAGGCATCATCCGCGCGAATCCGAATGTCGCGACCTATTCGCGCCGGACCGGCGCCGGTCTCGGCGGCGATTTGAACGAGCCCAACAAGGGCGACTTCTTCGTGCGGCTGAAGTCCGGCAATCGCGAGCCGATCGACACCGTGATGGAAGAAATCCGCTCGAAGGTCGAGACTCAGGTGCCCGGCGTGAGTATCGAACTCGCGCAGTTGATGGAGGATCTGATCGGCGACCTGACGGCGGTGCCGCAACCGGTCCAGATCAAGATCTATTCCGACGACCCGAACACGCTCGAGACAATCGCGCGCAAAGTGGCGGCGCAGATCGGCAAGATCCAGGGCGTGGTGGATGTGAACGACGGCATCAATCCGGCCGGCGACGCCCTCGAATTGCACATCCGCCCGGAAGCGGCGGCGGCCGAGGGCATGGACCCGCAGTCGATCGCGCAGGCCGTGTCCGACATGGTGGAAGGCAATGTGGCCACGCAATTCCAGAGCGGACCGAAAACGGTCGGCGTGCGCGTGCGCGTGGCCGGCGCGATGAAGCTCACGGATACGCAACTGGGACAGTTGCAGATTCGCGCGCCCGACGGCCATCTGTTCGCGCTCGATCGCGTCGCCGATCAGGTGACGGTGACTGGCCAGCCGGAGATCAGCCGAGACAATCTCAAACGGATGGTGGCGGTGACGGCGCGTATCGACGGCCGCGATCTGGGCTCGACGATCGCCGACGTGCAAAAGACGCTCAGCGATAAGAGCCTGTTGCCCAGCGGCGTGTATTACGAATTGGGCGGCCTGTACCAGCAGCAGCAGATTGCGTTCAAAGGGCTGCTGAGTGTGTTCGGTGCGGCGATTGCGCTCGTGTTCGGCTTGCTGCTGTTTCTCTACGAGCGCTTCCGTGTGGCGCTGGCGGTCATGGCGATGCCGTTGCTGGCGGCGGGCGCGGTGTTCATCGGCTTATGGATCACCGGCATCGAACTGAACATCTCCGCGATGATGGGGATGACGATGATCATCGGTATCGTGACCGAGGTGGCGATTTTTTATGTGTCGGAGTTGCAGGGACTCGTGCGGGACGACGAGACGCCGTTCGAGGATGCGTTGCTGAGCGCCGGGCGCAATCGTCTGCGTCCCATCGCGATGACGACCATTGCCGCGATTCTGGCGCTGCTGCCGTTGGCTTTTGCGCTGGGCCAAGGGTCGGCGATGCAACAGCCGCTGGCGATTGCGATTATTTCGGGGTTGATTGTTCAGTTGCCGCTGGTGTTGCTGTTGCTGCCGGTGTTGTTGAAGTTGTTGATGAAGAAGGAAGCGATCTAGGCTGCGAATTGCAGCCTGTGCGGCATTCCGGCCTGTGCGCCTGTGGTTCGCCGCAGGCGCACCTCCGATTCAGTCGAGGCAGTGAGAGACCTATGTCTTCAACACATCCCCAAACCCGCCGACCCGGACCCCCGCCGCACGAATCGCCATAGCCACTTTCGGCGACAACAACGCGCGCAATTCATCCTCGTGCCGGTACATCCTCATCCCGTCGCTCAAAGCCCGCTCCCCCGCCACTGCGGGATGGCAGTAAATCTCGCCCACCCCATGCGGCAGATCGGCGAGCGCCGCCAGCCACGCCGCCTCATCCATCCGGCCGCTATCCGCGATCCCCACCACATAATCGTTGTGCGCGATGCCGGCGTGATCCAGACGCGCCTTGACTCGCGCGATCCAGGGCCGCAACCACAGCGGCGCATTCGCTTCGAACGGCAAGCGCATCGCCTTCATCCCATACTCGCGGCCGATGTCCAGAATCAGTCCGAGCACCGTCGGATGCAAATGAAAATGCTTGTGCGTGTTGACATGGTCGAGCGTCAGACCGGTCTGCGCAAAGGCATCGAACTGCGCGCGAATTTCCCGCGCAAGCTGCATACGCACGTGCGGTAAGAAGAAGAACCGCACTCCGTCGCGCACCATGTTGTCGCCGAAGCGGCCATGCTCGTCGAGCAAGGCCGCAATCCCCGCGCGCGGCGTAACCGCGTCGCCGTCGGCCAGCACCAGATGCAGGCCGACACGCAACCGCGGCAACGCGCGGGCACGCGCCACCGCGTCGCCCGCAGCCGGTGCGCCGATCATCAGGCTCGCGGCGGTCAGCACGCCGTCGCGATGCGCCCGCTCGACCGCCAGATTCACTCGCGCGTGCAGGCCGAAATCGTCTGCGGTCACGATCAATGCGCGTGGCTTAGCCGCCATCCGACGCCTCCATCACATCCATCACATTCAACGCGCCGTTGCGCGCGGCCTTCGACCTGGAAGCCTCGACGGGCACGCGCGCACCGCGCCACATTACATGCGAGCCGAACACGGCGGCGCACCACTGCAACACCAGCAACGTATCACGCAATGGCACCAGTGGCAGATCGCGCCAGAAGGTGCGCTCCCGACGCGCCGAGCGCAGATGCATCAACAGACGCGCGGCCAGACCGGCGGCCGTTCCGGTCGCGCTCGTGAACGCGGCCCACGCGTGCACCGCATCTGACGAAGTGGCCGCGAGGCCGGCGCTGAGCCACGCGCCGGCCAACAGCCAGGGCGTGGGAAAGGTGATGAAGAGGAACGCGAAACCCGGCGCGTTCACCGAGCGAATCGTGCGCAGCCAGCGTGTTTCGCGCTGCCACAACGCGGAAAACGTGGGCTCGATCACGTCGGTGGCCACCATCACGCGCGAGAGCACGGTTTGCAGGCCGAGGGCGCGCACGTGTTCGGCCAGCCAGTAATCGTCCGCGAGACAGTTTTTTAGCGCCTCGAATCCGCCGATGCGCTCGAGCGTCGCGCGCCGCAACGCAAGCGTCGCACCGAAGCCGAAGCGGCGCGAGCCGGCCGCGTGCGCGACCCGCACCGACGGCGCGAACCATTCGTTGATGAAGAGCGCGCCCACGCGCGGCCAGAAACCGCCGATGCCCCGCGCCACATAGAGACACGTGACCACGCCCACGCGCGGATCCGCGAGCGGCGCGGCCACGCTGTCCAGATAATCGGCTTCGACAGCGATGTCGCTGTCGGCAATCACGATCACCTCATGACGTGCCCGCGCCGCCATGTTGATCAGATTGCTGACCTTGGGATTGCTGCCGTGCACGCGCGTGTCGATCGCGAGTTCGATGTCGTGCAATGGATAGGCAGCCTGCAAACGGCGCACCACGGCAATCGCGGGATCGTCCGGCGACGACACGCCGAGCACGAGTTGAAAATGCTCGTGACGCTGGTCGCAAAAGGTCCGCAGATTGTCGTACAGACGCGGCTCCGCGCCGCACAGCGGTTTGAGTACGCTGACGCCGACCTGTGCGAAGCGATGCAGCGGCTGCGAAGCGTGCGAAGTGGAATAAGCGGCGCGACCCGCCGCGCCGCGGCGCGAGCCAAAAAACGGCATCGCGACCGCCGCCAGCAGCGCGTAAAGCGACGCGCTTGCGCAGATGGCTAGCAGGACCCATTGACATACCGTCACTGCGTGCGCCGCCATCGTCCCGTTCCGTCAGTGCTCGGCCAGCACGAACGCCCTGCCGGTCAGGCGCAGATGAAGAATCACGAGCCAGCGCCGCGGACAATCCGCGGTGATCGCGACCGGCCGCGAGGGCCGGCTCGCGCCCGTGGCGAAGTGGCCCTGCAGCGCGAGTTCGAAGGCGGCGTGCGCGAACTGGCGCGTCACGATCACACCGCTGAGAATCACAGCGATGGCGAGCAGCCGGAACGGCATGGAACTGAAGGCGCTTTGCGACACCGGCAGCACCAGCAGCACGAGGCACGCGAGCAACTCGGCGCCCATGGCGGTGAGCGAGGCCACCATCAGGTGGGCGCGCAGCATGTCGACGGTGGCTGGCTTCATGGCTGGGTCTCGTGACCTGTGGGAATGCCGCGCGCCGTGATTCGACGCAGCTCGTCGGCGTGGAAAATCGCCGACTGTCCATCCCATCGATGTGCTTACGATTGAACTGCAATGACGTTGCAACAGACCCGCCGCCGCGTGCCCGCGATGACGGCGCGACAGCGACCTGTTGAGGGGCGATAGTAGCGATCCAAGCTGAAGGAAACCTTAAGGAAGAAAGCGTATAAAGCGGGTGATGAACAGGATGGTTAAACTTCGGATTACGGTTCCGCGCTTGCTTAAATATCGCGGCTGCCGTGCAATGAAACATCGAACGGAAATAACGGACTCATGCGCGTACTCCTCGTAGAAGACGACGACCTGATCGGCTGCGGTATCGAAGCGGGACTGCGTCAGGCCGGCTTCACGGTCGACTGGGCGCGCGACGGCCACAAGGCCGGTCTCGCGCTCGACACCACCGCCTATGCGCTGGTGCTGCTCGATCTCGGCCTGCCCCGCGTATCGGGTATGGAACTGCTGAAACGGCTGCGCGATTCGGGCAAGGACGTGCCGGTGCTGGTGCTGACCGCGCGGGGCACGGTGGTCGACCGTGTCGGCGGCCTCGAAGCAGGCGCCGACGACTACCTCGGCAAGCCCTTCGATCTGACCGAACTGATCGCCCGTTGCCGGGCCCTGTTGCGCCGCGCGCAGGGCCGCAGCGTCGAGCAGATCCGCTATCAGGACCTGACGGTCAACCCGGCCGCGCAAACCGTCGAAGTGGGCACGACGCGCGTGCCCCTCACCTCGCGCGAATGGGCGATCCTGATGCAGTTGCTGACCAACCAGGGGATTCCCCAGTCGCGCTCGCGGCTCGAAGAAAGCCTGTATGGCTGGCAGGAAGAAATCGAGAGCAACGCGATCGAGGTGCACGTGTCCAATCTGCGCAAGAAACTCGGCGCCAAGCTGATCAGGACGGTGCGCAATATCGGCTACGTGGTGGAGAAAGAATGATGGGCGCGTCGATTCGCCGGCGTCTCGTGCTGCTGGTCCTCACCAGCATCGCGCTGGTCTGGGGCATTGCGCTGGTGTCGAGTTATCGTCAGGCCACACGCGAGGTCGCCGAATGGGAAGAGGCGCGTCTCGCGGAACTCGCGCAGATTCTCGCGCTGCTCGATCAGCGCAATCTGACCACGCTCGCCAACGCGCGCATCGACGTGCGCGAGGAAGAAAAAGGCGGCGAGCCCGGCGCCAACGACAGCGACGACGACGACGCGCTGCCGCGCGACGCGCTCTTCCAGGTGCGCGGCCCGAACGGCGCGGTGCTCGCGGGCAGTCCGCAATTGCGCGAGCTCAAGGCCTGGGATCTGCCGGTGCCGGCGGTGAGCGGCACGCAGGACATCACGCTCGGCGGCCAGATGTATCACTCGTTCACCTTGCGCGACACCGCGCTCGGCCACACGGTGCGCGTCTTCGAACCGGCCAATACGCGCAGCGACCTGGTGAGCGGCGTCGCGAGCCGCATCGCCCGCCCCACGCTGGTCGGACTGCCAGTGTTGGCGGTGCTGGTGTGGCTCAGCATCGGCTGGAGTCTGGCGCCGCTCAGGCTGCTCTCGCGCGCCATCCGTTCGCGCGACGTCAATCGGCTGGAACCGGTCGACATCGGCCGCGCGCCGACCGAGGTGCGCCCGCTCGTCGACGCGATCAATCTGCTGCTGTCGCGCTTGCTGCATTCGCTGGAGCGCGAACGCGCGTTTACCGCCGACGCCGCGCACGAACTGAAAACGCCGCTGGCCGCGATCAAGGTGCAGGCGCAAGTCGCGCTGGCGGAAACGGACACGGCGCGGCAGCGGCTGGCGATGGAGCGCGTGGTGCAAGGCGTCGATCGCAGCGCGCGGCTCGCGGAGCAATTGCTGCTGCTCGCGCGTCTGGACGTGCATGAAAAAATCTCGACGGCGCCGCTGAAACCCGCAACGGTGGCGAAAGACGCGCTGCTCGCCAACGAGCGCAACGCGCAACAGAAAGACATCCACGTGACGCTGCTCGGCGATCTGCGCGCCGAGATCGACGCGGAGCCCGTGCTGATCGGCATCCTGCTCGACAATCTGCTCGATAACGCGATCAAGTACGGGCACGCCGGCGGCAGCATCGAAGTGGCGGTGCAGCACGCGCAAGACCGGGTGCAGGTGACCGTGCGCGACGACGGCCCCGGTGTCGAGCCGGGCGACCTCGACCGTCTGACGAATCGTTTTTTTCGTGCGACCGGCAATCAAGCCACCGGCAGCGGGCTCGGTCTTTCGATCGTCGCGCGGATCGCTGAGCATTTCGGCGCGAGCTTGCGTTTGGGCAAGGGCATCGGCGAGCGCGGGCTCGCGGTCGAGGTGTCGTTTCCCGCTTATGCGCAGGCGAGCTAAGGAGGATGCGGAAGCGGCCTCGCATCGACGCGTCTCGCTTGTGAGGGTGCGCTTTCTCGCGTCCACGCGCCCCATGTGCTGCGAACTGGGGTGCCTTGGTCGTCCTGCGCCGCGCGCCGTGTGTCTCTAAGGGGCGCGCTCGAACGCGCGCTCCGGTGCCCGATTCGACGACTCCGCGAACTGCCACGCAATGAGGCCAGGCACGAACATCACCAGGTCGCGAATCCGGCGCGCGCCGGCCAGCGCGAGACAGGTGGAAGGATCGAGGCCCAGCGCGCCGCCGATCAGAATGAAGCCGCCCTCCTGCACGCCGAGCCCGCCCGGCACGAAGAAAGCCGCGCTGCTGATCGCCTGGATCAGCGATTCGATCACCACCGCTTCCACGAGCGTGACCTGCACGCCGAGAAAGTGCAGCGCCAGCCAGATTTCCAGCGACGTGAGTAAGCACTGCAGCGGTTGCCAGAAGAACAGATAGCGCAGCACCACGCCACGCCGGCGCCAGATCAGCTTGATGGCCTGATCGATCTGCGCCGACTGGCCCACCAGCGCGGCGAGCTTGCCGCTCATCATATGATTGAGCGCGCGCGTGATGCGCTCGAATGGACTCGCGTGCTGCACCAGCGCGAACAGCACCAGCAGCGGCGTGAGCACCACCACGCCCCACGCCAGTTGTCCGGCGAGCCGCAGCGTGTCGGAATGCGCGTGCGCGAACAGGAAGCCGATGCCGACCATCGTAAAGAGCAACTGGCTGATCACCGTGAGCTGCATATCGACGACGATGCTGCCCACCGCCGTGGACGGCCGCACGCCCCAGCGCTTGAGCATGCGAAACGACACCACTTCGCCGCCGATGCGCGCGACCGGCAGCATGCTATTCACCGATTCGCGCACCCACACGAGGTGCAGCATATTGAGGAGACCGGGACGGTTCGCGCCGCCGCGAATCAGCGAACGCCAGTCGCAGGCATTGGCGAGCATCGGCAGCACGTGCGTGAGCGCCGCCAGCAGCAATCCCGCGCCGGCCGCGCGCAGCGCGCCGAGCACGGCGCCGGGATTGTCGTGCCAGACGAGCCAGAGCGACACCAGCAAGCCGGCTAACGCGGCTATACGGCCGAGATGCTTCATCACGCGCGCACCTCGTGCGCGCGCTTCAGGCGCATTGCCCTGCTTTTAACCGCTGCTTTAAAAATCCTGTGCATCATGGCCGATCCGTGCTGCCGTTCATTCGTCCTGTGCCGCCGACAACAGGCCGTCGCCGTCCACCTTGAAGCGCAAGCCTCGCCAGATCACACGCGACGACCAGAAACTCGCGACGAAAATCGCAAACGATACGATATCCCAGAACGGCAGCAGCCACAGATCGCGATGCGCCTGTTTCAACGCGCGATCCGACAGCAGTTTCAAGGCGAGCCGCGCGCACATGGCGGCCAATGCGAGCGACCACGCCCACCATGCGCCGGCCGAGCAAGCCACCGCGAGCAGCGCGAACGCGAACGGATGAACCAGCGCGGAGCCGAGATGGCCGAGCGGATCGATGCGGCGAATGGTGCGGCTCCAGCGCAGTTCATGCGCGATCAGTTGCGCCGCGCTCGATTCGACGCACGCATGCGAGATCGTGAACGGCGGAATCACCACCTTCTCGCCGATCAGACGCACCGCCTCGCCGATCGCATGGTCCTCGGCCAGATGCCGCACGAACGGCGTAAAGCCGCCGATTTTTTCGAGCGTATCGCGCCGCATCACAATGGTCTGCCCAAAGCACGGGCGCGCAAGCCCAAGCGCGAGACCGGTCACGACACCCGGCAGGAACTGATAGTTGGTCGCTTTGGCCGACAGGCGCGGCCAGAAGCCCGGATCGGGTTGTCCGCGAAACGCACAGGTGACCAGTCCGACGCCGGGCTTCTGCAACTCGCCGATCACATTGCGCAGATAGTCCGGGCCGACGCTTACGTCGCTGTCGGCGAAAACGAGCACGTCATGCTGCGCTTGCGGCAGCATGTTGAGGATGTTGCTGATCTTGCGGTTCGGGCCGTACAGGCGCGCGTCGGCCACGACGGTGATGTCCGCGTCGGGATAAAGACGCCGCAGATCGTCGACGGTTTGCAGCGCGGGGTCCGCCGAGTCGTGCACGCCGAACAGGAATTGCACGGGTCCGGGATAATTCTGCCGGCAGAAGCTCGACAGATTGGCGAGCAACGCCCACTCATTGCCGTGCAGCGGCTTGACGATCGTGACCGGCGGAAAGGTGCTCGGCTCGGACACCGCTCGCGCGAAGAACCGTCCCATCAACGCGCCGGCGAGCACGGTGTAGCCGACGCCGAAAACCGCGCCCGCCGCGCACGCATAGGCCAACGCGACGGCGAGCAGGTGCGCGGCGCTCACGCCTCGTGGGCGCGCAGGAAACGGAAGAATTCGACGCCTTCACGCAAGCGCCGTTTCATCATGTCCCAGCTCGTCAACATCTCACGCAGGATTTCCCAGATCTTCGACGGGCGGAAATAGAAACGCTTATAGAAGTTTTCGAGCTGATGGTAGATCTCGTCGCGCGACAGATGCGGATAGCCGATCGCCGCGAGCTGCACGCCTTCCTTGCTCACGAGATTGATCACCTTGTTCTCTTCGAGCCAGCCGTTTTCAACCGCCTGGTTGTAGAGCGTCGTGCCCGGATACGGCGCGGCGAGCGACACCTGGATCGTGTGCGGATTGATCTCCTTGGCGTACTCGATCGTCTTCTGGATCGTTTCCCGAGTCTCGCCCGGCAACCCGAGAATGAAGGTGCCGTGAATCTTGATGCGAAGTTTGCGGCAATCCTCACTGAAACGCCGCGCGATATCGGTACGCAGCCCCTTCTTGATGTTCAGCAGTATCTGATCGTCGCCGGATTCGTAGCCCACCAGCAGCAGCCGCAGGCCATTCTCCTTCATGATCTTCAGCGTCGGATATGGCACATTGGCCTTCGCGTTGCATGACCATGTCACGCCCAGCTTCCCCATACCGCGAGCGATTTCCTCCGCGCGCGGCTTGAAGTCGGTGAAGGTGTCGTCGTCGAACATGATCTCCTTGACCTCCGGCATGTTGTCGCGAATCCATTTCACTTCTTCCAGCACGTTTTCGACCGAGCGGGTGCGATAGCGATGGCCGCCCACCGTCTGCGGCCACAGGCAGAAGGTGCACTTCGACCGGCAGCCCCGCCCCGTATAGATGGATACGTACGGGTGCTTCAGATAGCCGTTGAAGTAATTTTCGATCTTTAGATCGCGCTTGTAGATTGGCGCCACAAAGGGGAGCTCGTCCATATTCTCCAGGATCGGGCGCGCTTCGTTGTGCTCGATCGAGCCGTCGCGCGCGCGATAACTCAGGCCTTGGATCTGGTCGAAGGGCCTGCCTGCGGCGACTTCCTGGCAGGTGAAGTCGAATTCTTCGCGGCACACGAAATCGATCGCGTCGCTTGCTGTCAGCGAATTGTGCGGGTCGACCGCGACCTTCGCGCCGACCATACCGATCAGGACCGAAGGATTGCGCTTCTTGAGTTGTTCGGAAAAAAAAGCGTCCGTGGGGAAAGACGGGGTGCTGGTATGAATGACTACCAGCTCGTAGTGCTGCGCGATGTCGAGCGATGCCTCGACGGACAGGCCGTCGGCGGGTGCGTCGAGCACACGGCTATCGGGGATGAGTGCGGCGGGCTGCGCGAGCCACGTCGGATACCAGAATGAACGGACTTCACGCTTGTTCTGGTAACGCGAACCCGCGCCACCATCGAAACCGTCGAATGACGGTGCCTGCAAGAACAGGGTTTTCATGGACGCTCCAGCGAGCCATTGACTGGCGCTTTCAGTTCTCTGTCGACAAACTATCGGAACTATTGCCCGCTATGAGGCGGGGGAATCGCGCAAATACTACGGAGCAAAGCTGAAGGAAACCTTAAGGAAAATGTGGGCGCTGGCAATGCCGGCGGCGCTGCTCCATGTGCGGCGAAACAGGCGTCGGAATCGGGGTGGCTGAGAGGATCGTGCGGGCAAACCCTGCTTGCGGCGCTTCATGTCACGCGTGTGAACGAGCCGCTTTTTTCGTGTGTTGATTACGCAGGATGATGGCCGGCCGCACGCGTTGCGCGCGCGAACCGGCCATGACGTCAGACCGGCTTGATATCCGCCGCCTGCTTGCCCTTCGGCCCCTGCTTGATTTCAAAACTGACTTTCTGGTTTTCCTGCAAGGACTTGAAACCTTCGGAACGAATCTCCGAGAAGTGCGCGAACAGATCTTCGCCGCCGTCGTCGGGGGTGATGAAGCCAAAACCTTTCGCGTCGTTAAACCATTTCACTGTACCGGTTGGCATGTCGATTCCTCTGTGCATCTGGGTTGATTGGGCTGCATTCGCCGAGCTTCGCCCGCCGCCGCGGGTGTGCGCCGGATTCTGCCTCCGCCGCTCGACTCTACGCTTCTTTGCGCGGCGCTGCTTTGCCCGGTTTTCCGCCGCCGCGACAGCCTTGCCGCAAGACGCGTGCCGCGCACCACAAACGGGCGGCCCGCCGGTGCGATTCCGTGCAATCAGATAAACTCTTTGGTTATCGGCAGTCCATCCAGGGCCCGCGCAGGTCCAGCCCAATGATTCACGACCGCGCGGCCTTGTCGTTTTCCCCTATACAGGAACCCCAGCATGGCAACCTCGAGCTATACCGATACCCGACTTCTGATCAACGGCGAGTGGTGCGACGCCGCCAGCGGCAAGACCCTCGACGTCATCAATCCTGCTACCGGCAAGGCCATCGGCAAGGTGGCGCACGCCGGCATCGCCGATCTGGACCGCGCGCTGGCCGCCGCGCAGCGCGGCTTCGACGCCTGGCGCAAGGTGCCGGCCAACGAGCGCGCCGCGACCATGCGCAAGGCCGCCGCGCTGGTGCGCGAGCGCGCCTCGGACATCGCCCGCCTGATGACGCTGGAACAGGGCAAGCCGTTTGCCGAAGCCCGCGTCGAAATGCTGGCGTCGGCGGACATCATCGAATGGTTCGCCGACGAAGGCCGCCGTGTCTACGGCCGCATCGTGCCGTCGCGCAACCTCGCGGCGCAGCAACTGGTGCTCAAGGAACCGATCGGCCCGGTCGCCGCCTTCACGCCGTGGAACTTCCCGGTCAACCAGGTCGTGCGCAAGCTGAGCGCCGCGCTCGCGTGCGGCTGCTCGTTCCTCGTCAAGGCGCCGGAAGAAACCCCGGCGTCGCCGGCCGCGCTGCTGCAGGCTTTCGTCGAAGCCGGCGTGCCGGCGGGCACCGTCGGCCTCGTGTTCGGCGACCCGGCTGAGATTTCCAGCTACCTGATTCCGCATCCGGTGATCCGCAAGGTCACGTTCACCGGCTCGACGCCGGTCGGCAAGCAACTGGCGGCACTGGCCGGCACGCACATGAAGCGCGCGACGATGGAACTGGGCGGTCATGCGCCCGTCATCGTGGCCGAAGACGCCGACGTGGCGCTCGCCGTCAAGGCTGCCGGCGGCGCGAAGTTCCGCAACGCCGGTCAGGTCTGCATCTCGCCGACGCGTTTCCTGGTACACAACAGCCTCCGCGAAGAATTCGCCGCGGCGCTGGTCAAGCACGCTGAAAGTCTGAAGCTGGGTGACGGTCTCGCCGAAGGCACCACGCTCGGCCCGCTCGCCAACGCCCGCCGTCTGACGGCGATGAGCAAGGTGCTCGACGACGCGCGCAAGACCGGCGCCAAGGTCGAAACGGGCGGCGAGCGCGTGGGCTCGGAAGGCAACTTCTTCGCGCCGACCGTGCTGACCAACGTGTCGCTCGAATCGGATGTGTTCAACAACGAGCCGTTCGGCCCGATCGCCGCGATCCGCGGCTTCGACAAGCTGGAGGAAGCGATCGCCGAAGCGAACCGTCTGCCGTTCGGTCTCGCGGGCTATGCGTTTACGAAGTCGTTCACGAACGTGCATCTGCTGTCGCAGCAACTGGAAGTCGGCATGCTGTGGATCAACCAGCCGGCCACGCCGTCGCCGGAAATGCCGTTTGGCGGCGTGAAGGATTCGGGCTACGGCTCGGAAGGCGGTCCGGAAGCGATGGAAGGCTATCTCGTCACCAAGGCGGTATCGGTGATGTCGGTTTAAGGCCGAACCGAGGCGGCTTAGCGGCCGCCTCGTTTTACACCACCGTACCGGGTCCGCGAGCCGTCGCTCGCGGACCTTTTTTATTGCCATGAACGATACGACCTCAAGACTCATGCAACCCACGCTGACTGGCAGGACCGTGGAACTGCGGCCGCTTCAGCAAGAACACGCGCAAGGTTTGCTCGACGCCGCCGCGGATGGGCAATTGTGGAATATGAAGCTGACCGTGGTCCCCGGAGCCGGCAGCATCGACAGCTATATCGCCACGGCGCTCGAAGGCCGCACGGCCGGCACCGTGATGCCGTTCGTGATCGTGCGGCGCGACACCGGCGCGCTGGTCGGCAGCACGCGGTTCTGGAAGATCGACCGGGTCAATCGCAAGCTCGAAATCGGCCACACGTGGCTGAGCGAATCGGTGCAGCGCTCGGCGGCGAATACCGAGGCAAAGTATCTGCTGCTGTGCCACGCGTTCGAAGCGATGCAATGCGTGCGCGTGCAATTCACCACGGACGAACTGAACGAAAAATCGCGCGCGGCGATTCTGCGCATCGGCGCGAAACAGGAAGGTGTGGTCCGGCACGAACGCATCATGCCGGATGGGCGTAAGCGCAACTCGGTGCGCTTTAGCATCATCGATGATGAATGGAGTGAAGTGAAGGCGATGCTGGAGGCGAAGCTCGCGCGGTAAAACCGTCAACGCGCGGCCTGCTTACGCCTGAAGTACAGAGCGCAAGCGAGCCGCCGTCACCCTGCTCTACACATGCACATCCCGCTCATTCAGCGGCGGCGTATTGGCCGCCGCGAACTCCTCGCGTAACGCATCGCGTGCATGATGGCGCCGCACCCACATCGCCGTGAGAATCGGCACCAGAATCGCCGTCACCAGACAAGCCGTCGCAACCATCGCGGTCGCGGCCGGCACCAACGGCTTGAAGCTCGGAATCATCTCGCCGATGATCGCCGGATTCGCCACCGCGGCCCCCGCCGTCGATGAAGCCGCCAACCCCGCCGCGCCATTGCCGCCCGCGATCCAGCGGTCCGCGAGAATCAGCGGAATGCCTGTCACGACGATCACGCCGAGACCCAGCACGACACCCGGCAAGCCGCTCTTCGCGATCACGCTGAGGTCGATGCCGTTACCCAGCGCAAAGCCGAAAAACGGAATCAGCGGATGCACGCAACGGCCGAAGAACTCGCGCAGCTCGCCATCCAGGTTACCCAGCGTGAAGCCGACCAGAAACGGCAGCACCGCGCCGACGAACAGACGCGGCTCGAAGAACGCCACGCCGGTCGCGCCGAGAATGATCATGCTGACGAGCGGACCCGATTCGACCGACATCAGTACGAACGCGCCCGCCTCTTCCTTGGTCCCGTATTGCTGCATCACGGCCGCGTAGAGACCGCCGTTGGTCATGTCCATCGACGTCGTGATCGCCAGCACCGAGAGGCCGGCAAAGAGCCCCGCCTTGACGCCGTCGATCGGAATGAAGTGCGACGCGATGATCGTCGCGATCCACGCCACGAGCATTTTCGTCACCAGCAGCGTGCCCGACTTGCGCAGCACCGTGCCGGTCGCCCGCAGATCGATGGTCGCGCCCATGCAGAAGAACCACACCGCCAGAATCGGCACGGTGCCGGAGATCAACCCATTGGTGAACGACCCGAAGTACTTGCCCGCGCCCGGCGCAAACGTATGGACGCAGGCGCCGAGCAGCAACGGCACCAACATCAGACCGCCAGGAATGCGGTCGATGGCCTTCTTGAGCTTCATGCCTCCTCCATGGACTTCGCGTCCGGTTATCGGGTGGATCACCCGGGGTAATGTCCCGTTCTGACGCCGGGCTGCTCCCTTTCGGCGCAATATAGCATCGTGAAAGGAACGCTGTTCCGTTTCTGTTAGAAATTACGCTTATCGTTTACCCGCGCGTTCTTTAAAAGCCTTGCCAGCCATGATGCGGCATCGCAATATTTTCGGACCGCTGTTCCGAAATGGTATTTCTGCGCTACAGTCGAGCCCACAACCCCGGCGGAGAAAGAACAATGGAAGTGAGACAGGCCATCAACAGCGAATACGCGAAGGCGCTGGATACCGAAGGGCTGCGCAAGGCGTTTCTGGTCGATCAGGTGTTCGAGCGCGATGCGCTGAAGCTGACCTATAGCCATATCGACCGGATCATTGTCGGCGGCGTGATGCCGGTGGCGCGCGCGGTCGAGGTGCCGGGTTCGCTCGGCAAGGCGATCGGCGTGAGCTATTTGCTGGAGCGGCGCGAACTTGGCGCGATCAACGTCGGCGGCGACGGCTGGGTCGACGTGGACGGCACGCGCTACACAGTGCGCAACGAAGAGGCGATCTACATCGGCCAAGGTACGCAGGCCATCGCGTTCGGCAGCGACGACGCCGCGCGGCCCGCCAAGTTCTATCTAAACTGCGCACCCGCTCACACGTCGTATCCGACTCGCACGATCTCGCTTGCGCAAGCCTCGCCGCAAACGCTCGGCGACCCTGCCACGAGCAACCGCCGCACCATCTACAAGTTCATCGTTCCCGAAGTGCTGCCCACCTGCCAGCTTTCCATGGGCATGACGAAACTCGAACCGGGCAGTCTGTGGAACACCATGCCGTGCCATACGCACGAACGCCGCATGGAGGTGTATTTCTACTTCAACGTCGCCGACGACGCCGCCGTCTTTCACATGATGGGCGAGCCGAACGAGACGCGGCATATTCTCGTGCACAACGAGCAGGCGGTGATTTCGCCGAGCTGGTCGATTCACTCCGGCGTCGGCACGCAGGCGTACACGTTCATCTGGGGCATGGTCGGCGAAAACCAGGTGTTCAGCGACATGGATCACATCGCGGTTCGGGATTTGCGTTGATGGGCCAGTATTTTTTCCGCTTTTTCCGCCGCTTTTTGACCTCAGCCACTACGACCGCACGACATGGGCTCGAACATCGTGAATCCCTTTGATCTCACCGGCCGCGTCGCCATCGTCACCGGCAGCAATACGGGCCTCGGCGCCGGCATGGCGGTCGCGCTCGCTGCCGCCGGTTGCGACATCGTCGGCGTGAGCCGCGCCGACGCCGGCGACACCGCCGCTCGCGTCGAAGCATGCGGACGACGTTTCGCGGACGTGCGCGCCGATCTCGGTTCGATCGCGCCGGTCGAGGACATCGTGCGCGCCGCTGTCGAAGCCTTCGGCCGCATCGACGTGCTGGTGAACAACGCGGGCATCATCCGCCGCGAGGACGCGCTCGATTTCACCGAAGCCGATTGGGACGCCGTGGTGGACGTCAATCTGAAGAGCCTGTTCTTTCTCTCGCAGGCGGCCGCGCGGCAGTTCGTCGAGCAGCAAAGCGGCGGCAAGATCATCAACGTCGCGTCGATGCTGTCGTTCCAGGGCGGCATCCGCGTTGCGTCCTACACGGCGTCGAAAAGCGGCGTGCTTGGTCTCACGCGGCTGCTCGCGAACGAATGGGCGGCGCAAGGCATCAACGTCAACGCGATCGCGCCGGGCTACATGGCGACCGCGAACACGGCCGCGCTGCGCGACGACGCCCAGCGCAACGACGAGATTCTCAGCCGCATTCCGGCCGCCCGCTGGGGCACGCCGGACGATCTCGCGGGACCGGTGGTGTTCCTCGCGTCGTCCGCTTCGGACTACGTGCACGGGCATACACTGGCGGTGGACGGCGGCTGGCTCGCGCGCTGACTCGGCAGCGCGCGCCGGACGCGGTATGCTCTCGGCGCCTCGCCGGCGCATGCGCCGGGGAACGCGACAAACTCGCGACAAACTCGCGGGAACGTCGCGGGAACGGATAGACAGGGAAGACGGAAATGGCATCGACAGGTAAACAGCGCAAGGACGACGGCACCGCGCAAGCGCAAGACGTAGAGAACGCCGACTGCGGCGAGCGGGGCGAATCGGCCTCGTCGATCGGCCGCGTCTTCGCGATTCTCGGCGCGATCGGCGACAGCGGACAGATCGGCATCAGCGAACTGTCGCAGCGGCTCGGCATGTCGAAGACCACCGTGCACCGCGTGATCCAGACGCTAAAGGCGCTCGGCTACGTGACGCAGGAAGTGGAAACGGAGCGCTACCGGCTGACCATCCGCCTGTTCGAACTCGGCGCGAAGGCGCTGGAAAGTGTCGATCTGGTGCGCGAGGCCGACGTCGAGATGCGCCGCATCGGCGAAGCGACGCGCGAGGCGGTCCACCTCGGCGCATTCGACGAAGACGCCATCATCTACATTCACAAGATCGACGCCGACTACGGGCTGCGCATGCAGTCGCGCATCGGCCGGCGCAATCCGCTGCACAGCACGGCGATCGGCAAGGTGCTGCTGGCGTGGATGGACCCGGCCGACGCGCGCGAAGTACTCTCGCACGTCGAATTCCGCAAGTCGACGCAGAAGACGCTCTCCTCCGCCGAGGCCGTGCTGAACATTCTGCCGCACGTGCGCGAGCAAGGTTACGGCGAGGACAACGAGGAACAGGAAGAAGGTCTGCGGTGTCTCGCGGTGCCGGTGTTCGACCGCTTCGGCCGTGTGATCGCCGGCCTGTCGATTTCGTTTCCGACCATGCGATGCGGCGCCGACACGAAGTCGCACTATGTCGCGCTGCTCAGGAAGTCGGGCCTCGCGATCTCGACGCGGCTCGGTTATCGCGAAACGACGGCGCCGCAACAGATCGCCGCCGAGCCGGGCTGAACCTCAGGCCGTCAGGCCGCTTTTGCTGCCGGGTTGGGCTGCACGCTGCGCGTGAAACTGCGGCGGCCGTCGACGCTCACCGGCACGTCGCCCTTCAGCGTCACGCGGCGCACCACGCGGTGCGCGTCACCGTAGTCGTTGACCGCGTAATGCTGGGTCGCGCGGTTGTCCCAGATCGCGACGTCGTCGGCCTGCCAGCGCCAGCGCACGATGTTCTCGAGACGCGTCACGTAGCCTTGCAGCAGTTCCAGCAGATGCGCCGACGCGCTCGGCGTGAGACCCACGAAACTCTTCACGAAATGCCCGAGAATCAGCGTCTTTTCGCCGGATTCCGGATGCACGCGCACGACCGGATGCTCCGTCTCATAACGCGTCGACACGAACGCCTCGCGGTAACGCTTGATCGCTTCGGCGTCGCGGCCTCGTTCACCGACACTGGTGTGGTTCGCGTAGTCGTATTCGTTGCTATGCACGGCCCAGAGCTGATCGGCGAGCGCTTTGAGCGGCGGCGGCAGATCGTCGTACGCGGTGGCCGTGTTGGCCCAGACCGTGTCGCCGCCTACTTCCGGAATCGTCACGCCGCGCAGGATCGACGCTTGCGGATAAGCGTCGACGAAGGTCACGTCCGTATGCCATGAATTCGCGCGGCCGCCACGGTGCGAGTCGAGTTCGAGCAGATAGTCCGTGCCGTCCACCACCGGCACCGTCGGATGCGAAACCGGCTCGCCGAGCAGCTTGGCGAAGGCTTCCTGATCGGCATCCTGCAAGTGCGTCTGGCCGCGGAAAAATATCACCTTGTGACGTACCAGCGCCGCGCGAATCGCGTCGACGGTGGCCGCTTCGAGTTGGCTCGACAGTCGTACGCCGCGAATTTCCGCGCCGATGCGGCCAGTGACGGGATGAATGTCCAGTGCGTTGGACGTCGCGAGACTCAGATTCGACATGCTATGCCACTCCAGGTGTGAGGACGATTGAGGACGAGAAAGGTCGGCGCTGACCGGCAAGAATGCGATTGAACTGAAGCGACTGACGGTCAGCCAATCTAGCGATCTAACCAGTCTCGGCGACGCGCGTAAAACACTTGTTTTTCATGTGCTTATCACTCGCGACGGTATGAGGATCGCGCGCGGACGCGATGGCGCCGATACTGACGCGATGCTGTCGCTCATGTTCGCTATCGAGGCTCGCGTATCGCGCAAACGCATGAGCGCGCACGGTCGGTCCGATAAATCGGTCGAGAATGTGGGTCGGCACAGATAGTCTGCAACCGAATGTATCCGCCCGGCCTAGCTGTAATGACACGCGCCGCGGCATGCCTGACGGCCGTCGATACACGTGCCATTCGACGCGCCGCGACAAGCGATACGCTCGACCACGCCGTCTTTTCCACAATGCGTTCAATGGCTTGCATGCTGGACTGCGGGCCGCGCCCCATCTCTTTATTGCCCCTTGATGCACGCTATTCACGCGACGCACGCGTTGCCCGCATACATCGCAGTCGACACGTCCTGTTACACACAAACACACCGGAAATGCCGCGGCTCAGTAGAGTTCGGGTCACAAGGAAACGGGAGCAACGTCATGAAAAGAATTTTCGCGCTGGTCATTCTGGCCGTCACGCTCGGCAGTGCATTGAGCGGTTGCATCGTGGTTCCGGAAGGCGGCTACCACAACCACTATCACGATCGCTATTGAACGCGAGTCGCACAAGACTTTCCACTCACCATCGTAGAAGCCGGAACTAAAACATGAAGCAATCACAAAACCGCTGGCTGTCCATGGCGATCGTCGCGGGTCTCGGAATCGGCGCATCGTCGGTCGCGCTGGCCCACGTCGATGTGGGCGTGAACATCGGCATTCCGGGCGTCGTTTATGCGCCCGAACCCGTGTACGCGCCGCCACCGCCGGTCTATGTTCCGGCTCCGCCGGTGGTCGTGGTGAGTCCGGGCTGGTACGGCGAGCGCTATTACGACGGCCACCGCTACTGGGAACGGCGCGACTGGGAAGAGCGTCATCACGGCGAACGCGAATGGCATGAAGCGCGTGGTCCGCACGGCGACTGGCGCGATCACGATAACGGCTGGCATGGTCACGGCGACGATCACGATAACGGCTGGCACGGTCACGGCGACGATCACGATCACGGCCGCGGCGATCATTGATGCACAGGCCGCGGCCGCGTCGATGACGCGGTCGTGCCGCGCACGCATTCGCGCCACACGTTCTGTAGGAGCGACGATTTGCTACGCAGCGATCCAAGACGAGTCACCGCGCAAGTCAACGACACCCTGATCAGCGCCGAATACAGCGAACAAACCGGTCAATTGTGTTTGCGTCAGAACGGCGCACTCTTGCGCGAATGGTTTCCACCTCACTCGTGGATCGCGATTGCGTCAGTGGCGGGCGCGCGGCATTGGGGCACGCGGCCTAGCGATGATGATCTGATGGCGCTGCTGCACAACGAGATGACACTGTTGCGCACGCCATAGAAGAAGACAGTCAATTTTGCGCGCGGTGACGGGCTCGCCGCGCGCTTCCTGAATTGCTTAACGCGCGTTGTGAATCGGCGGCGAGTAGGAGCTGACCGTCGTATCGCTACCCTGACCTGCTTGCCACGTGCCAACGCTGGCTGAACCATATCCGCTGTTACCGGCCCGAGCCGGGTCTTGATGACCCGAGGCTTGCGTTTGCGCGCCTTGCGATACAGGCTCATTGGACGACTGAGCGAACGAGGCTACCGGCGCGGCGAGAACAACGGCGATAGCAACGGCTTGAATGAGCGACTTCATGAAACCACCTCCAGAGATTGTCTTTCTACGCGCTGCGGCTAGGGCTGTCGTTGCAGCGGTACGTCGAGTGTAGGTGGCCAGCGCGGCGGGATAAATCCGCCAATCCTGAATTCACTGTTGCTGCTGCCACTACAATGAAAAACGGCTGTTCAGCGAGTGTTTTTTAAATTCATTTGCTCGAAATTCGACGTTTCTCTCACAGCAGTGGAAAGACTGTTCTGCATTGCGCGCATAGTTGCGCTTTGGCGGCGCAACGTCGAGAGCGCCGACGCACAGATCCTGTTGCCGCGCCAGAATCCGTGCACACCATTACGTCAGAGTGGGTATTTCACGGCGTTTGCAGCGTGCCGTCTTTCAGGCGAGTTTGCGTCCACGTCGTCACGCTGTTTTCGCAGGGATATTTCGCGGCCTCGGCTTCGTCGATATCGACGCCGAGGCCCGGCTTGTCGTTGGCGTAGACGTGGCCCTGCCTGAACTCGGGCAGGCCGGGGAAGACATCGAGCAACGCAGCTCTCGGCCCCTTCAGGTCCTGAATCACGAAATTCGGCGGCTCGGTTCCCGACCATTCCCGCACGCCGAAATTGCGCGCGGCCAGATCGAGATGAATATTCGCCGCATGCGCCAACGGCGACATGTCGCCGGGGCCGTGCCATGCCGTCCGAACCCCGAATTGCTCGGCAAAGATCTGCAGCTTGCGTCCCGCGGTAATCCCGCCGATCTGGCTGAGATGCACACGGATGAAGTCGATCAGCCGCTCGGTGATCAGGAAGCGCCATTCGTAGGGGTTGTTGAACAGCTCGCCTTGCGCCAGCGGCGTGGTCGTTTTGGCGCGCAACTGACGCATCCATTCCCCCTCTTCCAGCGCGATCGCGTCTTCGAGAAAGAACAGCTCGTACCGCTCCAGTTCGCACGCAAAGCGGATCGCTTCGACCGGTTTCAAACGTTCATGCACGTCGTGACACAGCGCGACGTCGAAACCGATCTTGCTGCGAATGCCGTCGAACAGTTTGAGCGTGTCGCGCATGTACTTCCGGCTGTCGAGATAGACGCCGTCCGCCGAGCCTTGCGGCGCGCTCTCCGGGGCCTTGCCGAAACCGCCTCCGCCATAGCCGCCGCTCTGGCAGCGAATGTGCGTGATGCCCTGCTCGCGATACTTCTGGATGTTCTCGCACAACTCGTTCAGATCACGGCCATCCGCGTGGCGATAGATCGGCACGCCTTCGCGGCACTTGCCCCCGAACAACTGGTAGAGCGGCATGTTCGCCAGCTTGCCCTTGATGTCCCACAGCGCCATGTCGACACCGGAAATCGCATTGTTCTCGATCGGTCCGTTGCGCCAGTACGCATTCTGATGCATCAGTTGCCAGAGTTCCTCGATCGCGTCCGCATCGCGCCCGATCAGCAGCGGCCGTAGATATTCCTCGCGTGCGGCCACAGAACCCTGCACGTGCGCCCGGCTTCAAAGGAACTTGATGCTAGTGACTGGCGGCGAACCACGCGCCACGATTCGCCGCCCAGATAGCCGCTTACGAAGCGACCGCCACGGAAAACGCCGGCCGGCTCTTGATCGCCTGAAGCCATCGATCCAGCGAAGGCAACGGCTGCAGCGTCTCCAACTTGTCGGGGAAGCGTTCAGCCAGTTGCACCCAGCGGTGCGCCGCGAGGCCGACGCCGATATCGGCCGCGGTAAAGCGATCCTGCGCGAGGTAGTCGTGTTTTTCGAGGATTGCGTCGACGATGCCCAGAAGCCGCGTTGCTTCACGATATGAACGCTTGATGGCGTCGTAATCGCGTTGCGCCTCCGGCACACGCGTCAGCCCCAGGAACGTGACGCGCAACGTCGCCCACAGCGTGCCGAGTTGCCAGTCCATCCAGCGCTCGACGTCGGCACGGGCAGCCGGGCCGGACGGCAATAGCGTCTGCGCGTCGTATTTCGCGGCCAGATAACGGACAATCGTATTCGACTCCCACAATACGATTTCGCCGTCGACGAGCGTCGGCACAAGGCCATTCGGATTGAGCGCGCGATATTGCGGCGTGTCGATCACGCCGTACTCCAGTCCCGCGTCGATCCGCGAAAACTCCCGTCCCTCTTCGAAACCCAGTTCAGCGAGACACCACAGCACTTTCTGGACGTTGATCGAACTGCGTCTGCCATAGATCTGCATTGCCATACCTCGTTAGCTAGAGAACGTGCCCGATTATCACATTCACGAGGCCCGCGGCGAACAGAACGATCAAGGGATTCATCTTCGGCCGCGACAGAAAGATGCTCAACGCGATGGCCGCAAGCGCCCAGATCGTCCACGTCGAAGAAGAGGCGCGCAGCACGGAAAATGCGCCGGCGAGTATCAGCCCGGTGGCGATCGGAGCAAGGCCCTGCTCCGCCGTCCGATGCCAGGGGTGCTGCTTGTGCCGAGTCCATGCGAGCGTCGCACCGTAGGCGAGCACCGAAGACGGCACGAGCAGCGCGAGCGACGCAATCACCGCGCCGAGAAAGCCCGACGCCTTCCAGCCGATCAACGTGGTCAGCAATGCGCCCGGTCCGGGCGCCGCGCGCGAGATCGCGAACAGGTCGACGAATTCGGCTTGCGTCACCCAGCCGTGGATCGCCACCGCCTGCTGGTTGATATCGGCGACGATACTTTGTCCGCCGCCCAGCGAGAGCAGCGACAACGGCGCGAATACGGCGATGAGTTGCAGATAGATGTTATCGCGCACCTTGGCGGCTCCTCCACGCAACGTACAGTCCGGCGGCTCCCGCCACGATCGCGACCGGCACGAGCGGCCAGCGCAGCACGCCGACCGCGACGAAAACCGCGACGATCATCACGAGCGGCCAGCGATGTACCGCGAGCAGCGAGCGAGCGGTGCGAAAGCCCACCGATGCGGTCATGCCGATCGCCGCCGCGGCGACGCCTTCGAGAAACTCATGCAGCCAAGCAAGTTGCGCGAATTGATGAAACACTGTCGCGAGCAGAACGATCACAACCATTGGCGGCACGAGCAAAGCGGATACGGCTACCGTGCTGCCGATCGCGCCTTTCATGCGGTAGCCGACATAGATCGACAGATTGATCACGTTCGAGCCAGGCAGGATCTGGCCGAGCGTCAGGGCGCCGAGGAATTCGTCTTCTTCAAGCCATCCTCGTTGCGTGACCACCTCGCGGTATATCCAGGCGGACAGACCGCCGCCGAAACTCGTCAGTCCGACCCGCGCGAAGAGCAGAAGAATTTCCAGCAGCGATACGTCGCTCGGCTTGCGCCCGGATATGGATTGCATGCGGACTTTCCTTCTGCTGTTTCATATCGCGGCGCAGGTAGCGACGGCTGCCGCATGGACAAACTCGGGTAAAACTCGGGTAAAACGTAGACGAAACTCAATGCCGCTCGTTCGCCAGCCGATGCGCGGCGGCGACCTGCTCTTCCACTTCCCGCACCAGCTTCGACGACTTTCTCCGACGGCTCCAGACCGACGCTCCAACACTGACGGCGGCACAGCCGAGCAGACTCGCGGCAATCGGACTGCGAAGAAACACGCTCGGATCGCCATTCGAAATCGTCAACGCCTGACGGAACGACTGCTCGAGCGTATGGCCGAGGATCAGCCCGAAGAGCAGCGGCGCTTTGGGAATGTCGACCTTGCGAAACGCGTAGCCGACGATGCCGAAGAACAGTGCAAGGAACAGATCGAACACATCGTTACTGAACGAATACACTCCCGCTGACGCAATCACGAGGATCAGACACAGCAGCACGCCGGACGGCACATACAGAATGCGCGACAGAATGCCCACGAGCGGCAGATTGAGCAGCAACAGCATGATATTGCCGACGTACATGCTCGCGATGAGCCCCCACACGAGATCCGGTTGCGTGTGAAACAGCATGGGACCCGGTTGGATGCCGTACATGATGAACGCGCCCATGATCACCGCCGTCGCGCTTTTACACACCCATGGTTTTCCTGACACTCAGCATCGATATGGCTTACTGCGCAATAGACTTCGGCACCTCAAATTCAGCCGTTGCGGTCACGGACGGCGACCGCATCGCACTCGCTTCCGTTGAAAAAGGCGCCACCACGCTGCCGACGGCCATCTTCTTCAACAGCGACGACCACACTCACGCATTCGGACGCGCCGCGCTGGCGGCGTACATCGACGGTTTCGACGGCCGCCTGATGCGCGCCATCAAAAGCATTCTCGGGACGGGCATCGCGGGAATCCAGCACGGCCTTGGGCGATGGATCGGCAATCGCGTATCTCGACGTGATCGCGATGTTCGTCGGGCACCTGAAGAACTGTGCGCAAACGCGCCTCGGCGCGCCGATCGATCAGGCCGTGCTCGGCCGCCCGGTGTTTTTCGTCGACGACGACCCGGTCGCCGACGCCCGCGCGCAACGGCAGCTCGAAGCAGCCGCCCGCTCAGTGGGTTTTCGCCACCTCGAGTTCCAGTACGAGCCGCTCGCCGCGGCCTTCGATTACGAATCGCGGCTCGGGGAAGAAAAAATCGCGCTGGTCGCCGATATCGGCGGAGGCACCTCGGATTTCTCACTGGTGCGGGTGGGTCCGCAGCGAATGTCGAGGATGGATCGCAAGGAAGACGTGCTCGCGCATCACGGCGTGCATGTCGCGGGAACGGATGTCGACCGGCGGGTCGAACTGGCTGCCATTCTGCGAGAGGCCGGTTACCGCAGCCTGGACACGGAAGGACGTGAAATACCGAATCGCGCCTATTTCGATCTGGCGACGTGGCATCTGATCAACTCGCTCTACACGCCTGAGCGGCAAACCGAGCTTCGGCTCATGCGCCATCTGTATCGGAACCCGGTTCATCATGACCGGCTGATGCAGGTGGTGGACCGGAGGCTCGGTCATGCGCTCGCCGCGAGTGCGGAACGGGCAAAGATTGCGATTGCGGCTGGGGGCGACACGCTGATCGAGATCGACCCGATCGAGCCCGGCCTGAGCGTCGCTTTCGACGAACAGCAACTCGTCGAAGCCACGCGCGAAGAAAGAACGCGGATCGTTCACGCCGCGCGGGAGACGGCGCGGCTGGCTGGCCGGCGTCGCTGCGGGCAAGGTCGATGCCGTGTATTTCACCGGCGGATCGACGGGGCTCGCCTCCCTGACGCGCGCCATTGCGGGCGCGTTTCCCGAAGACGAGTTCGTGTTCGGCGATCCGCTAGCGAGCGTGGCCACCGGCCCCGGCATCCACGCAAAACGGGTGTTTGGTTAGCAGGAGATTCGCCTTAGTGACGTTACCCCGCGGCGCCGTCTAGCCGATCAATTCCCGATGCAAGGCCACGAATTCCTGAGCGAGCTTGTGACGGGGATCGAAGTGAATCATCGGCTTCGCGTACTGGTGCGACTCGCGAATCTTGACCGACGTCGACAGTCGCGACTCCAGCACAGGCAAGCCCTCGCTGATCAGTTCCTCGACCAGTTGAAGCGGCAGACTCGCGCGCGGCTGAAACTGGTTGATCACGATTCCTTCGACTTCCAGGCCGGGATTATGGTCCTGCTGAATTTCCTTCACGTTGTCGAGCAGCGTGTACAACGCGCGGCGGGAAAAGTCGTCGCAGTCGAACGGAATCAGGCAGCGGTCAACCGCGATCAGCGCGGAGCGGGTATAGAAATTCAGCGCGGGCGGTGTGTCGATGTAGATCGCATCGTACTCATCCAACTCGTTCAATGCGTCACGCAGCTTGTAGATCTTGTAGCGCGATTCGAGCTTGCCATGCAGCGTGTCCAGATCCGGATGCGACGGCATCACATCGAGGTTCTCGAACGGCGTGCGGTGAATGAACGTCGAGACCGGCGTCGGCCTGAAACTGAAGCTCAAGGCCGTTTCGAAGAAGTCCGCGACGTTGGGCTTGAGATCACTGGCCTGTTTGCCAAGAAGATACTGGCTGGAGTTGCCTTGCGGGTCCAGATCGATGACCAGCGTACGCAAGTTCTCGCTGGCGTTGATGGCCGCCAGGTTGCATACGATGGTCGATTTGCCCACACCGCCCTTCTGGTTGAATATCACACGCCGCATTGACCTCTGCCCCTATATTGAGAACGCACCAAAGGCACAGCTTACCCTGGCAAAATGACGGCGCGAGGTGCGTCCCTATGAATAGTTTTCGAAGGCCTTCACCTGCGTCCAATCCGGCCAGGTCAATTCCCACACGCGGTGAATTTTTCGATCGACATAGTTTGCGATCAGCACGACTTCGAATTCCACCGGCGCCTCGTTCGGCCGCTGCGTTTTGATCCACACGCGCGCGGCGATTCTCTCGGGGCTCTCGACCCAGGTGTCGTCGTCGTACCTGACCTCGTAGGTGACCTCGGTCGCGTACACCTCGCGGTGCCCTTCGGCGAAGGCGTCGTAGCCCTGTTTCTGGCCGTTGGTCTCGAGAATGAAATCCGCATGGTATTAGTGAGCGATCAATGAAGCGTCTTTCTTTACGACCATTTCGCTGAACATCTCTTGCAGCAGTTCTCGGGTCGATACGTTCTGAGTCATGGCGAAAGTCCTCTATTGAGCGAACGTACATCGAGGTTAGCGTGCTTGTCGGCTGGCCGGCTTTTCACCGAGAGGCCGCGGCCTCGACAGGTACGCGTCGCCCTATCATCCAAGGCAACGCGCCCCGCCCGCTCACGCTTGCGCGCCTGCGATGCCGACGTAGTTTTCCGCCATCGCCGTGGCCGCCGCGCGCGACGTCGTCACGTATTCGAGCTCGGCCACCTGAAGCTGCTGCTCGAAAGGCGACGCGCCTTCGATACGGTGCATCATGCTGGTCATCCAGTACGAGAAATGCTCGGCGCGCCAGATGCGTTTGAGCGCGGTCGCGCTGTAACCGTCGAGCAGATCCGTGCGATTCTCCACGTAGAACGCATTCAGCGCCTCAGTCAGCACGCGCACGTCGGCCACCGCCAGATTCATACCCTTCGCGCCGGTGGGCGGCACGATATGCGCCGCGTCGCCCGCGAGAAACAGCCGGCCATGTTGCATGGTGTTCGATACGAAACTGCGCATGCCGACAATGTTCTTCTGAAAGATCTTGCCGTCGACGATCTTCTGGCCGTCGTGCGAATCGACTCGTGCATGCAGTTCTGCCCAGATGCGGTCGTCGGACCAGTTCTCGACGGAATCCTTCGGATCGCATTGGAAATACATGCGCTGCACGTTCGGCGAGCGCGTGCTGATCAGCGCGAAACCGCGTTCGTGCCGCGCGTAGATCAATTCATCCGACGACGGCGGCCCTTCGCACAGGATACCGAACCAACCGAACGGGTACACACGTTCGAAATCCTTGCGCAACGCATGGGGAATCGATGCGCGCGACACGCCTTGCGAACCGTCGCAGCCCATCACGAAGTCGCACTGCAATTCGTACGCTTCGCCCTCGTGGCGATAGCGGATCGACGGCTTGTCGGTATCGATGCCGTGAATCGACGTCTCCGAGACGCCGAAAAGCAGCTTGCCGTCGTCGGCCACGCGCGCCGCGACGAGATCCTTGATGACTTCATGCTGCGCGTAGACCGTGATCGAGTGCCCCGTGAGTGCGGTCAGATCGATGCGGCGCCGCTTGCCTTCGAAAGCCAGCTCGAAGCCGTGATGCAGCGCGCCTTCCGCTTTCATCCGTGCGCCGACGCCGGCTTCGGTCAACAGGTCCATCGTGCCTTGTTCGAGCACGCCGGCACGGATGGTGGATTCGATCTGATCGCGACTGCGCGACTCGAGCACGACGGAGTCGATGCCGCGCAGGTGAAGAAGATGAGAAAGCAGCAGGCCCGCAGGCCCGGCACCGATGATGCCAACTTGGGTACGCATGAGTTGTCTCCTGAATGCGGCGTTAGATTTGCATTCAGTTTGACGATCACACACGGTATCGCGCAACGCGATATGCCGGATAGGCCGTATCTAATTTTGAGATAGCAGTCTTGGTCGGGCGCATGCAGCCGATAGGCGCAATCGGGCCCTAACGCCGTCCAGACGGGGCTTGTGGCCCATTCGCTCGACGCCTCATCCTTCGCGCAGGGTTGCGCTAGATCAAGGTAAACCCCGAGCCACGCTACGACGCGAGAAACAGTCGATACACCGGATTCCGCGTCTCTTCCCAGTTCGGATAGCCGAGCGTGGCGAGAAACTTGTCGAACGCCTCGTTCTCGGTTTCGGGCACCTGGATGCCGACCAGAATCGAGCTGTAGTCCGCGCCCTGGTTCCGATAGTGGAACAGGCTGATATTCCAGTTCGGGGCCATCGACGAAAGGAATTTCATCAGCGCGCCCGGCCGCTCGGGAAACTCGAAACGGAACAGACGTTCGTCGTGCGCGAGCGGCGAGCGTCCGCCGACCATGTAGCGGATGTGCTGCTTGGAGAGTTCGTCAAAAGTCAGATCGACGGTGGCGAAGCCGTGCGCTTCGAATGCGCCCGCGATCTGTGCCGACTCGCTGCGATTCCTGATCTGCACGCCCACGAAGATATGGGCGGAGTTCGCATCCGCAATACGGTAGTTGAATTCGGTGACGCTGCGTGTGCCCAGCAGTTCGCAAAAACGGCGGAAACTGCCACGCTCTTCGGGGATCGTCACGGCGAACACCGCTTCGCGTGCTTCGCCGACTTCGGCGCGCTCGGCCACGAAGCGCATGCGGTCGAAGTTCATGTTAGCGCCCGACGTGATCGCGATCAGCGTCTGGTTTTCGATGCCTTCGCGCTCCGCATACTGCTTGGCTCCTGCGACGGCCAGGGAGCCCGCGGGCTCCAGCACGCTGCGGGTGTCCTGGAAGACGTCCTTGATCGCGGCGCACAGCGCGTCAGTATTCACGAGCAGCACGTCGTCGAGATATTCCCTGCACAGGCGGAAGGTTTCTTCACCAACGAGCTTCACCGCTGTGCCGTCCGAGAACAGACCGACCTCGCTCAATGTGACCCGCTCGCCGGCTTTCAGCGACGCGGCCATCGCGCACGAATCATCGGTTTGCACGCCGATCACCTTGATCTCGGGGCGCACGGATTTCACGTACGCGGCGACGCCCGCCGCGAGTCCACCACCGCCGATCGGCACGAAGATCGCGTGAATCGGCCCCTGATGCTGGCTGAGAATTTCCATCGCGACCGTGCCCTGGCCGGCGATCACATACGGATCATCGAACGGATGCACGAAGGTCAGGTCACGCTCTTCCTGCAGCTTCACCGCGTGGCCATAGGCGTCGCTATACGATTCGCCGAACTGCACCACCTCGACGGTCGGGCCGCCGTGCGCGCGCACCGCATCGACCTTCACCTGCGGCGTAGTCACCGGCACCACGATGATCGCCTTCACGCCCATACGCGCCGCCGACAAAGCCACGCCCTGCGCATGATTGCCCGCCGATGCGGTGATCACGCCGCGCTCCAGCGCCTCGGCCGGAATATGCGCCATCTTGTTGTACGCGCCGCGCACCTTGAACGAGAACACCGGCTGGTTGTCCTCGCGCTTCAGATAGACCGGATTGCGCAGACGTGCCGACAGATTCGGTGCGCGTTCGAGTTCGGTCTCGCGGGCCACGTCGTAGACGCGCGCGGTCAGGGTTTTTTTCAGGTAGTCGTGACGAAGCGCGACGCTATCGGCGGCTTCGGCGGCCTGTTTGAGTTGGTGTAACGACAAGGCAAGCTCCTGTGCGGCAAGGACGAATCAGCGGAGAGTTCACCAGGAGGCAGGCTGCAAGCGGACATAAAAAAACCCGCCTCGTGGGGCGGGTTATGTGTCACTGCTATCAGACGCGCGCTAACCCACCATTCGATGAATGATGCTAATAATCAGCGCAATACGGATGTCGAGGCAGTTCATGCGTTCGATCTTCGTTGACTTGAGGCGCTTTGTCAATCCCTGTCAATTGCGATGCGCGCCGCGGTGTGCTCTCTGCATGGCTACGAAATGCGCGCGACGCCGTGCTTACCCGCCGTCATGAACAGCATCACGGACCATCCGTTCACCATCGTGACGACGTCAACGACGCTGAGTCTGCGCGATGTGCAAACCACGATCCGGCACGGCGGGCGAGCGCCGCGCATTCAACACACGCCTCGCGCAGAAACTGCTCGAACTGTGCGCCATCACCCCATTGCGCGCGGTCAGTGAACAGAGCGCGGGGGCGGCGGCACACCCTCGCGATGCGACGATCAATGCACGCCGCTCTGCTTCCTGAAAGCGCCGAGAATACGCTTTTCAAGCGAGTTGTAATCGCCGCCAAAGTGGTGATCGCCCGAAGTGCGAATCACCTCGATGCCGGTTTTGGTCAGCGTCGGACACAAGGTGTCCTTCTCGTTCTCGCCGTAAAAGCACTGCACGATGGCGGGCGGCACGCGCGTCAATTCCGGCTGGACCTTCAACGCCTTGTCGCTTGCCGGCATGCCGAGCCAGCCGCCCACGCGAATCTGAAAATCGGCATCGGGCGCGAAGCCGAGCAATGCGATCAGCGACACCTTCGCGCGCAACTCTTCCGGCAGACGGTTATACGCGAACGGCATCACATCCGCGCCGAACGAATAGCCGATGAGCGCGATATGCTGCGCGTTCCAGCGCGCGCCGTAGGTTTGCATCACGCGCGCGAGATCGCGGCTGGTCTGCGCGGGCGGCTTTTCGCTCCAGAAATAGCGCAGACTGTCCCAGCCGATCACGGAGACGCCGTCTTTCTGCAAAGCCTGCGCGATCGTCTTGTCGAGATCGCGCCAGCCGCCGTCGCCGGAAATCACGATTGCCATCAGGCCGTTCGGATGCGCCGCCGGCAATTCGATGAGCGGCAGATCGGAGACGTCGTCGTCGCTCGTCGACACGGCCTGCAAATGCGGCGTGAGCAACGCGACGAGGCGCGCGCGATCGGCGTTACCCGTGGCCGCCTTTTCGACGAAACCCGGCACCTTGTCACGGATAATCGTCGGGTCCGGCGGGCAAGGCTGAAAGCGCGGATCGAGCGTGTGCTCGGCATCCACCGCGACCGCGCCGGCAATCGTATTCGACGGCGCCTGTTCGAGCACGTGCATGGCGAGCGTCGCGCCCTGGCCCGTCCCTGCGACGATCGGCGCGAAATAATGGCTCGATTGCGATTGCCGTTCGAGTTGATGGCTCAACGCTTCCGCATCGCCCACCAGTTGATGGCAGGCCTCTTTCTTCGCGACCAGATTGGCGGCATAGCGAGCCGTATCGACACCGACGGTCAACGCGCCGGCCTTGGCGAGCGCATCAGCGCTCTGCTGGTCCGCCGCGCTCCAGCCGCTCGCTTGCGAGTACAGCACCACGAAGCCGCGCAACGGACCGGTCGGCTGAGTGACCGTGACGTCGCCGTAACGGCCGCCGGGCACCGTAGTGGTCGCGGCATGCGAGAACGTGCCACCGGTCACGAGGCTCGCTGCAAGAGCGAGCTTGAACAACGAATGCAATGTCATGAACGCCGGCCTCCTGCCAGCAATGACAGGTCCGCGAGCGTGAAGAACACGCCCACCGAACCCGACGCCGCGAGGTAGCGCGGCTCCCAATGCGGCTGGAACTTGCTCTTGAAAGCACGCAGTCCGCGGAAGTTATAGAAACGGCCGCCGAAGCGCCATACGATGCCGGCGAACCGGTGCCAGCGCGACGCCAGCGGCGTGGGCTGCATGCCGGAGAGCGGCGCGATGCCCAGACTGAGCGAGCGAAAACCCGCTTGCTTCAGATGCAGCGCCAACTGCGTGAACAGATATTCCATGGCATACGGCGACGCGCTTTCCACATGACGCATCACGCCAACCGTCGCCTCGGTATTCATGTCGGTCGTCATGAAGGTGACGAACGCGGCCGGCTCGCCGTTCTGACGCACCAGCATCACCGATTGCGCGGCGAGGTATTCGTCCGTGAAGGCGGCCACCGAGAAGCTCTTTTCGCGCGCATCGCGGCTATCGAGCCAGCCGTCGGAAATCTCGCGCAGCGTGTCGAGCGAAGCGGGCACGTTCGCCTGATCGATCACTTCGACGGTGAAGCCGTCACGCTCGCCACGCTTGAGCGCATAGCGAAGATGCGCGCGATGCGAGCCCTTCAGGTCGAAATCGTCGAGCACGACGTGCGCTTCCTCGCCGAGCTTCATCAGGGTGAGACCGGCGTCGAGGTAAAGCGGCAATGCGTTGGCGCGCACCTGATAAAACGCCGCGCGCCCGCCGTGCGTGTGCGCGAGCGCGACGAACTTGCTGATCAGACCGGCCCACTCTTCGCGCGGACCCACCGGATCGTGCAAAGCGGCCCACGTACGGCCGTATTTCGCGTACATCAGGAAAGCCTTGCGCGACTCGGAGAACAGAAAGCTCTTGTCGCCCATCAGCGCGAGGCCGGCGTCGCTGCGTTCCTGTGCACGCACAATGCGCGCCGCGTCGTGCAGATCTTGCGGCGCCGGTTTGACGAAGCGCCCCGGCGCGGGACGCAGCAACTGCCAGAAAGAGAACGTCGCGGCGAACAGGCTCGCGGCCAGCGTCGCGCGCAACGCACGCGGCGCGCGTTCGTCGAAAGCGAACTGCCACCACAGGTCGCGCGTGTACGGCACGTCGCGGAAAGCAAACAGCATGACCCACGTGGCGAGCATCAGCACCATCGCAACCGACACCAGCCAGCCCGCCGTAAAGCGCTCCGCGAACAGCGACGAATGACGGTTGAAACGCTGGCGCGTGGACAGCAGCAACACGACCAGCATGCCGAGCACGCCGGCTTCCACGAACGCAAGACCTTTGGTCAGCGACAACGCAAGACTCAGCACCGCCAGCAGCAGCGTCATCCACCACGCGGCATCCAGGCGCCGCAGCAAACCACGGGCGACGAACAGCAGCAGCACGCCGAGCACACTGCAGAGCATCTGCGAACTTTCGAGCACCCACAGCGGCAGCACGTTGCGCAGCATGTGAATGCGGTGCCAGAACGCGGGCGTCGCGCTGGAAATCACCAGCATGCCGCCGACCACGAACGTGACGAGACTCAGAAACAGCGGCGCGAGCTTCGACGCCGCAGCGGCGTGCTGCAGCGGCAAACGGCTTTTCAGCGCGCGGCCTTCGAAACCGGCAAGCAGCGCGGCCGAGACGATCAACGGGACACCGAAGTAAATCGCGCGGTACGCGAGCAAGGCGGCAACCATCTGATGCGTTTGCACGCTGCCGTTCAGCGTGAATACCATCGCCGCTTCGAACACGCCGACGCCGCCGGGCGTGTGGCCGATCATGCCGAGCAGCATGGCCGCGGCGTAGACCGTGATGAAGGTCACGAAGCTCACGTCCGCATGCGGCAGCAGCGCCCACAACGCGAGGCCGGCGGCCACCACGTCGAGCACCGCGAGCGCCACTTGCGCGAGCAGGTCGCGGCGCGCGGGAATATCGAACGAAAGCCACTGCCAGCGCGTGCGCACCGGGCGCGTTTCGCCGCGGCATGCGGCGGCCGCCAACGCGAGTACGACGAGGAGCGCCATGCCGATCCAACGCAGCGTGATGGGTTCGAGATGCAGCATCGGCGCGAGCGTGCCGGCCACGCCGACCATGCCGAGCGCCGTCATCAGCACCAGTGCGAGCGCGAGCGACACGCTCGTGAACACCGTCATGCGGCCGATCTGCGCGGGCGTGACGCTCGCCACGCCGTAGACGCGCGCGCGCACGGCGCCGCCCGTCAGCGCGCCGAAGCCGGTGGCGTTGCCGAGCGCCGAGCCCGCCGTTGCGCCGATCCACAGCGCCACACGCGGCACGGCCGCGCCCAGATAGCGCAAACCGACGGCATCGCGGCCGACCAGCGCCACATAGCTGAGCGCGGTGGCGCCGAGCGCGGCGCTCCATTCGCCGGCCGTCAGTCGACGCAACTCGCGCATCACCGAGCGGTAGTCGACCGCTTGCGAGAGGTGTTGCAAGACGACCAGCAGCAGCACGCCAATCACGAGCGCTAGCACAGGCGAGAGAAGTCCTCTGTTGCCCAGCGCTTTCGATGCACGGTCGAACATCGCGCCTAGCCGGTCGAATTTATAGTTATATCGATGGAACATGGTCAATGCTGGGCCTTGCGTGGAACTGTTGCGACGACGGATCGTCTGCCGCGGCATCGCTGGTTATTGGCGATTACAAATGGATAACGGCACAGGGGTAAAAAGGTTGACAGCGTCAGACGTATTGCGGGGGTTTAACCTGAGCCGGCCATTGGATCTGAAAGCGCTGCGCGGCGCGCCGCAGCGATGTGCGTGAGTAAAACGGTCGATATTGCCGATCGTGTGGCGATAAGGCGCGCCCGGTAGCCGACAGGGGGCTGAAGTTTAAACGCTATTTGCGCGCTGCGAATGAAGATTCGACGTTACGTCGGGTGGGTGCGCATGCCGTATCGCTCGAAAGCGTTGAATCGCAGCATCAAGATTTTCTCTTCGCGTGCCGTAATCGAGAGCAATAGCTCAGTGAAACGCGGCGCACTTGCCGGGTGAAATTCGGTACTCGAAGGAGAATGAAGATGGCGGAACAGGATTGGATGATGGCAGGCGTGTATCTGGTCGGCTTGGTGTCGATGGCGCTATTGATGAGCGCACTGGCCACGCGAGCGACCATGGAGCGCAAGGCCGTAGTGAGGGTGCCGAGCCACGCCCGCGACTAACTCAAACCACGATGTGCGGGCCGCTGCCGGACGAGATCGGAACACGAGCGGCATCACGAAAGACGCTCACACGGGGCGAATTGCGCGCGTGCCGCCGCTGCAACGACATTCGAATGGTGGAGGAACCGGATCGCGCGGCGCTCGCTGCGCATGCCGGCGGGCCGCGGTGACATTGCGGCCTGGCGGGCATGAGTGACGCAGAAATAATGCTAAGCCGTGGCGCCGTGCGCATGACAGATGCGGCGCCTGTCTGCGCCCTGCTCTGTCGGTCAGCGCGTGTGGCGCGCGGCTGTTGTCTTACTCCGGACGGCGATGCGCTTCGGCGATCACGGCGCAGTTTTGCAGGTGCAGGTTCAGTGCGTGCAGGGCCAAGGCGCGTAGCTTGCCGAAGAAAGTGTTGTTGGCGGCGACGGTAGCGCGGACGGCGGAAGCGTTGGAAGCGGTGTTCATGGCAGACTCCTGTATAGGGTTTATACCTAGGCAATAACCCGATTATAGCCATCTTCTGCCGCACTGCAACAAATATCAATAAAGACCGAAGGCTGTTGCACGCCGGTCACACGCGCAATCGATTCACCGCTAAAAAGGGTGGCATCGGCCCGTGCGGTGTTAACAATCCGCACCGTACAGGTGCAATAATGGCCCCTTTGCCCGCGATTGTTCGCCGCAGCCGCCTTCATGACCGCCGTCCAGAAAGCCCTGATTGCGCCCCTCATCGTCGCGTGCGCGATGTTCATGGAAAGCGTCGATGCGAACGTGATCGTTACCGCGCTACCCGCCATGGCGCGCGACTTCGGGCGCGATCCGGTCACGCTGAAAATCGCGGTGACGAGCTATGTGCTGGGACTCGGCGTGTTCATCCCCGTGTGCGGCTGGCTCGCCGACCGGTTCGGCGCACGCACGATTTTCCGCACGGCGATCGGCATCTTCGTGACGGGCTCGCTGCTGTGCGCCGCGTCGAATTCTCTCGCCACCTTCACGCTCGCGCGTTTCGTGCAAGGCGTAGGCGGCGCGATGATGGTGCCGGTCGGGCGGATCATCATCTTCCGCGTGGTGCACAAGTCCGATTTCATCCGCGCGATGAACTATCTGAGCGTCCCCGCGATGCTCGGCCCCGCCGCGGGGCCGCTGCTCGGCGGCTTCATCACCACGTACCTGCACTGGCGTCTGATTTTCTTCATCAACGTGCCGATCGGCATTCTCGGCATCTATCTGACCAACAGGCACATCGCCAACACGCGCGAACCGGATCCGGGTCCGCTCGACTGGATCGGTTTTTTTCTGTCGGCGGCGGGTGCGGTGCTGCTTCTGCTCGGGCTGTCGCTGGTCGGCGGCGAACTGATATCGAATCGCGACGCGTTCGGCATGTGCGCGTGCGGCGCCGTTCTGCTCGCGGCCTATGTCGCCTACGCGCAGCGCGTCCCGCTTCCGCTCCTCGACCTGCGCTTTTTCAAGGTGCCGACATTCCAGGCGAGCGTGCTCGGCGGCTCATTGTTCCGGATCGGCCTCGGCGCGTTGCCGTTCCTGTTGCCGCTGATGCTGCAGGAAGGCCACGGCATGAGCGCGTTCGAATCCGGCCTGATCACGTGCGCGTCCGCGTTCGGCGGCATGTTCATGCGCACGGTCGCCTCGAGCGTGCTGCACCGCTTCGGTTTCCGTTCGGTGCTGGTGGTCAACGCCGCGTTGTCGGGGCTCTCGATCGCGGCCTGCGGACTGTTTTTCCCCGGCACGCCGACCTGGATCATCTGGGTCGTCGTGTTGCTCGGCGGCTTCTTCCCGGCGCTGCAATTCACGAGTCTGAACTCGCTCACCTACGCGGAAATTGCCACGCGCGACGTCGGCCGCGCCACAAGCCTCGGCAGCGTCGTGCAACAGATGTCGCTCGGCCTCGGCGTGACGATCGGCGGTATCGTGCTGCAGATCTCGCGCGTGCTGCATGGGCATCCGGGCATCACATGGTCGGATTTCTGGCCGGCGTTTCTGGTGGTCGGGCTGTGCTCGTTCGCGTCGATTCCGGTCACGCTGCGCATGCCGCGCGGCGCCGGCGAGGAAATCTCGCGCGGCGGGCGGGGCTGAACAGATCGCTTCACGCCTTCTTGCGGATCACGCTCACTTCGCCGTTGCGCTCGAGAATCGCCGCGGCCACGTTTTCCATCGAACGTGAGCCGGTCTTCTGGCGCACGCTTTCCTGAACGTCGGTTCGGCTGATCAGCGCGGCGTCCATCTCGCGCGCGTTGAACGCGCCGTTGCTGAACACCTCGCGTTCGACGCCGCCCACCAGCCGCTCCAGCGCGCGCGAGCGCATGCATGCCCACGCCAGCAGCCGATGACACCCGACAATCATGAATGACGCCACGACCGTGGCGATAAACGGCGACGCGCCGACGATGGTCCGGCTCAGCGTCGCGCCGAGCAGAATCACCACTACCGAATCGAACGGCGAGCGTTGTCCGAACGAGCGCCGGCCCGAGATCCGGATCAGCACCAGCGCGATCAGAAACACGACGATCGCGCGCATGGCCATCTGCAGCGGGTCGAGCGTCCTGCCCTGACCGAATAGCAGCAAGATCGCTTCCATCATGTCGCCCTCCTTGCACAGCGAGCGGCGCCCCGGCGCCCCTTCTTATCCGGCGGCCGCCCACGCCGCAAGCGTATCGCCGAAGCCGCCACGAGCGCGAGCCGCCGCGCGCGCGCTCGTAATCACACGTGGCGCCGCGCTCCACGCGATGCGCGCGCCGATCGCGATCAGCCGGTCGACTAGCGCGACATCCTCGCTGCACTTGAGCGGCGGAAAACCGCCCGCGCGCCGGTACGCGTCGGCCGACACGCCGAGATTCGCACCGTGAATGTGACGATGACCGTCGGCATCCACGTAAGTCTTGCGGAAGTATTCGCGCACGCTGTGCGGGTGCGCGGTCCAGTCGTCGACGGCAATCGAGCCGCACACCGCGTCCGCCTCCAGCGAAAGCTGCGCGACCAGCCAGCCCGACGAGACGCGGCTGTCGGCATCGGTGAACGCGAGCCAGCGCGCGCCGTCCGCCAGCAGGAAGTCCGCACCGGTTGCGCGCGCGATGCCGACATTGCGCGCCTTCAGCGTCAGCGTCTCCACACCGTAAGCACGCGCGATCGCGCCGGTGAAGTCGTCGCATGCATCGAGCACGACCACGATGCGCACCGTTTCGCCCGCCAGATCCTCATGGCGCGAGGCTGCGATCAAGGCCGCGAGACAAGGCGCCAGCAACGCCTCTTCGTTATGCGCCGGAACGATCACGCCGATCATAGGAGCCCCTCGCGTTGCGCGACCGACCGAGCGTCGCGCGACCAGACGTCGATCAGCAGATCGGCTTCATCGTGATGCGCGAGACGCGTGAGGCCGCAGCGCGCATCGAACAGCGCATGCGCCGCATCAGCGGTTTCGAGCGCTTCGGCGAAGGGCCGGCGCCAATGACAGGCGAGCAGCGTGCCGTCCGTGGTGAGCGAGGCCGCGATCCGCGAAGCCAGCGTTTCGAGCTCCGCCGCATCGAGGTAATACGCGAATTCGCTGATCACGATCAGATCGAACGGTCCGGCCTCCGTCGGCCACTCACGCGGCACCGTGCGCTGTTCGACGCGGACGTGCGGCGCGTCGGCGACGCGCTCGCGTGCCAGTTGCACCGCGCGCTCGTGCAGATCCGCGGCGAGCAGCGTATCGCAGCGCTTCGCCAGCTCGACGGTCAGTTCGCCGTTCGCGCAGCCGGGTTCAAACGCGCTCCGGTAGCGCGGACGCGGCAACAACGCGAGCGTCAACGAACGCTTGCGGCTCTCGTACCAGCCTTCGCGCAACTTCCACGGATCGTCGCTGTGTCGATAGAGTTCATCGAAATAGGTAGCCGGCGAGCTCATGTCAGCGGCCCTCCGTGCATCGTGTCAGAGCATCCACGGGGCACCTCCGGCATCAGGACCATCGCGACCGTCGGCGGGTCCCGCCGCGGCGATCAGTTCGCCGAGCGCGGCGAGATCGCGCTCCGCGTGGCTCTGCCGCAGGAACACCGGCAGATCCGCCAGCGCACGCGCGAAGCGCGCGTTGCGGCACAACGGGCCGGCGCCAAGCGTACGCGTCGCGTGATTCATCACGGCAGTCGAGGCTTCTTCCACCACGAGGCGCGCGCGCATGGTCTCGCGTTGCGAGTCGGCTAGCGGATAGGCGTCGATGTGCGCGGCGGTCTCGCGTAATACCGCGGCCGCGCCGGCCAATGCCACCTCGACCGCGCCGAGATGGGCGAGCCGATGCGGATCCGCGCGCTGCGTGCACGCGTCGCGCAGCATCCGGCCGATCTGCGCGGCGGCCCCATACCAGCACGCGGCGATACCGGCGCCGCCATGCCAGAAGCCTGGACGCCGTACATAGGAATGCGCGCCGCCCACGAGCGTCGCCGATGCCTGATCGAAGGTCACGTCAGCGCTTGCTGTGGCTTGCATGCCGACGGCTTGCCACTTCGACGTGTCGATCGAGATGGACGGCTGATCCATCGCGACGGCCGCCAGTACCGGCTCATCGTCCAACCATGCGGTAACGAGCGCATGCGTAACGACACGCGCGCCCGAGCACCAGGCTTTCGTGCCGGTAAGACGAAGGTCCTCGCCATCGCTTCGGATTCCTACCTTGATCGCCTGCACACGGGCGTCGGGCGGCTCGGCGGCCCAGACACCCCAGCGGCTTCCCACAGGCGGCGTGGGGCCCTGCAGTTCGGCAAGAATCGCAAGCGCATCCGTGTGCCCTTCGAATAGCTTGACGAGCCCGAGATCGCACGCGGCCACCGCCGCGAGGGTGCGCCAGCGTACGAGCGTCTCGCCGTGTCCCGGCAAGGGCACGTTGGGCGCACGGTCATCGCCGCGTTCGACCAGCGCGCGCAACACGTCGCCGAGCGCGACGGGGTCGTTGGGATCGAAACGCGTGTCACGCAGAAAATTTTCAAGCGACGCGACAGGTTCCGCGCCCTTCCCCGCCCCGCCCGAAGCTACATGGGAATCGCGAGACGCGGTCATGCCGGAGCTTTGCGGCGGCCGCGCATCGACGCTGGCCGCACGATCACGCGTATTGAGCATCGTGCCTCCCTGAAGCTGTTCTGCTGCCGGCAGACTCTCAAGGGGGCCGCCGCGCACAAAAGACGCTCAGCAAGCGGCGTGCCTCAGGCGCCGAACGCCGGGACTCGCAACACTTTCTTCAGGAATCAGGAATTGCGATGCACGCAAGCCATCACACCGCTCTGGTATGAAGGAAGCGTGCGTTGTGCGAACGGCTAACCGGGACCGCGTCCGCTGCGCCGCCCTTCCACGTCGGCCAGCAAAGCATCGAACAGGTCCAGTCCCACCGGCTTCACGAGATGCGCATGGAAACCGGCTTCACGGCTGCGTTCGCGATCGCTCGCGTGGCCGAAGCCGGTCATGGCGGCGTACAGGGTATTGACGAGATCGGGCATCGCGCGCAGCGCCGCGATGGTTGCGTAGCCGTCCATCTTCGGCATCGCAATGTCGATCACGGCGAGGTGGGGCAAGAAGCGCGGCGCGACCTGCACCGCCTGCTCGCCCTCGTAGGCAATGCGCACCTCGTGGCCTTTGAGTTCGAGCAGCATCGCGAGACTGTCGGCCGAATCGCGATTGTCGTCGACCAGCAGAATGCGCAGCGGCCCCACTTCGGCGTTCGCCGCGCTCGCCGCATCGCCCGTCGCTTCGGGCGGCGCGGCGGCCAGCGGCAGACTCAGCGTGAAGGTGCTGCCACAGCCCAGCCCTTCGCTGCTCGCGATAATGCTGCCACCGTGCAACTCGACGAGCGACTTGCACAACGTGAGGCCGATGCCGAGACCGCCCTCGCCGGAATTCTGCCCGTCCTTTTCCTGAGCGAACAGTTCGAAGATCTTGTCGAGCGAGCGCACAGGAATGCCGCAACCCGCATCGCGCACTTCGAGCACGGCCATGTGGTAGTCGATCCGTGCCGCGACGTCGATGACACTGCCGACCGGCGAGAATTTTGCCGCGTTGTGCAAGAGGTTCTGCAACACCTGCACGAGACGCGTCATGTCGCCGCGAACGAACACCGGATCGTCGGGCATATGCTGGACGACCCGCTGCTCGTGCGCATCCGTAAACGGCCGGGCCGCCTCGATCGCGCGCGCCATGACCTCGGCCAGATCGACACGGCCGAGGCGCAACTCGACCTTGTTAGACATGATCCGGCCGACGTCGAGCAGATCGTCGACGAGGCGCGTGAGGTGCGTGACCTGCCGGTCGATCAGGTCGCGCGAACGCGCCAGCGTGGGGCTCACACCGGTTTCGAGTTGCATCACGCCGATCGCATTGCGTACCGGCGCGAGCGGATTGCGCAATTCATGGGCGAGGGTCGCGAGAAACTGGCGCATGCGTTCGCCCGAACGCTCCAGTTCTTCACGCTGACGCCGCTCGGTCAGATCGCGCGTGACCTTGGCGAAGCCGCGCAGCCGGTTCGATTCGTCATGCACCGCCGTGATGACGACGTTGGCCCAGAAGGTCGTGCCGTCCTTGCGCACGCGCCAGCCTTCGTCCTCGACGTGGCCGATCTGCCGGGCAATCGCCAGTTCGCGCGCGGGCTTGCCCGCCGCCGCTTCCTCGGGTACGTAGAACTTCGAGAAATGCTGGCCGACGATTTCCTCGCGCGTATAGCCTTTGATGCGCGCGGCGCCCGAATTCCAGCTCACCACGTAGCCTTGCGGATCGAGCATGAAGATTGCGTAATCCTTGACGCAGTCGACCAGCAAACGGAAACGCTCTTCGCTTTGACGCAGCGCTTCCACGTACTCGCGTTGCGCGCTCAGATCGCGCGTGATCTTGGCAAAGCCGGTGAGTATGCCCGCGTCGTTGCGCATCGACGTGATCACGACATTCGACCAGAAGGTCGTGCCGTCCTTGCGCATACGCCAGCCTTCGTCCTCGAAGCGGCCGGTCAGCGACGCCTGTTGCAGTTCGTAGGCGGGCCAGCCGCGCGCCACGGCTTCCTCGGTATAGAAGCGCGAAAAGTGCTCGCCGACGATCTCCTGGTCCGAGTAACCCGTCAGCTTGTGCCCCCCCGCATTGCAGCTCACGATCCGCCCGGTCGGATCGAGCAGGAAGATCGCATAGTCTTCGATCGCCTGCAGCAGTGCCCAGTAATCGACCTCGACATCCGCGCTCGGGCGGACCGCGGCCGGGCCTTTGGCGGGCTTGCCGTTTTCGCCGGCGGAAGGGACATCAAGCTGTTTCATTGTGGTCAGAAATAAGGGCTACGTCCAAAAGCATACACCGCCAATCAGCGCCTGCTTCGCCTATGGTTTCACCTGAGGTCCACGCGACAGGCCCGGCGCCAGACTCCGCGTCGAGAAAAGCGCCGGCTGGATCGCCGGGCCCCGCAATTGCTACTCCCTGATCGCACCATCATCAAACAACAGGAGTCGCAATTGAAACAAGCATTCACCACCCTCGCTCTCGCTGCCGCGCTGGCACTCACCTGCACCGCCGCGCAAGCCGAAGGCTGTACGAAAGGCGCGGTCGTGGGCGGCGTCGCCGGCCACGTTGCGGGTGACCACGGCGTAGCGGGCGCGGCCGCCGGCTGCGCGGTCGGCCATCACGAAGCCAAGAAGAAGGACAAGCAAGCCAGCGCGGCCGCGGCCACGAGTCAACCCGCCGGGAAATAAACGGCGTGTAGAAAAGAGCCGGTAGTGACCTGCGGATCACTACCGGCTCGATCAATCAGGAACTCGATATCTCCGCAAGATAGTCACCCGGCGGCACTAACCTTTTCCGCCAGCTTCGCGTCGTAACTGGAATGCACGTGCACACGCTTTTTGTCCGGATAAGCGTACGAGTACGCGCGGCGCAGCGCCAGCGACGCCTCATGAAAACCCGACAGAATCAGCTTCTGCTTGTTCGGATAGTTGGCGATGTCGCCGACCGCGAAGATGCCGGGCCGCGAGCTCTCGTAGTTCGACGTATCCACATCGACGCGCCCGGCGTGAATCGATAGCCCCCATTGCGCGATCGGCCCGAGATCGGCGACGAGCCCGTATAGCGCGACGAGATGCTCGGCCGCGAGTTGCGTCTCGCCCTGGATATGTCGCAACGTGATCGACTTCAATGCATCGCCTTCGACGTCGAGCCCCGCAATCGCGCCGACGATGAAGTCCATCTCGCCCGCCTCGACCGCGCGCCGCATCGACTCGACACTCGAATCAGCCGCACTGAAACCGCTGCGCCGATGCACCAGCGTCACCCGGCGCGCGACCTTGCGTAGCGCCAGCGCCCAGTCGAGCGCGGAATCGCCGCCGCCCGCCACCACCACGACCTTGTCGGCGAAGTCCGCGAGACGTGGCACGCTGTAGTGCACATGGCGCGACTCCAGCGGCACGGCTTCGGCCAGCGCCAGCTTTTGCGCCACGAATGCGCCGTTGCCGGCGGCCAGCAGGATCGCCGCGACATCGAACACGAGGCCGCGATCGGTACGTACTGTCCAGCGTCCGTTGTCGTTTTGTTCGACCGACTCGACCCGTTGTTCGAGATGGATGGGCGGATCGAACGGCTTGCATTGCGCCAGCAGGCGCTCGACCAGTTCACGCGCGGTGCACGACGGAATGGCGGGAATGTCGTAGATCGGCTTGTCCGGATAGAGCTCGATGCACTGGCCGCCGACCTTGTCGAGCCCGTCGACGATCTGGCAGGACAGGCCGATCACGCCCGCCTCGAAAGCGGCGAAAAGCCCCACGGGGCCGGCGCCGACGATCAGGACGTCGGTGCGGATCGGCGGCGGTTGTTGGTCTGCGGCGGAAGTCATGCGCAATCTCGTCGGATGGGTAGATAGGTGAATGACCCACCATACCGAATCGCCCGATGCCCGGCAACGATGCCATTACCATCGGTAAGGACGCTCGGCCTGCCGCACGCGTTCGCCGTCACTGAGTCGAAGTGGTTACCTGAAAATAGCCGAAATCGGTCATTTCACAAAACCAGTCATGCGCCTAATCTTCACTCATCGCATCACGGAATGCGTTCAACCCAACTCAGGAGTGAATCATGGAACAACGTCTCGACTTCTACAAAGCCAACCCCGCCGCGATCAAGGCCTTGATCGGAGTTGAAGAACGCATCGGCAAATCGGCCCTCGAAAAATCGCTGACCGAACTGGTTCGTCTGCGCGCCTCGCAGATCAATGGCTGCGCATACTGCGTCGACATGCACACCACCGACGCCCGCAAGGGCGGCGAAACCGACCGCCGTCTGGCAACCGTGGTGGTCTGGCGCGAAACGCCGTTCTTCACGGACCGGGAACGCGCCGCGCTCGAATGGACGGAAGCGCTGACGCTGGTATCGCAAGAGCATGTGCCCGACGCGGTTTGGGAAGCGGTGCGCCCGCACTTCAGCGACGAAGAACTGGTCGATCTGACGCTGCTGGTCTCCGCGATCAACGCATGGAACCGCTTCGCGATTTCGTTCCGCAAGCTGCCGGCCTGAGCGCCGCGCGCTCAAAGGCAATTCAGTTCGGTTCAGTTAGAAAGCGGGTTCGCGCTGCGCCGCATCGCTCGCGACTTTGAAGGCCGCGGTCAATTCGCTCAATTGCCGCGCCTGATCCGCGAGCGAGTTCGCGGTCGCCGCGCTTTCCTCGACCAGCGCCGCATTGTGCTGCGTGACCTCGTCCATCTGCGTGACGGCGAGGCTCACCTGCTTGATGCCCTCGCTCTGTTCTTTCGACGCCGCCGCAATCTCGCCGACGATACGCGCCACACGCCCGATCGCGGCTTCGATGTCCTGCATCGTATCGCCCGCGTCATTGACGAGCCCCGCGCCGCTCTCGACACGCGAAGTCGACTCCGCGATCAGCGAGCCGATTTCCTTCGCGGCCGCCGCCGAACGCTGCGCGAGACTGCGCACCTCGCCCGCCACCACCGCGAAACCGCGCCCTTCCTCACCTGCGCGCGCCGCTTCGACGGCGGCGTTCAGCGCGAGGATATTGGTCTGAAACGCAATGCCTTCGATCGCGGTAATGATGCCGGTCATTTTCGACGAACCCGCGTGAATCACGCGCATCGTCTCCACCATGCTGCCGACCGAAGTGCGCCCGCGCGCGGCCATCTCCGAGGCACGCAACGCGAGTTCGCTCGCGTGATGCGCGTTCTCCGCGTTCAACTGCACGGTCGACGTGAGCTGCTCCATCGCCGCCGCGGTTTCTTCGAGCGACGCGGCCTGTTCCTCCGTGCGTTGCGACAGATCGAGATTGCCGGCGGCGATCTGCTGCGTCGACGACGCGATCGAATGTGAACCGGCTCGCACGGTGGTGACGGTGGCGCCGAGTTTGTCCTGCATCGACGCGACGCCGCGCAAGAGGGTCGCCATTTCGTCGTTCGAACGAATCGGCACGTGAGTCGTCAGTTCGCCGGCGGCGATTGCGTCAAACTGGCGCAACGCGTCATTCAGCGGCGCCATGATCGCGCGGCGCAACGTGCGCCAACTGATGAACGCAACCGTCAGCCCCACCAGAATGCTGCCGATGCACGCGACCAGCAGCGTATGAAAGAGCGCAGCCGAACGCTCGCTGGCGTCGCTCGCCTGCTGGTTCAGATAGTCCTCCAGTGCGCCCTGGCTCGCGTTCATCGCCGTGTAAAGACCGATCAGATGATTCGCGCGGCTTTCGTCCATCCAGCTCGCGTCGCCCGTGCGGATCGCCTCGATCAGTTTGTCGATGCCGTCGCGGCGCACGGCGGTGCGCTTCATGTCGAGGTCGTCGGTGAGGCGCTGCAATTCGGGCGTCTTCGGCAGATCGCGGAAGCTGTTCCACCATTTATCCGAATCGCCGAGCAGCATGCGCGCACGCTCGAGTTGCGTATTCAGCTGCGGCGAGTGCGGGTTGCTCATTGCCCAGTCGAGTCCGAAACGCGCCCGCGACATGGCCGTGCCCGATTTGCCGAGCGCGACGACCGAGGCGAAATGGACCGTGTAGGCGTCGCGCTGCGCCTCGTTGCTTTCGTTCATGCCGAGAATGCCGAGCACGCCGGTGGCGATCAGCAGCGCGCCGAGAAACGCGATGGTGATCGCGATCCGTAGATTGATGGTCAGATTCTTGGTCATCGTGGTTTTTATCGCTCTGGCTGGTTTTGGCGCTCTGGCTTATGACGTGCGGCCCCCGCGCACGTGGACGGACGTGCGGCCCCCGCGCACGTGGACGATTAAATGTTCCTTATATGGAACAATGAACCGTATATGGAAAGTATAGCGATTCGCTTCGCGGCCAAAAAATAATATTTTGGCGGGCGCGGTAAACGCGCAACAGGCCGCGACGTGCCTGTTTCGCCGGTGGGCGCCGCCGGGATTGAGTAGGATCAATTGATGGGCGCGTACAAAGAGAGGTGTGGCGCCAGCGAATTATTCTGGAATCCTACCGGTACCGAACGCATCTCGTAGATTCCCCATCGGACGCGCAGGCGGGCAGCGTTATGGCGACTCGCGATGTCGCTCCCGGGAACGCGCGCCTCGACTTACTCTCCGATCCACGACCCGCGCAGATCGCTGTCGTGCAGCAATTGCAGCAGCGTGCCCGCCGGCCGGCTAAGCCGCTTCGCCGCCAGAGCGATGAATTCCACCGACGGCAGCGTCGGCAGACTCGCCATGTTCAAGGGCGCCGCGAGACCCCGCGCCGCCAGATACTGCGGACGAACCGTAATGCCGAGCCCGCCGCGCGCGGCCGCGATGCAACCGGCGTGGCTGCTGCTCGTGCACACCAACTGCCAGCTAAAGCCCGCCTCGGCGAGCGCGTCGAGCACGACGGCTCGCGTCACGCTCGGCTCGGCAACCAGAATCAGTGGCAACGGCTGGCTCAGATCGACCAGCGTGCCGGCGCGCGCCAGCCACTCCAGCCGCCCGGTGAAGAGCGGCACGCCGCGCCGGTCGCCGAGACGCCGCTTGCCGACCAGCAGATCGATCGCGCCGGCGTCGAGCAGTTCATACAGCTTACCGGTCATGCCGATGGTAATTTCCAGCTCGACATCCGGATGCGCGTCGCGAAACGCGGCCAGCACCGTAGGCAACGGGCCGAGCGCGACATCGTCCGACGAACCGAGCCGCACGCGGCCTTTCAGACGCGGCGCGCGAAACTGCGATTCGGCCCGCGCGAGCGCCTGCAGAATCACGCTGGCGTGCGCGAGCATGGCTTCGCCGTCCGGCGTCATCGCGAGCGAATGGGTGTCGCGCACGAAAAGGCGCCGGCCGACGCTCTGTTCGAGCCGCCGGATGTGTTCGCTGACGCTCGATTGCGTCAGGTCGAGCCGCCGCCCCGCTTCGGTGAAGCTGTGGCAGGCCGCGACGGTCGAAAAAGTCTTGAGCCAGATGGGATTGAGCATGGGGCATTGTCGCGCTGCTCATCGGCAAAGTCGATAACAGTCAACGCCCCTAGTGGGGTTCCCGATTGACGAGGATGTCAATATGATGACGGAATTGCCCCCGCTGAATGCCAAGGGCCGGGGCGGCCGCCCGCCAGCGCCGCCGCCCCGTCGCCCCGTAAAAAATGACCAAGGATTCTTCCCAGACCGCTTTGCTCTGGATCGTCGCCGCCGGCTTTTTCATGCAGTCGCTCGACACGACGATCGTCAACACCGCGCTGCCGTCGATTGCCAACAGCCTGCACGTCGCGCCGCTCGCGATGCAGCCGATCGTGGTCGCCTACACCCTGACCATGGCGATGCTCACGCCCGCATCCGGCTGGCTCGCCGACCGCTTCGGCACGCGGCGCGTCTACTTCGCGGCCATTCTCGTGTTCGTGCTCGGCTCGATCTGCTGCGCGAGCGCGCATACGCTCGGCCAACTGGTCATGGCGCGCGTGCTGCAAGGCGTAGGTGGCTCGATGCTGCTGCCGATCGGGCGGCTCGCCGTCCTGCGTAGCGTCACGGGCGACCAGTATGTCGCGGCGCTCGCGTTCATTTCGGTGGCCGGGCAACTCGGGCCGATCGCCGGCCCGACGCTCGGCGGCTGGTTCGTTCAGGCGATCACGTGGCATTGGATCTTCCTGATCAACGTGCCGATCGGCGCCGTGGGTCTGTACGCGGTGCAGCGGTTTTTGCCATCGCATGGCGAAACAAAGGCGCCGCCGTTCGACTTCGTCGGCTGTGGGTTGCTCTCGCTGTGCATGATCGCGTTCTCGCTCGCCGTCGACGCGCCCGCGCCCACGCACCGCGCGGCATGGTCAGTGGCGCTGTTCGCGCTCGCCGCCGTGACCGCGCTCGCCTACATTCCGCATGCGAGACGCAGCGTCAACCCGCTCTTCAAGCTGTCGCTCTTTCGCGAACCGAACTTCAGCGTCGGCCTGATCGGCAACCTGGTGTGCCGCATCGGTTCGAGCGCCGTGCCGTTTCTCGTGCCCTTGCTGCTGCAATTGCAACTGGGTTACTCGCCGCTGCATTCCGGTCTGATGATGCTGCCCGCGGCTCTCGCCGGCACCGTCGCCAAACGCTGGATCGCGCCGCTCGTGCGCCGCTACGGCTACGACACGTTTCTGCTGGTCAATACGATCATCGTCGGTTCGTCGATCGTTGCGTTCGCACTGATTACGCGCGGCACGCCGCTCGTGGTCGAGATCGCCATTCTGGCCGTGTTCGGCGCGGCCAACTCCATGCAATTCGCGGCGATGAACAGCGTCACGCTCAAAGACCTCTCGCATGAAGATGCCGGCAGCGGCAATAGCCTTTTTTCGATGGTGCAGATGCTGGCCATCGGGCTGGGCGTGTCGATCGGCGGCGGGCTGGTGAATCTCTTCTCGGTGCAAGCCGGATCGGCCGCGCTCGGTTTTCGGCTCGCCTTCGTGTGCGTCGGCGTGATCACGCTGGTGTCGGCGTGGGTGTTTCGTCACCTCGACGAAGCGCCTGCCTCGCCCGCGGTGCGCGGGCAAGCGACTCAGGGCGCGGGCCGCTAACCCTGACCTTGCGTCAGTCCGGCAAGCGGATGCCGGAAAATCCCGCGCAAGCCTCGATCAAACGCTCCTGAACGGCAACGTCGCGCACCGCCGGGTGCGTCTCGCACCGCTTCATGTGATAGAAGTACGCGCCGCTGACGGTGGCCGCCGGCTCGTCGCTGACGGCGAGCCACACCTGGGTTTTCGGGGCGGCCTGCAAATCGTCCGGCGCGCCCGGACCGCCCATTTTCGTCGCGACCCAACCCGGCTCCAGCGCATTCGACAACACCTGCGGCCAGCGCCGCGCCATCGCGAACGCCAGCAACGCGTCGTGCAGTTTCGAGTCCGAATATGCCGCCGTGCCCCGCCAGGGGCGCTGCTCCCAGGCCAGATCGTCGAGGCTCGCGTCGCCGCTGCGATGCAGGCCCGAGCTCAGATAAACGAGCCGCTTCGGCTTCTGGATCAAGGCGGTGAGAATGTACGGCGCCAGTGTATTGACCGCGAATACGTGCGGCAAGCCGTCGACGGTGGCGATCCGGCGTGGCTCCTGATAGCCGACCGCCGCGTTGTGGATCACCGCATCGAAACGGCCTAGCCGGTTGACCTGCTCCGCGAGCGCTTCCGTGGCCGCGATACTCGACAGGTCGCCGATCAGCGCGGCTTCCGCTTGCGGTACGGCTTGCAACGCTTCATCGGCGCGCGCGGCGCTGCGCGCATGCAACACCACCTGATGGCCGCGATCGACTAGCAGACGCGCGGCCATTTGACCGAGACCATCGGCGGAACCGGTAATAAAAATACGCGACATGGGACGTTCTCCGTTGTTCAGTCCGAATATGCCCGATGCATGACGAGAATCGCATGTCCTGGTGCTTCGGGCGAACGTCAACAGATTAACGTGCGCCGCTCGACTGACGCGATAGCCTGGCTGTCATTCCACTCATGACATGACATCATTCGTCCGCCTTACCAGGCGGCGTTTCCCCGAGCCGGCGCGTGAATTCAAACGGACTTTCGCGTTAGCATGTCACGCATTAGTGAATAACAAAGGACTATCACATGCCATTTGACGAGCGCATGCTGAACGGCATGGGCGTCTTGACGGCGATCGTCGATTGCGGGAGTTTTGCGGCAGCCGGCGAAATGCTCGACATGTCGCAATCCGGGGTGAGCCGTTCGGTCGCGCGGCTCGAAGCGCGTCTGGGCATCCGGCTCTTCGACCGCACCACGCGCTCGGTCACGCTGACCGACGAAGGCCGGCGCTTCTACGAACAGATCGTGCCGCTGCTGGGTGGACTCGAAGAAGCGGCGGCTTCCGCCGCGCAGGGCGCGACCGCCGTGCGCGGACGTTTGCGCGTGAACATGGATCCGTTCTTTTCGCGCCTCGTGCTCGGGCCGCGGCTGGGCGGCTTTATCGACAAGCATCCCGATTTGCAACTCGAACTGATCACCCGCGACCAGATGGGCGATCTGGTCGGCGACGGATTCGATCTCGCGATCCGTTTCGGCGACCCGCCGGTGTCGACGCTGATCGCGCGCAAACTGCTGGACACGCGGATTCTCACCGTGGCCGCGCCGTCGTATCTGAAGAAGCATGGACACCCGGTGAATCCGGCCGAGCTCGAAAGCGGCAAGCATGTCTGCATCAAGTTTCGCGATCCGCTCACGGGCTACCCGTTCAGTTGGGAATTTCATCGCGGCCGCAAGAAAATCGTGATCACGCCGCAGGGTCGTTTGACCGTGAACGACGTGGGCACGCTACACAGTGTCTGCACGGCGGGCCAAGGCGTCGCGCAGATTCTCTCGCTCGGCGCCGAGTCGTTGATGGCGAGCGGAAAGCTCGTCGAGCTATTTCCCGATTGGGGCGACGAGGTTTATCCGCTGTATGCGCTCTATCCTTCGCGGCATCATCCGCCGGCGAAGGTCCGGGCGTTTTACGATTTCATCGTGTCGCTCACGGGCAGCGCGCCGCGCGAAACGGTGGCTTGAGTCCGCGTTCGGCGACGTCCGCGCGTCGGCACAGCGCGCTGCGCTGCGTCAGGAAATCGTGTAGCGGTTCTGTGGGCCGCCGAGGTACAGGCCGCGCGCTAGCGTGAGAATCTGCTCGCGATGCTGGTCGAACGCGGCAAGCACGGCCGGTTCGTCGGAGCCCACGCTCGGGCTCAGATTCGAAATCACCGAACGGTTGACGGTGAAAGCGATTTCGCGCGCATTGTCGTAGCCCCAGAAATTCACGCAGTGATGAGAGGCGTCGTAGCTGCGGCTGGGATTCGGGAAGTTGAGGGACATGTCGTACTCCCGCGATATAGGGTTCTCCTTCCACGTTGCGCTGAATGAGGGCACGGGTCAAGGGCTTGTTTGTAAGTGTGCGCAGCGGGATGGCCGTTGTCTGATTCGCTGTCTGGTTATTACGTGGTTGTCGAGTCCGGGTCACTCCATGACGTGCGAAAGACCTGATCACGACACGAAGTGCAAGCCCAGGTCTGCCGCTTGCTGCAGTGCTCATGTCATCCAACCAGGAGAGGATCATGAGCGAAACCAAAGAAGGCGCCCAAGACAAACCGGCCGACATCGAACATCCGCAACCTGCCGCGCATAGCGACAACGAGAAGAGCAAGCTGCCCGAACGCGGCGATGAAGGACGCGATGAGTCACCGGCAGACCGTCCGGGCAAAAAACCCGGCGAGGGCGAACCGTCGGTCGGTTGAAAAATCAAAGGCCAGTCCAGGAGCGGCTTTGCTGCTTTTTTTGCAGCGAAGCCGCATAAATTTTTCCCTTCTGACGGCTTTCATAAACCAAACATTTCTTCCTGATTTTTACCGATTATTTTTTCTGCGTGATGGACTATTTTTCTGCTTGCAGCGACGTGTGCGCCAAGCGGACCGGCTGCCGCCCCTCAACAGATAACAAAGGCGACGCTCATGTCCATCTCCTCGACTCTCACTCACCGCCCCAGAGTCTCCATCTGTTTGCCGACCTGCGATCGTCCTGAGCTGATCGCAACGTGCATCGACTCGTGCCTCGCGCAGAGCTACGATGATCTGGAGATCGTGATCGGCGACGACTCGAAAGACACGCACACCGAGCAGTTGGTCGCGGCCCGTTACGCGCACGAACCGCGCGTGCGCTATGTGAAAAATCAGCCGCCGCTCGGCCAGGCGCGCAACGTCGCGAGCCTGTTCGGGCGCGCAAGCGGCGACAAGATCCTGCTGATCCACGACGACGACCTGCTCACCACGGACAGCGTCGAAAAGCTCGTGTCGCTATGGACGCTTCACCCGCAACTTGACGTGGCATTCGGCGACCAGTACGAAGCCGATCACCGCGGCGCCATCGACTTCGAGGCGAGCGCGAACCTGAACGCCGCATTTCGGCGTACGAAGGATGCCGAAGGCCTGCAGTCGCTGCCGGGCCGAACCGGTCTGATCCAGATGTTTCCGAATAACGGCTGGATGGCCAACGCCAAACTCGTGAAGCGGATCGGCTACCAGGAAGGGTACGGCGTGTGCTGCGACTTCGTGTTCGGCACCGAGCTCTGTCTCGCCGCGCGCGAGGTGTTCTATCTGCACGACTATGTCTCGGTGTATCGAAAGACGGCAAGCTCGATCTCGCATAGCACGCGCGGCACAGCGGTCGCGGCAACGGTCAGCGCGTACGCGTTCGTCAAGGCGTTGAAGCTGCCGGCGCAGCTGGAGCCGTCGCGCAAGCTGGCGTTGCGCCGTCTCGCGCCGATCGTGGTGTCGGTTCACGCCAGAAATCGTCGGGCGCTCGCCGGGTTCAAGGTCGCCTTCACGCATCTGTTCGCGTACAACTACGGCTTGAGCACACGGCTTTACTATCATCTTCTGATGCTTGCGCGTGGCGCGCTGAGCGTGCCTCGGCAGGCCGTCGCGGCGGGCGCGGTTGCCGCGGTGGCGGCCGCGCCCGTTGTTGCCGCGGATCCGGCCGCCGTAGTGAAGGAACTCGTCTCCGAAATGGTAAGCGATCGTTCGGAACCGGTCTGATGCGGCGACGTCGGCGCTGAACGCCGGCAAGCCCCCGTGCAATAAGCGTGTTTTGTGCTAAGCATCCTCTGCTAAGCAAACGCGGATTTGTTGCTTGGTCCGGCGTGGCGCACTGATTACGATAAACGCGAACCTTCACCAGCCCTGAGGTAACTCGCATGTCTGACAGTGCCTGTTTCAAGCCGCGTGTGATCGAACCAGTCGTCGTCAACCAGCCTGAAGGATTGGGCCTCGCAGTGGAGTTGTGGCTCGCGCAACCCGTCGACGGAATCGCGGGGCGAGCGCTGCAGATTCATCTACGCAGCGACGCAAAAATGGCGCAGGCCGAGACGCTGCGCGATCTGTTGCATGCGTTGGGCACGGAGATCGTCGTGGCGTGAGCATGCACCCTGCCGTTGATGCACAGTCGGTTTTTTGCATCGCTGCTGAGGCGCATAAAAAACGACGGCCGGGATTGCCCCGGACCGCCGTTTTCAAGCATCACCTGAGTGCGCTTCTCGAACGAGCCTCAAAGACTCAAGGCTCGAGACGCAAATACCCTTCTTTCGACGGATCGCGCATCCGCAGCGAAACGATGCCGGCGATCGCGCACAGCGCGGTGACATACCAAAAGAAAATCGACTCGTTGCCGACCGACTTCAGCCACAGCGCCACATACTCCGCCGAACCGCCGAAGATCGCATTCGCCACTGCGTACGAAAGCCCGACGCCGAGCGCACGCACTTCCGGCGGGAACATTTCCGCCTTGATCAAGCCGCTGATCGACGTATAGAAACTGACGATCGCAAGCGCCACCACCACCAGACCGAAGGCCGCATACGGGCTCGTCACGTCTTTCAGCGCGTGCAGCAACGGCACGGTGCCGATGGTCGAGAAGAAGCCGAAGAACAGCATGGAACGGCGGCGGCCGATGCGGTCCGACAGCGCGCCGAACGCCGGCTGCATCACCATGTAAACGAAGAGCGCCGCGGTCATGACGTTGCTGGCCGTCTTCGCATGCATGCCAGCCGTGTTGACCAGGTACTTCTGCATGTAGGTGGTGAACGTGTAGAAAATCAGCGAGCCGCCGGCCGTGAAACCGAGCACCGTCATGAACGCGCCTTTGTGCAGCCACAGACCGCGCAGCGTGCCGGCTTCCTTGCGCTGACGCGTTTCGGCGGTGGTGGTTTCGTCGAGCGATTTACGCAGATACAGCGCGACCAATGCCGCGACCGCGCCGATTGCGAACGGCACGCGCCAGCCCCAAGCCTTCAGCTCGTCGGTGGAAAGCGTTTGTTGCAGCACCACCAGCACCAGCAGCGCGCACAACTGCCCGCCGATCAGCGTGACGTACTGGAACGACGCGAAGAAACCGCGCCGGCCCTTGAGCGCGACTTCACTCATATAGGTCGCGCTGGTGCCGTACTCGCCGCCCACCGACAAGCCCTGGAACAGCCGCGCGACCAGCAGCAGCGCCGGCGCCAGCGCGCCGATCTGCGCGTAGGTAGGCAGCACGGCGATCACGAGCGAGCCGCCGCACATCATGAACACCGACACCATCATGGCCGTGCGGCGGCCGTGCTTGTCGGCGAGGCGGCCGAAGAACCAGCCGCCGATCGGACGCATCAGGAAGCCGGCGGCGAAAACGCCCGCCGTGTTGAGCAACTGCGTGGTGGTGTTGCCGCTCGGGAAGAACGCCGGCGCGAAGTACAGCGCGCAGAACGAATACACGTAAAAGTCGAACCACTCGACGAGATTGCCCGATGAAGCGCCAACGATGGCGAAGATGCGGCGCCGTGTGTCGTGAGCCGAGGCCACGGTTTGATCGGTTAGGTCGGTCATGCTGTTGTCTTTTTCCTTTTCTTTAAACGGAGGTCGCGGGCGTGGCGCACGCTCTTAGATCGCGCGCACGGGAACATTTATCCCGTACACGCTAATTTTACAGAATCGCAAGGATGAGTTGGAGCTTTGTTCGAGCGGTGAAGGGCGACGTTGTCTCGGGGCGGCGCTTGTGTCTTAATTTGCTGCTTCGCACATAAGAAAAAAGCCAGCTCGAACGGAAGCTGGCTTTTGTTTATCGCACCGAACGTGGCGCGTCGTGTTGCAATCCGCCGGTCACACCTTAACCGCCGGCGGCACATAGCGGCACTCGTAACGCTTGCGGACCGTGCCATTCTCATCGACGCTTTCCAGATAAACATCGAACTGCCACAGCCGCGCCATGTGCTTGAGCACTTCGGCGCTATCGCCCGACAGATGCCGGTTGTCGCTCATGAAGTGCCGCAGCGTCAAACTCCGGTCGCCACGCGTATTCACCGCCCACACCTGAATATTCGGCTCGCGGTGATGCATGTCGTACTGCCGCGACAACGCCTGACGCACGTACTGATAGCCGCTGTCGTCATGAATCGCCGAGACTTCTAGCGCATCGCGCATGTCGTCGTCGAGCACCGAGAAGAGGCGCATTTCGCGGATCAGATGCGGCGACAGATACTGCGCGACGAAGCTCTCGTCCTTGAAGTTGCGCATCGCGTAGTGCATGGCCGGGAGCCACGGACTGCCCGCCAGTTCCGGGAACCACTTGCGGTCTTCTTCCGTCGGCGCCTCGCAGATCCGGCGAATGTCGCTCATCATCGAAAAACCCAGCGCGTACGGATTGATACCGCTGTAGTACGGCTTCGTGACCGGCGGCTGGTAGACCACGTTGCTGTGCGAATGGAGAAACTCCATCATGAAGCCGTCTTCCAGCTTGCCCTGGTTGTACATGGTGTTGAGCAAGGTGTAGTGCCAGAACGTCGCCCAGCCCTCGTTCATCACCTGGGTCTGCCGTTGCGGATAAAAATACTGGCCGACCTTGCGCACGATGCGGATCACTTCCCGCTCCCACGGCTCCAGCAGCGGCGCATTTTTCTCCGCGAAATACAGCAGGTTTTCCTGCGGCTCCGGCGGATAGCGCTCCTCGACCTCCTCCGGCAACGGCGTATGGCGAGTCGGCAAGGTACGCCACAGTTCGTTCACTTGCGACTGCAGATAGGCCTCGCGTTCACGGCGCGCCGCAAACTCCTTCTGGAGCGACAGCTTCTGCGGACGCTTGTAACGGTCCACGCCATAGTTCATCAACGCGTGGCACGAGTCGAGCAGTTCCTCGACACGGTCGAGCCCGAAACGCTCCTCGCACTCCGCGATGTAATTCTTCGCGTAGACGAGGTAGTCGATGATCGCGTGCGCATCCGTCCACAGCCGGAACAGATAGTTGCCCTTGAAGAACGAGTTGTGCCCATAAGCCGCATGGGCGATGACGAGCGCCTGCATCGTCATCGTGTTCTCTTCCATCAGATACGCGATGCAGGGGTTCGAATTGATGACGATCTCGTACGCCAGCCCCATCTGCCCGCGACGGTAGCTTTTTTCGGTGGAGAGAAAGTGTTTGCCGAACGACCAGTGACGGTAGTTCACCGGCATACCGACGGACGCGTACGCATCCATCATCTGTTCGGCGCTGATGAGTTCGAGCTGGATCGGATACACGTCGAGTTCATATTGCTCTGCAACACGGGCAATATGCGAGTCGTACTCTTCGATCAATTCGAAGGTCCAGTCGGACGGGCACGGCAGAGGCCGTCTATCGGCTACGTTCATACGGACTTCCCTTTGCCCCTCAGTGGGCGTTCCGGTGTGTCCCCGTGCTGCAGCGGTGTCGACTGCTCCGGCGGCGGCTCCGGTATCGTCCGCCCTCGCCTCGGCATGCCCCGACTGTTGCTGCTGCGGCACGCCTTTTCCGCGCTCCGGCGCGCCGTTCTCTGGCTCGCCGCGCACTTCGTTGTGCAGGTGCTTGTTCGTCATGAATTAGCCGCCTGCTTTTCGAACAACTCGCGAAACACCGGATAAATGTCAGCCGCGGTTTCGACCTTCTTCATCGCCATGTGCGGCTGGCTCAAGGCCAACTGCGCATATTCCAGCCACAGATTCTGTTCTTCCGGCGTCACCTGAATATACGCAAAATAGCGCACCTTCTCCAGGATGTCATCCGAGAGTATCTTGCGGCACTTCGGCGAGTCGTCGGTCCAGTTGTCGCCGTCTGACGCCTGAGCGCCGTAAATATTCCATTCAGTCGGCGAATAGCGCTCGTCCATCACCTTCTGCATCAGCTCCAGCGCGCTCGACACCACCGTGCCGCCGCTCTCGGTCGAATGGAAGAACGTGTCTTCGTCGACCTCTTCGGCGCGCGTGTGGTGGCGGATGAACACCACTTCGATCTTCTCGTAGTTACGCTTGAGGAACAGATATAGCAGGATGAAGAAGCGCTTGGCGAGGTCCTTGCGCTGCTCGTCCATGGAACCGGACACATCCATCAGACAGAACATGACTGCCTGGCTGGAAGGCGTGGGCTGCTTCACGCGATTCACATAGCGCAGATCAAACGGATCGATGAACGGAATCCGCCAGATGCGGCCGCGCAAATGGTGAATCTCCTCTTCGAGCAGTTTGATGTCGTCGCGACGATCGTCGGGATCGGCTTTCATCGTCTCCAGTTGCCGCTCCATCTCGTGCAACTGGTTGACGAGCGGCGCACCGAGCGCGATGCGGCGGCCGAGTGCGCTGCGCAGCGAACGGACCACGTCGATGTTGTTCGGCGTGCCTTCGGCAGCCCAGCCCGCGCGGATGCTTTTCCACGTCGGGACGGCAAGCAGATGGGTTTTGACGAGACGTGGCAGTTCGAGATCGTCGAAGAAATACTGCATGAATTCTTCGCGGCTCAGTTCGAACACGAAGTCGTCCTGACCGTCGCCTTCATTGCTGGCCTGGTTGCCCCCGCCTCCGCCGCCGCCCCCTTGCGGGCGCTGGATCTTGTCGCCGCGGATGTAGTCGGAATTGCCCGGATGCACCATTTCCCGCTTGCCGCCGGGGCCATGCCGGAACGACGGTTCCGCAATGTCCTTGCGCGGGATGGTGATGCTCTGGGTGTTCTGAATGTCCTTGATGCTGCGGTCGCGCACGGCTTCCGAAACGGCGCGACGAATATAGTTCTTAACGCGACGCAAAAAACGTTCGCGATTCGCAATGCTTTTGTTCTTGCCTGCTAACCTGCGGTCGATGATTTGATGAAGCACGCCCGGTCTCCCGTATCGATCGGAGTTAGCGCTTTAGCGCTTACTCCGATCCTATGCAGTCGCATGTCGACCCGAGTTAGCACTTCAGCACTTACTCGGGTCCCATGCAGAGCACGTCGATCGGATGAAGCACTTTAGCGCCTCTTCCTCCCACGCACTGCACTGCTATTTCCGGTGCGCGAGACGCACGCTGCCTAAAGCAACGCTATGTCCATGCAGCTTGCGCCTCGCAGGGTGCCCGCGCGGTCGGACCGCGCGGGCGGCACGCAATGCGCATCATGACGACTTGCGCACGCGCAGATACCAGTCACACAGCAAGCGCACCTGCTTCGGCGTATAGCCCTTCGTCACCATGCGATTGACGAAGTCTTCGTGCTTGCGTTGTTCCTCCGCCGAGCCCTTGGCGTTGAACGAGATCACCGGCAACAGCTCTTCCGTGTTCGAGAACATCTTCTTTTCGATCACGACGCGCAGCTTCTCGTAGCTGACCCAGGCCGGGTTCTTCCCGCCATTGGCAGCACGCGCACGCAGCACGAAGTTCACGATCTCGTTGCGGAAGTCCTTCGGGTTGCTGATGCCCGCGGGTTTCTCGATCTTCTCCAGTTCGGCGTTCAGCGCCGCGCGGTCGAAACTCTCGCCGGTATCATGGTCGCGGAACTCCTGATCCTGAATCCAGAAGTCCGCGTACGTCACATAGCGATCGAAGATGTTCTGACCGTACTCGGAATATGACTCCAGATACGCGGTCTGAATTTCCTTGCCGATGAACTCCGCATAGCGCGAGGCGAGCACGTCTTTAATGAACGACAGATACTTCTGCTCGGTTTCCGGTGGGAACTGCTCGCGTTCGATCTGCTGTTCGAGCACATACATCAGGTGCACCGGATTGGCCGCGACCTCGGTCGAGTCGAAGTTGAAGACGCGCGACATGATCTTGAACGCGAAGCGGGTCGACACGCCGGTCATCCCTTCATCGACGCCCGCAAAATCGCGGTACTCCTGATACGACTTGGCCTTCGGATCGGTGTCCTTGAGATTCTCGCCGTCGTACACCTGCATCTTCGAGAACAGGCTCGAATTCTCCGGCTCCTGCAGACGCGTGAGCACCGACATCTGCGCCATCATCTTCAGCGTGCCCGGCGCGCACACCGCATTCGCCAGCGACGAATTACGCAGCAGCTTTTCGTAGATCTTAACCTCTTCACCGTAGCGCAGGCAGTAAGGCACCTTCACCACGAAGATCCGGTCGAGCAGTGCTTCGTTGTTGCGGTTGTTGCGGAACGCCTTCCATTCGGACTCGTTCGAGTGAGCCAGAATCACGCCGTCGAACGGGATCGCACCGAAGCCTTCCGTGCCCTTGAAGTTGCCTTCCTGGGTGGCGGTAAGCAGCGGGTGCAGCACCTTGATCGGCGCCTTGAACATTTCGACGAACTCGAGCAGCCCCTGGTTGGCGAGACACAAGCCACCGGAGTAGCTGTATGCGTCCGCGTCATCTTGTGCGTACTGTTCGAGTTTGCGGATGTCGACCTTACCGACCAGCGACGAAATGTCCTGATTGTTTTCGTCACCCGGCTCGGTTTTGGCTATACCGATCTGGCGAAGGATCGACGGATAGCGGCGCACCACGCGAAATTTGCGGATGTCGCCGTTGAATTCGTGCAGGCGCTTGACCGCCCACGGGCTAAGAATGCTTTTCAGGTAGCGGCGTGGAATACCGTATTGTTCTTCGAGAATCGGGCCGTCTTCCTCGTAATCGAACAGACCGAGGGGCGACTCGTTGACGGGCGAGCCCTTGATCGAGTAGAACGGCACGCGTTCCATGAGCTGCTTGAGACGTTCCGCAATCGACGATTTACCGCCGCCGACCGGGCCCAACAGATACAGGATCTGCTTCTTTTCTTCGAGCCCCTGGGCCGAGTGGCGGAAGTAGGCGACCACCTGCTCGATCACCTCTTCCATTCCGTAGAACTCACGGAATGCGGGGTATACCTTGATGACCTTGTTCGCGAAGATGCGCGACATGCGCGGATCGTTACGAGTGTCGATCTGTTCCGGCTCCCCGATCGCCGTCAACATGCGTTCGCCAGCCGTGGCGTACGCGGCGGGATTGTCTTTGCAGAGCGCGAGATACTCCTCGAGCGAGAGCTCATCTTCTCGCGTTTTCTCGAAGCGGGTCGCGAAACTGCTGTAGATATCCATGCTACCTCCTCGCCGAAGTCTAGATCGATGTCGTGCGCGGCGCGCTATTCAGAAACGACATCGCTCGAATTCATCCTAAACCCTTTTAAATTTTTTTTCACGAACTACGTTGCGAAAATCGCGCCGTATTCGCCTCCCAACAATCCTCACTTGGTAACAAAATTTCGACCGCCTACAATCTTGCACGCATATCGCCGCGATTGCGGTGATACGTCGCCACCCTACTACTGCTGCCTTGCCGCCTCATCAGCACTCTACTGCAGTGCTGCTCGATGCTCCTCCAGATGTCCCGCAATACTCTCTTGCGCCAGCCGTTACGTTCATCGAACGATCCCACTGCTGTATCAGACGGCATGTCTGCACACGCACACTTTGTTGCTAAAAGCGCGGACGTCTGCACGCTTTCTGTGTCCCGTTACTTTTTCCTCAACGCGCGACACGAGCGTTCGGTCTACACCGACACATGCCTGTTACATGTTCATGCGCGCTTCATGCGCCGTCTCACGCTTAAGCAAAGTCCGTGCAGCTTCATGCGGTTCGTCAACTCATGAACGGTTTTGTTCCGCGTCATTTACATGGCGTGTCATGACTCGCCTACGAGAGGTGCGCGCATTAACCGCGTCGAGAGCATGGTTAGCCGCATGTATAACTGGATGACGACAACGCCATGCATCGCTTCAATAGGCGTATACGGCAGAGCCGCCGTCGCAGATGCGAAGAATGTAAAACGGCCACCCGCAGGCAGCCGTTTGAATGAAGCTTCGTAATGCGTTGTTACAAGCACGCTGTTACAAGCGCGCGGCTTCTCAGGTCAGTTCAATCTCCACTTCGCCAAGGCCGTCGATGTGGCCGCGCACGATGCCCGCTTTGTCCAGCCTGTGTGCGCCGACGTACGAACCAGTGGTGATAGTCCACTCGGGCTCGATCGTAATGCCCATGGCGGCGCAATGGTTGACGAACCACACCAGCAGTTCGCGCGGGTCGCCGGCCGGATTGCCGGTGGCTTCCGGTAGGAGCGAAGCGCCGTCGAAGCTCAGCTCCAGTTCAGGCGACACGAAGTCGAAGCCGCGCGCGAGACCGGCATAAGCGACCGGATGGCCCGTGATCAACGCGCCGTTGTTCTGGGCGTCGGCCAGTTGCGCGAGCGGCGCGACATTCGGCCACTCGGTGAAGCGGCTATCGACGATCTCGATGGCCGGCAAGACGACGCCGACCTTCGAGAGCACCTCGTCGCGCGCATAGGCCCGGCCGCGCGGTTCGATCGCCTCGGCGAAGCGGAAGGCGATCTCCAGCTCGACCAGCACCCGGAAGAAGCCGTCATGCGCGACGCGCGCCGGCGATCGCAGCACCAGCGAGGCCGGAATCGGCGCACCCGCGGCGGCGGCGCCCGGCGCTTTGGCGCCGATCTTCCAGGCGCCGGTCGAGTCACCGAGACCCGCAATGACCGCCTGCTGGATCGCGTACGCGGTTGCGGCATCGGGCGGCAGGCTGTCGGGTGCGGGCGCATCGATCGGGCGATGCTGCCGGCGTGCTTCGACGAGGCGGTTCGCGAGGTCGTATGGCGTCATGTCGGTCCTTTGTGGCTGGCGCATTGAGCGGTTGGTTGTAGCGTGCTGGTGGGTGGTGGCCATGCGTCGGGCCATGCGTTGGGCCATGCATTGCGGCGGTCGAAGGCGGCGGAACCAGGCTCGCGGGCTAACGGGCCGTGCGCGCTTGCCGCACCATGCCGGGTAGCGTTCCCCAAGGGGAGTTACATCAGTGCGTCCGTCAATGTACCGGATCATGACACTCGCCAGGGTGCCGACTGATGTCGCAAACGTTACTTAATGCGCACACCAAAAAAAAAGACCGCGAATGCGTGCGCAATCGCGGTCTTTTGAAGCGAGGCGGTCATCCTTTTCCGGCGTCTACCCATCTAATGGGATTAGCTGCGGCGCCGGGAATGAATGTTGCAACTGACTGCCGCTTAGAACGTTTCCCAATCCTGATCGTTGCCCGCACTGGCGGTCACTGTCGCTTTAGCAGGCGCGCGTGCCGGTGCGGCAACGGACTGTGCCGTCCCGGCCGGCGCCTTCGTCGCAACTGCGGCGTGCGGCGCGGGTTGCGCAGCACGAGCGTGCGAGACCTTGCGTGCGACCACCGAACGCAGCGGCGTGGATGTGCGCTTCGGCGGCGCACTCACGGGCGCCTTGTAACCGCTTTCTTCGAGTTGGAACACGGCCACCGCGGTGCGCAGTTTGCCGGCCTGGTCTTCGAGCGACGACGCTGCGGCCGCCGCTTCTTCGACCAGCGCGGCGTTTTGCTGCGTGACTTCGTCCATTTGCGTGACGGCGCGCGCCACCTGATCGATGCCGCTGCTCTGCTCTTCCGACGCCGCGGCGATTTCGCCCATGATGTCAGTCACGCGCTGCACCGCGCCGATGATTTCGGTCATGGTGCGGCCGGCTTCGTCGACCAGGGCGGAGCCCGACTGCACGCGCTCCACCGAGGTGTCGATCAGTTCCTTGATTTCCTTCGCCGCCGCCGACGAGCGCTGCGCGAGGCTGCGCACTTCACCGGCCACGACCGCGAAACCGCGCCCTTCTTCGCCGGCCCGCGCCGCTTCCACAGCCGCATTCAAGGCGAGGATGTTGGTCTGGAACGCAATCCCTTCGATGATCGAAATAATGTCGGCGATCTTGGCCGAGCTTTGATTGATGTCGCCCATCGTGCCGACCACCAGGCCGACCACCGCGCTGCCCTTGTTGGCGATCTCCGACGCATTGGCCGCCAGCGAACTCGCCTGGCGGGCGTTGTCGGCGTTCTGCTTGACCGTGCCGGTCAGCTCTTCCATGCTCGACGCGGTTTCCTGCAGCGCCGACGCCTGCTCTTCGGTACGCGAGGACAGGTCGATATTGCCGGCCGCGATCTGGCGCGTGGCCGTGGCAATCGATTCACTGCCGCTGCGCACGGTACGCACCGTTTCGGTGAGACTGCGCTGCATTTTGGCGATGCCTTCGAGCAACTGCCCCATTTCATCGCGCGAGGTCACGACGACCGGGCGGCGCAGATCGCCCGCTGCAATCGCGTCGAAATGGCCGAGGGCGGCATCGAGCGGCCGGGCGATGGCGCGGCTCAGCGTCAGGTACGAGATCACCGCCGCCAGCACGCCGATCAGCAGAGCGCCCGCGCTGACCATGCGGAACAAGTCGAAGCTGCTTTGCGCGGAGTCGTAGCCCTCTGTCGCCGAGGTGAACTGGTATTTGCGCAGCGCGTCGTCGGAATTGGCGAGGTCGTTGTAGGCGGCTTGCAGACGTTTGGCGCCGTCGACCAGCTTGGGCGGCTCGTTCGCGGTCACGATCGCCCCGAAGGCGTCCATCTGCTGATGCAGCGCGTCACGCTTGGAGAGGACGTCCTGCGCGAGGCGGTCTTCATCCGCGGCGCGCGGCAAGTCCATGTATTTTTTCCACCACGTGTCGGACGTGGCGCGCATGCTGCGCGCGCGCTCGAGCGTCGGCACCGCTTCCGGCGTGCCGATCATGAACGCCGCGCGGTCGAGCGCCAGCCGCTCGCGCGCGGCAAAAAGCTCGGCGTTGCCGATATCGACCGCGCCCGGCATGGCGTTGGTGAACGTATCCTTATAGGCGTCATTCGAACGGCTCATGCCGAACAAACCGAATACGCCGATGGCGACGAGCAGCGCGGCGAGAAAAGCCATCGTGAGGCCTATCCGCGCCTTGATCGTAATGCCTTTGTTCAACATGCTTGTTCCTGTGCTTAACAAAATGAGAGGCTGCGTACGCAGCGCGGTTTGGCGTGTGGCGTCTGCGTAGTGGCGCTTTTCTGATGCCGCTCTCTAATAGTCCTGTTTACGGCATGGCGACCGCGTACTTGAAGGATTTATATGGTAGGAGGAAAGATGCCGTAAGCAGCTGGAATAAATTACAAGAGGCTGACAGACTGCGGATTGGCACGCCGCTGATGTAGAACGGGAGCGCCGGTGGCTAAGGGCCGGGAGTGAGAGACGGCACGCCGTTGCGGCGGCTGGCAGTGTGCTGACGGCGTTGCGCCGCAGGTCCTGGATGCCGCGACGATAGCGAGCACCGCAAGGCTGAATCCGATCGACCCGCGCTCCTGGTGCGACGAGGGCAAGCGCCGAAATGCTGTTCAGCGCCAGGACATGCGCGCTATTCCAGCGCCGCACCCGACAGCGCCTGCGCGGTCGGCCGAACTGTTCAGCAACCCGCTGCGGGTGAAAATCGAAGACTACGTGTTGCGCCAAAGGAATCGCCTCGCGCGAGCGACCGCTCCGCTAGCCACAAATGCGCGTTTGAAATCCGCGCATCGTATCCAGTCACGCCGCCAGATCGCGCTTGGCCGCGCCGGCCCATGTCGCGGTGGACTCGCGCACGATCAGCCGCGGCGACACCACACGCCGGCGACCCGGCGCGCGCGGCGTGCCAGACGTGGTCCCGGCAATCCGCTCGATCAGCGTCTGCGCGGCCATATCGCCAAGCGCGCGCACCGATTGCCCGACGGTCGAGAGCGCCGGATAGGTGAAACGCCCCAACTCGATATCGTCGAACCCGATGATCGAGCAATCGTGCGGCACGCTGATATTGCGTTCCGCCGCGGCACGCAGCGCACCGATGCCCATCATGTCGTTGCCGGCAAAAATCGCCGATGGCCTGACCGTGTCGAACAGCTGCGCGGCGGCACGGTGGCCGCCGGTGCCCGAAAAATCGCTTTCCACGATCGCATCGGGCGGAATCTCGATGCCGCGCTCCGTCATCGCGCGGATAAAGCCGTGCACGCGCATCGCGCTGACCGCCGTCTGAACCGGCCCGGTGATGCAGCCGATCCGTACATGCCCCAGTTCGAGCAGATGCCGGGTCGCCAGATACCCGCCCTTCTCGTGGTCGATCTGCACCAGATCCGCGTTCAGCCCTTCGATGTTGCGATCCAGAATGACCAGCGGCTCGTGCGAGTCGGCGAGCGTCTGCGCCAGCACGGCGTCGTCGCCGGCCGAAGCGACGATCAGGCCGTCGATGCGCTTTTCCTGCAGCACGCGCAGATAGTTACGCTGCTTGGCCGGATCGTCGTCGGAATTGCAGAAGAACACGCAGTAGCCGTTGCGCGAACAACCGTCCTCGATGCCGCGCGCCAGTTCCGCGAAATACGGATTCGTGGAGTTGGGCACGACCAGCCCGATGGTCGCCGTCGACCGCGCCTTCAGCGAGCGGGCCACCGCCGACGGAACATAGTGGAGCTGACGGATCGCGTGTTCGACCTTCGCGCGCACGTCCGCCGACACCGGCCGCGAGTTGTTCACCACGTGCGATACCGTCGTGAACGACACGCCTGCCGCAGCCGCTACATCCTTGATCGTCGCCATAACCTGTTGCTCTCCTGCCTGTTTTACCCGCCGGCCGCGCCACCTGGCGACCCACCGGACGTCTTCATCGAAGACAGATCAAACCCATGAATTCTTACGCTTTACCGCTCATGACGCTGTGACTGCCTGGGTTGCGTTACTCTGCCGGCTTGCGGTGCCCATCACCGGTCAGGCCCGCTTGCGGCGGCTGCGATACGTATCCAGCACCACCGCCACCACGATCACCGCGCCGGTGATCATGCGCTTGGTCGGCTCGTTCGCGCCGATCTGCGCGAGGCCAGCCGCCAGCACGGAAATGATCAACACGCCGAAAAAAGTGCTGATCACCGAGCCGCGCCCGCCCATCAGGCTCGTGCCGCCGATCACCACGGCCGCGATCACCTGCAGTTCCACGCCCTGGCCCGCGTTCGGATCGGCCGCTTCCAGACGCGAAATCTGGAACAGCGCGGCCAGCCCCGAGAGCGCGCCCATCAGCGCGAACACGATGACCTTGTACGGCCGCGGATTGACGCCCGCGAGCCGCACGGCTTCCTCGTTGGTGCCGATGCCGACCAGATAGCGGCCGAACACCGTGCGCGTGAGCACCAGTTGCGCGATGACCATCACCGCCACCGCGATCAGGAACGCCGGCGAGATGCCGAGCGCGATCGGGTTCGACAGGAAGTCGAACGCGTCGCCGATGTAGGCGGTGCGCGAATTCGTCATCTGGTACGCCAGGCCGCGTGCCGCTTCCAGCACACCGAGCGAGACGATGAATGACGGAATCCGCCAGCCCACCGTCACCGCGCCGGTGACGGTGCCGGTCAGCGCCGCCGCGGCGACGCCGAGCACCGCCGACGGCAACGGCCCCCAGCCCCACTTCAGCGCGGCCACGCTCACCACCGACGCGCCCAGCGCCAGCACCGATCCCACCGAGAGATCGATTCCGGCGATGATCAGCACGAAGGTCATCCCCACCGACATCACGACCAGATCGGGAATCTGGTTGGCGATCGTACTGAACGTGTCGTAGGTCAGAAAGTGCGAACTCAGCAGCGAGAACAGCACGATCATCCCCAGCAACGCGCCGGCGAGCCCCAGGTAATTCGAAAAACCGAGCCGCGTGCCGGCCGGTTTGCCGCTCGCGAGCGGCGCCGACGGATCGGCCGGCGGCGCGACGGTGCCCGTGCCGCTCGCCGTACCCGGCTTGTCGCCCGATGCTTCACGCAACGGTTGATCGTTCATGACACACTCCCTGCTTCGCTAGTGTCGGGGGCGGCGTGCAGCAACGCTTCGCGGCTGCGGTAGCCGGCGAACGCCGCGGCCAGCAACGCATCCTGCGACCAGTTATCGCGCTCGAACACACCCGTCATGCTGCCCGCGGACATCACGCCGATCCGGTCGCAGATCAGCATGAGCTCGCGCAGGTCGCTCGACACCACGACGAGCGCGCGCCCTTCACGGGCCAGCGCACCCATCAGGCCATAAATATCGAACTTCGCGCCGACGTCGATGCCGCGCGTAGGTTCGTCGAATAACAGCACGCGGCAATCGCGCGCCAGCCAGCGGCCGATCACGACCTTCTGCTGGTTGCCGCCCGACAGCTCGCCGACAATCTGCCCCGGCCCGGAAGTGCGGATCCGCATCGCCGCGATCTGCGTCTGCGCCAGCGCGTTCTCCCGCTTCGCATCGACGATGCCGTGCCGCGCCACGCTGCCGATATTGCCGAGCGACACGTTGGCCGCGATCGGCTGCGGCAACAGCAGGCCTTCGCCTTTACGGTCCTCGGTAATCAGCGCGATGCCCGCGCGCACCGCGTCCGAAGGCGAAGCGATCTGCACCGGCGTGGGCGGCGCGCCCGGCGTTGCAGCCAGCGAAACGGTGCCGCTGTCCTTCGGATCCGCGCCGTAGATCAGCCGCATCAACTCCGTGCGGCCCGCGCCGATCAGCCCGCTGATGCCAAAAACCTCGCCCGCGCGCACTTCGAACGACACCTCGCGCACCACCTTGCCGCGTGTGAGCCGGTCCACTTTCAACAGCGGCGCGCCGATGTTGCGCACGCCCAGATCGATCCGCTCGCCGAGTTCCCGGCCGACCATCCATGTGACGATTTCGTCGCTGGTCAGGTTGGCCATCGTGTCGACATGCACCAGCCGTCCGTCGCGCAGGACCGCGATCTGCTCGGCCACCCGCGCGAGCTCCTCGAGCCGGTGCGAGATGTAGACCAGCGCCACGCCGCGCGCCTTCAGCCGGTCGATCTGTTCGAACAGCAGATCGACTTCGCGCGCGGTCAGCATCGCGGTCGGTTCGTCGAGGATCAGCACGCGGCAATCGTCGATCAGATTGCGCGCGATTTCCACCATCTGCTGATGGCCGATGCCGAGCTCGCCGACCAGCGTGTCCGGATCGATCGCATCGAGCCCGACCTGCGCCATGGCGTGACGCGCGTCTTCGCGCAGCTTGCGCCGGTCGATCCAGCCGAAGCTGAACGCGCCGACCCGCGGCAAGCGGTTCAGGAACAGGTTTTCCGCCACCGACAAGGTCGGCAGCAGATTCAGCTCCTGCATCACCATGCGCACGCCGAGCGCCTCGGCCTGGGTGCGGCTCGCCGGCGCATAAGGCACGCCGCCGAGTTGCATCGTGCCGGTGGTCGGATCGACGAGCCCGCCGATGATTTTGGACAGCGTACTCTTGCCCGCGCCGTTCTCGCCCGTCAGCGCCAATACCTCGCCGGCGCGCAGCGACAGCGAAATGTCGGCGAGCACCGGTTCGGCGTAGGTCTTGCCGATGCCGCTGACAGACAGGACGGCAGGCACGGCGTCGTGGTCGGTTGAATCCATCGCAATCCTGGTTCCGGGGCGGTAGCTGCGGCCTCACGCGATTCGCTCGAATGAAGCCGCAGCCCTCACGCCCCGTGTCATGCCGGCCCAATGCGCGGAATGCGCGGGCGCTAAAAAGCCACGCACCCTCCCGTCGCGCGGCACCGTCATGACGCTTACCTCTGGAATTAACGGCGGCGCGGCAGTTTTCTTGAGCGTTTGTTGAATAGACGCGGGTTTGCGAGCGCAGATCACGCATGGAACATGACGCGGCGCCGGCAAACCCGCGTACCCGACCTACCCCGGCACTGACCGGGCGATGCCTACTTCGTGACCAGATCGCACGGCGTTTCCACCACGCCGGACAGATCCGCCTGCTTCTTGTGCTCGCTGAGCGCCTTCAGCGCGGTGTCGATACCGAACACGGCCTGCTTGGCGGCGTACTGATCCGCGGTGGCGAGCACGCGGCCGTCCTTGAGCATCGGCTTGATCGCGTTGATGTTGTCGTAGCCGACCACCAGCACCTTGCCTTGCCTGCCCGACGCGCGCACGGCCGAGACCGCGCCGATCGCCATGTTGTCGTTGCCGGCGAGGAGGGCCTTCAAATTCGGGTATTCGTTGAGCATGGCCGACGCCACCGCGTTGCCCTTGTCGATTTCCCATTCACCCGACTGCACCGAGACGACCTTGGCGCCGACCTTCTGCATCGCATCCTTGAAACCGGCGGTGCGCTGCTGCGCGTTGGTGGTGGTCGATACGCCTTCGATGATGCCGACCTCGTCGCCCGCCTTGAGCTTCTTGGCCAGGTAATCGCCGACCTTCTGCGCGCCCTTGCGGTTATCCGGGCCGACGAACGGCACGTTCAGGTCTTTCGACTTGAGCACATCCGGGTCGAGCCGGTTGTCGATGTTCACGACGATGATGCCCGCGTCCACCGCTTTCTTGACGACCGGCACCAGCGCCTTCGAGTCGGCCGGCGCCAGCACGATCGCGTCGACCTTCGAGACGATCATCTGCTCGACGATGCGGATCTGGTTCGCCGTATCGGTCTCGTCCTTGATGCCGTTGGTGATCAGGTCGAATTGCGACGGATTGTGCTTCTGATAGTCCTTCGCGCCGGTCTCCATGGTCAGGAAGAACTCGTTGGCGAGCGACTTCATCACCAGCGCGACCTTCGGCTTATGAGCGGGCGTGCTCTGCGCGTACGCGGAGGAAAACGGCAAGGCGGCGGTAGCGGTGGCGAGGACGGCGGCCGTCAGGATGCGGCGGCGAATGCGTTGGTTCATGCCTATCTCCAGGGTCTGTCAGGCTCGCGATGGAGCCTTATTTAAATTAGTGCGCAAACGTTTGCGAGGGCCATTCTCAGCGCAGTCTATTCTGATTGTCAACGATGCGCGGTGTTGCAGTGCATCGGCATGCGGTACGCACGGTGATGCACTGCGCCCGGTCGAATCGAAGCGGCGCGCCGCTTCAGCGCGCCGGCAGGCGGCGTGTGGCAAAGGGTTCCTCGCTTGGTCCGTGCGTGGCAGATTGACCGCCGGCTGCAAGATCGCAGGCCGACGGGCCGCCTATGCTGGACTTTTATTGCGTGCGGTGCAAGCGGGGAGCGGCGCCGACGAACGCCACCCTGCCCGCCCATCAGAGCCAGCCGGCCTTGCGGAAGCGCCAGTACAGCACGAGGTCGACGGTCAGCATGACCAGAAGACAGATCGGATAGCCGTACTGGTAGTGCAGCTCGGGGATGCTCTGGAAATTCATCCCGTAGATGCCGGCGATCATGGTCGGCACCGCGAACAGCGCCGCGAAAGAACCGAGCCGTTTGGTCACCTCGCTCTCGGCCAGCGAAATCATGCCGAGATTGACCTGCACGGCGGTGACGATCATTTCGCGCCGTCCGTCGATGATCCTGACGATCCGCTCGAGATGGTCGTAGACATCGCGGAAGTACGCCTGCATGCCTTCGCAGATGCTCGGAATGCGGCCGCCCGTCAATTTGCTGACGGCTTCCTGCAATGGCGCGATATGGTGCTGCAAGATCACGAGGCGCCGTTTCAGCGAGTACAGATCCTGGATGATCGCGCGCGACGCCGCCGAATTGTTGCGGTCGAAAATGCGGTCTTCGAGCGCTTCGATCTCGCTGTTCATCGCCTCGATGATCGGGAAATAACGATCGACGATATCGTCGGCGAGCGCATACAGCACGAACGCCGAGCCTTCCTTGAGCAGTTGCGGCTCGCGCTCGCAGCGGGCGCGCACGTTCTGGAAGCCGGCGCGGGTGCCGCGCCGCACCGATAGCACATAGTTGGCGCCGACGAACACGTCGACTTCGCCGATCAGCAGTTCGCCTTCTTCGTCCATTTCCACCGTGTGCATCACCGCGAACAGCGACTCGCCGTACTCCTCGATCTTGGGACGCTGATGGCCGTTCTGCGCGTCTTCGATCGCGAGCTCGTGCAGACCGAACTCGTGTTTCATCACGGCCAGCTCGTCCGGGCTTGGGTCTTTCAGCGCCACCCAGACGAAACACTCGGGCCGCGCCACGTAGTCGCTGATGCTATCGATGTCGATGTCTGCCAGCTTCCGGCCGTCCTGGTAGGCGGCGCAATTGATCAGCATGTTGGATTACCTTGAAAACGGAACAGACCGGCCGGACGCTTACGATACGTAAGACTGGCGGCGGATCTGCATAAACGAATTTGCGTTAGCCGCCATGTTACGGGCTATGCGTGAAGGCTATGTATCGAATTGTTAAGCCTCGCGGCCGCCGGTGCGCCACACCCGCGAGGCAGCGCACGCTATTGCGCGACCCGGCGCAGCGCGATGCGGTGATCGTCGCCGAACGTGACCGACGCGCGGTTCGTGTAGCGCGTATCGGCCGTCACCGTGAAGCGCATTTCGACGACCGGATCGAACTGCGTCGATACGCCGATGCGATGCACGCCCGGGCTCAGATAGAAGACTACGTGCTCGCCGTTCATCAGGTCGGTGACCTGCTCGCCGTCGATATACACCAGGGCGTCGCGAAAGCGGACGATCACGTCGCGGGAACGCTCACGGCGGACGTCCACGGCGACGAGCCCCGTGCCCGGCTCCGTGTAGCCGGGCTGGACGATGCGCGGCAAGCGCGCCTAGCTTCGCCAATGCGACCCGCGCGGCTTGGCGATGGTGGTGCGGACGCGTCGGCATGCTGGGTCTCCCGTGTTGTTGGTTATGGTCCTGCTTGTGTGCTTCTTCTTTCCGATCGGTATGCGGGACGATGCCTGGCCGTCCTGATTGCTGCTGCCCGTTGCTGCTGCCCAACCTTCGTTATGCATGATAGCAACGCCCGCCCGTTCTGCCAGCCTGGCCGAACGGCCGACCCTGCGACCTCTTGCACGGCGTCGCGTTCTTCTTCATGATCGCTGCAAAGGGCGGTTCCGTGGGCTGCCGCGCGTGAGGTCCGCGTGGTGGATTTACCCTCGGTTCCAGCGCATACCGTCGCCTGCCGGCATCTCGCCTTCGCTCGAACGACAATGCGCAACGCTTCAGGTCTGGCCTCGCCGGACATACGATCAAGGAGACTGCAATGTGGTATTTCACCTGGATTCTCGGCATCGGCGTGGCGTTGGGCTTCGGCATCATCAACGTGATGTGGCTGGAGGCCGGCGACAAATTCACGCGTGACCCGCAACGCGCCGGCGCCGTACCCGCCTCGCCCGAGGACGCGCCTTCGTGACTCATCTGGTTTTCTTCTGCGGTCACGCGGGCACCGGCAAGACCACGCTCGCGAAGAAGCTGCTCGGCCCGCTGATGAGAGCGGGCGCCACGCCCTTCTGCCTGCTCGATAAAGATACGCTTTATGGCGGCTATAGCGCGGCGGCCATGGCCATGCTGACCGGCGATCCGAACGACCGCGACAGCCCGCTGTTCCTGCAGCATCTGCGCGATCCCGAATATCGCGGCCTGCTCGATACCGCCCGCGACAATCTCGAACTCGGCATCAGCGCGATCGTGGTCGGGCCGCTCTCGCGCGAAGTGCGCGAGCGGCGCCTATTCGATCGCGCGTGGCTGGGGGTGGGTGCGGACGTGGCGCTACGGGTCGTGTGGGTCTATACGTCGGAAGAGACGGCGCATCGGCGGATCGTGGAGCGCGCCAATCCGGACGATGCCTACAAACTCGCGCACTGGGACGAGTATCGGCAACGCCGCTTCGTGCCCAGCGGCGATATCTGCGACGACCTGTTGATGTTCGACAATACCGCGCCGACTTCGGCGGATTATGAAGCCCTGCTGGCGCGCATCGTCGGCGAGCCGCAGGCGGCGATGATCATGCCGCCGGTGCCTGTGTAGCGTAGCGTCGGCATCAATAAAAACGCCCCGAACGGGGCGTTTCCTAGGCTCTCTGCGAAGCCGTCTTTGCTGCTCGCGGCAGACATTCATGCCTGTTGCCACGTTGTCGCACGGCCCTCGGTGCCGATCCTTCAGACCGTAGCCATCGTCTCCAGCGCCTGCCCCTCGTACAACTGGCCGAAGCGGTTCGCGAGGAAGTCGCGCAGCGACACCTGCTCCTGGCGCACGAAGCCCTTCTGCGGCAGCTTCTGTTCGCGGAACAGATCGAGCACCGCGCACATCGCGCCGGCCGTGGTGATCTGGATCGCGCTCATCGGCACGCCGCACACCGTCTTTGCGAAGATCTTGCGGGTGAAGACTTCCTGCACCAGTTGACCATCGCGCATGCCGCTCACCGTAATGAACACCAGCACCACGTCTTGCGCAGTGGACGGCACCGAACGGCGCATGATGGTCTTGAGCGTGTCACGATCGCTGGCAAGACGCAGGTCTTCGAGCAGGAATTGCATCAGGTTGCGGTGGCCCGGATAACGCACCGACTTGTAGTCGAGCGACTCGACCCGGCCTGAGAGCGTTTCGCACAGCGTACCCAAGCCGCCGGAGGTATTGAAGGCTTCGTATTCGGTGCCGTCGAGCGAGAAATGTTCGAGGCCTTCGAGCGGCTGCACCCACTGCGTGCGGCTGTCGCGAATCGCTTCGCACGGCTGGCAGTACTCGTTGATCAGACCGTCGACGCTCCACGTCAGGTTGTACTTCAGCGCGTTGGTCGGGAATTCCGGCAGCGCGCCCACGCGCATCTTGACGTCGCGGATTTCCGTGAAGCGGTTCGCCAGTTCGTGCGCGGCGATGCCGATAAAGCCCGGCGCGAGACCGCACTGCGGCATGAAGGCGTGATCGGCGTCGTCGGCGATCGCGCGGATTGCATGCGTGGCGCGCACGTCTTCCGTCAGATCGAAGTAATGCACGCCCGCGCCCTTGGCCGCCGAGGCCACGTTCACCGCGAGGTAATACGGCAGCGCGTTGACGAGCGCGTCGAAGCCTTGCACGGCGGCGCGCAGAGCGGCGGCATCGGCGGAATCCACGCGGTGGGTCGGAATGCCCTGGGCAGCGAGTTTGTCGAGCGCGTGCTGGTCGCGGTCGAACGCGACGACTTCGTAGTCGCCAGTTTCGCGCAACATGTGGGCGATGGTGTGGCCAATCAAACCTGCGCCAACGATGGCTACTTTCATGCGCTTCTCCTGATTATTGTGTGCTGTCTCCAGCTTGGGAAGTGCGCTGCGCTCGTGGCGCGGCGCCCGGCGGGCTGTACCCTTCAGCAACAGTTTAGGGAGAAGCAAAAACAGTTCATACGCGCAGAATGCTGCGGTATGACCATGAAGTTCGACGTTATGACGAACCAATCAGTCGATATGTCGGAAAGTTGTTAAAACGGTGTAAACGTCGGGCGGCGCTCACACCATGCCGCGGTCGATCTTGCGCGCCAGAATGATCGAAGTCGTGGTCCGCTCCACGCCTTCCAGTTCGCCGATCTGATCGAGCAGATCGTTCAGACGATCGGGCGAATCGGCGCGCAGCCACGCAACGTAATCGAACTCGCCGCTCACCGCGCACAGCAACTGCACTTCGGGCATTTTGCCAAGGCGTTTCTGCACGGCTGGCCCATGCTTCGGCGCGATGATGATGCCGACATAAGCCACGATGCTCGCGTCGAGCACGTCCTGACCGAGCCGCACGCTGTACCCGGCAATCACGTTGCTGCGCTCGAGCCGCGCGATGCGCGCGATCACCGTGGTGCGTGCCACGTCGAGCTGGCGGGCGAGGTTAGCGACGCTCTCGCGGGCGTTCGCTTGCAGCAGCGCAACGAGGTTGCGGTCGAGGTCGTCGAGTTGGTCGAGGCGCGGAGGTCTCATCGAGGGAAAAGGAAGTGGCTCAGGTGAGGCGGATTATCGCGCGTCTTCATCGGCAAATGGAGAAGTCACCGGGCCTATCGCCATGAACATGCCGAGCGAAATGGCAGGCGGCACAGCGCATCGCATCCGCCGTCAGGCTCATACACCGAACCGTTCGACCACGAAATCGATAAAGCTGGTGAGCTTGGGCGTGGCGCGGCGATCACGCGGATACACCAGATGCACTGGCGCGCCATCGGGCAAATAATCTTCCAGCACCGACACCAGTTCGCCGCTGGCAATTTCTCTCGCCAGCAGCGCCTCCGGCTGCAACACCAACCCGAAGCCGTGCAACGCGGCCACCTTGAGCGCCTGGCCGTTGTTCGCGCGAAACCGTCCGGCACGCAACTGGCATTCATCCGCGTTGTCGCCGCCGAGTCGCCACAAACCTTCGCGGCCCCAATGCAGAAACCCCAGGCATTCGTGATGCATCAGATCCTCCGGCGTGCGCGGCGTGCCGGCGCGCGCCAGATACGCCGGCGACGCGCACGCGCGCATCCGGTAAGGCTTCAACGGCCGCGCGACGAAACTCGAATCCGGCAACCGGCCAATGCGCACCGACGCGTCGAAGCCCTCTTCCACCAGGTCGATCACACGGTTCGACAGATCGAGTTCGAGCGTGATGTCCGGCCAGGCGGTGAGGTACTCGGTCATCGCTGGGGCGAAGACTTCGACGCCGTACGTGAGCGGCACCGTCACCTTGAGCACGCCGCGCGGCGCGGCGGCCATCGCCTCGGCGAGCGACTCGGCTTCTTTCACGTCGGCCAGGATGCGCCGGCATTGCTCGTAATACTGCCGGCCGATCTCTGTCAGACTTTGCCGACGTGTGGTGCGCGTCAACAGCCGCGTGGCGAGCCGCGTTTCGAGCGAACGGATATGCTTGCCCACCATCGCCGACGAAATGTCGAAGCGCTCAGCGGCCGCCGTCAGGCTGCCCGCCTCGACCACGGCGACGAAAATTTCCATGCTGACGAATTTATCCACCCGCTATTTCCTGTTCGTTTCGGTTGTAAGCGTTTGTCGCACAAGAGCCGCATTGTAGGGATATCGTGATATTAATAGCGGCGACGGCAAAGTGGGCAGCCGGCCGCCGCGCATCGTCATGACCCGCGCATGACCACCGCACGACGGGCCGCTCGCACGCGAGCCTTGTCCCAATTCGAATAGACATCAGGAGTTTCGATGAAAAAAGCACTGGTAATGCTGGCCACCGCAGTCGCCATGAGCGGCGCGTTCGCACAAACTTCCGCGCCGGCGTCGGCACCGGTGAGCGCCGCTTCCGCACCCGCCGGCAAGGCCGGCCATGAGCGCAACGTCGAAGACCGCATCGCCTACCTGCATTCGCAACTGAAGATCACCTCGGCGCAGGAATCGCAGTGGAACGCATTCGCCGACGTGATGCGCGGCAACGGCCAAACGATGGGCCAACTGTTCCAGCAACGCCGGGCCGCCACCAACGTGTCGGCGCTCGACGACATGAAGCAATACGCGACGATCGCGCAAGCGCACGCGGACGGCATGAAGAAGCTCGTCGATGCGTTCGATCCGCTGTACAACAGCTTCTCGCCGGAACAGAAGAAGCTGGCTGACGTGACCTTCCATCAGCCGGGCGGCGTGGAAGGCCATGGTCATCATGGCAAAGGCAAGGGTAAAGGCGGCAAGGCAGCGTCTGCCCCGGCAAGCGACGCCACGGTGAAGCCGTAAGTGTAAAAACCCGCTGGTGCGCAGTGTGGGTTCTCCACGCTGCGCGCGGCGGATATCTTTTGCCGTGTGCGGCAGGGTTCGCCCTCACGCTTGCCGCACGTCGAACTTTCCTGCAGTCCACACGCCGGCCGGGCTCTTCCCGCCCTGGCGATTCCGCGCGACAGACAGACGATCCGCGCCGCCATCCATCGCAAAAGAAACCGGTCGCCAGATGCATCTGGCATGATGCGAGTCGTACGCGGCCCGAAGACTTGAAGTCCGGCGCCGCCGTCAAACTCTCCACACCTGCTCGCTTCATGACCGAACTGAAAAATCTCGACCTGAGTCAAGACGCCACCGCCTGCCGCGTCGTCAAAGACGAAACGGTCAGCGTGGAATTCGCCGCCGCCGAAGGCGAACTGATGAGCCTCGAAGGCCCGAACCGCTACGTCCGCGGCGACGCGCTGATCACCGGCTCGACGGGCGACCGCTGGGTCGTCTCGCGCGAACGCTTCGACGCCAAATACGTGCCCGCCGACGCAGCCGTCTCGCACGGCGAAGCCGGCGCATACCGCAACCGCCCCGCCGTCGTTCTGGCTAAACAGATGCATGAAGCGTTCACGCTCGCGCGCTCGGCAAACGGCGGCGACGTGCTGCGCGGCGTCGCCGGCGACTGGGTCATGCAATACGCGCCGGGCGACTACGGCGTGGTGCAGGCCGCCCGCTTCGCGAAGGTCTACCGGCTCGCCGATTGAGCCGTTTCCGCATGTGCTTTAAGCGAACTCGTCACCGAGATCCACGGTGACATCGCGCGGCACCGCTTCGCCGTTCGCATACTGTTCTTCGAGCGAGCCGATGCTCGCTTCGACATACGCGCGCAGCACCGCGAAACTGCGGCCTCGCAGCCGTGCCGGCAACGCGCGATAACGCGCCAACGCGGCCGGCGCGATCACCACGGTCATTACGATACGGCGCGCAGTCGAGCCGAAACGCATCGCCACCCAGAGAATCGCCAGCGTCGGCGTGCCGTCTTCCGCGGCGCGTTGGATGAACTGCGTCTGCTCGGGGAACAGATCGCTGATGACGCGCGCCAGTTCCTCGAACTCGGGATTGGCGCAGTCGTATTGGTAAGCTTCTTCCATTGAAGTGTGCCGAAAGGGTGGCCTTGAAAAGAGGCCGATTGTAGAGAACGGTTGACGGTTCAAGACGGAGCGCATTTCATGCGCGCCATCGAGTCGCCGTCATGCGACTATCGCGTGGTCGTCACGCAGTCGGCGAGCGTGCACGATGCGCGCATCAAGCGACCACCACGGGACGCCTGTACGCCCGGAACAGCAACCCCGTGACGATCACCGCTCCCACGGCATACACGGCGTCCACCGCCGCGAGCGGCACGAGTTGCGCCTGGAACAACGCGGCGGGCACATCCACCAGCGCATGCAACACGATCGCGAGCGGCAGGATGCCGCGCCAACCGGACCGCAAGCCGCGCCACATCAACACCGACAAGCCGATCTGGAACACCAGCGCGGCCACGCGTTCGAGCGCGAAAATGCCGGCGGTCTGCGGCGTCAGGCTGGCAAGAATCAGATGGATGCGCATCACCGAATCGGTCGGCAGATTGCTGAGGTAGCCGTCCAGTTCGCCGCGGTTTTCGAAGACCGCGAACAGGATCCATTGAATCTGCACCAGCACGCCGACTAGCCACGCTTCGGCGCCGCCGTGGCCGAGGCCATAAGTCAGCGCGGTGCCGTCGTTCGTTCCCGCCGCGAGCGACGTCGAGCCCGACTTCGCCGCCGCCCGCTTGAGCAGCAGCCGCATGCCGATGAACCGCCCCACTTCCTCGCAAATACCCGCAGCCAGCGCGCCGTACACCACGAAGGCGAGCGGATTCGACAGGAAGTTCGCGGTCGCTTCATTCCGATGCAGCAAGTAGTCGTTCAACGCGCGCTCGATCACCATGGCGAACAGCGCGAACACGGCGATGCCGGTGATGGCGTCACGCGGCTTGAGCGCGAGCGGTCGGCGCAGACGGCGGTAGATCAGGAAGGGTAAAGCGGCGACGAGCAGCGTCGCGAGGGCGAGGCTCGAGAGGGTAAGCGGTGCAACAACCATGAGTTTCCTTGCGATGTCCGGCGCGCACCCGCTGCGCGCCGCAGCCCGAATGATCGCAGATCGGCGCGAATTCAGCGCAAAGTGGAGGCGCGGACGATCAATTCGCCCGGCAGAAGACAGTCGCGGGCAGTGGTCTGAACGCCTTCGATGCGTTCGTGCAGGAACTCGACCGCGCGATAGCCGATCTCGTAGGTCGGCTGGCGAATCGTGGTGACGCCGGTCAATTCGGCCCACTCGGGGTCGTCGATGGAAAGCAGCGCGACGCGGGCTTGCCAGTCTGCGCCGTAGCGCGCTTTCAGATGCAAGGCGAGACACAACGCGACGGGCGCGTTCGCTGCAAACAGGGCGATGCGCGCGGCGTTGCCCGTGGCGCCGGCGGCGTTGTGCGCGTGGGCGGCTGCGTCGATCGCGCGGTCCAGTTCGGCGAGGCTGCGCTCGACGTCAGCGGCATCCGCGAGATTCAGCACCAGCGTGTGACCACGCGCGGCGCTCTTGCCGCGTTGCTCGCCTTGAGCACGCATCGCCTCGCGAAACGCCGCTTCGCGCAGTTGCCGCGAGCTGACCTGCTCGAAAGGCTGAACCACGAACCAGATATCGTCAAAACCATTGTCCAGCAGATGCCGCGTGCCGAGCTCCGCCGCCGCCCGATTGTCGAGTCCGACCATGTCCGTGACGAGTCCATCCACCGAACGGTCTACCAGCACCGCCGGAATCCCGCCGCCGCCCACCGGCCGAAGCGTTTCCTCGCGCACACCGAGCGCGTTGACGATCACACCTTCCACCCGGTAAGTGGTGAGCAGTTGCAGATAACGCCGCTCCATCTCGACTTCGTTCGCCGCATGACAGATCAGCGGCATCAACCCGAGCGCGTGGCATGCCGCTTCCACGCCTTGCAGCACTTCGACCGTGTAGGGATTCGTCAGGTCGGCGAGCAGCATGCCGATCAGGCGGTTGCGGCCACGCTTGAGGCCACGCGCCATCTGGTTTGGCTGATAGTCGAGCCGCGCGATCGCGGCCTCGATGCGCGCGCGCAGTTCCGGCGACAGCACGCTCATCTCGCCGTTCAGATAGCGCGAGATGCTGGTCTTGCCAGTGCCGGCTTCGCGCGCGACGTCGGTGATCGTCGCGCGGCGCGGCGTGGCCTGAGGCATCGCGCTCATCGGCTCCTCATCGATCGGAATCGGCTCATTTTGAAAGAACGTCGCGGTTGACGATGTTAGTTGTGAGCGTGCCGTCAAGCGCGGCGACCAGGTTTTCCGCCGCATTGCGCGCCATCGCGTGACGGGTTTCGTGGGTCGCCGAACCGATATGCGGCAGCGCGACCACATTCGCCAGCTTCAGCAGCGGCGAGTCGGCCGGCAGCGGTTCGGTCTCAAACACATCGAGACCGGCGCCGTGGATCGTGCCGTTTTGCAGCGCCTCGATCAGCGCCTTTTCATCGACGGTCGCGCCGCGCGAGGCGTTGATCAGGATCGCGCTCTTCTTCATCGACTTCAACTCGGCCGCGCCGATCAGATGCTTCGTCTCTGGCGTCAAGGGCACTTGCAGGCAGACAAAATCAGAAGTGGCGAGCAACTCCGCCAACTCGACGCGCCGCGCACCGTACGCCTCTTCGGCCTGCGGGTTCGCGCTGCGGTTGGTGTACAGCACCTTCATGTTGAAGCCGAGCGCCGCGCGCCGCGCCACCGCGCCGCCGATCCGCCCGAGCCCGACGATGCCGAGCGTCTTGCCCTGCACGTCGACGCCGAACAGAGCCGGGCCGATGCTGTGCTGCCAGTGCCCCGCCTTCACCCACTCGGCGAGTTCGACCACCCGCCGCGCCGACGCGAGAATCAGCGAGAACACCGTGTCCGCGGTGGACTCGGTCAACACGTCCGGCGTGTGCGCGAGCACGATGCCGCGACGCGTGAGATCGGCCACGTCGAACTGGTCGAAGCCGACCGAGATGGTCGATAACGCCTTGAGCCGCGTCGCGCCTTCGAGCATCGCGGACGTGATCGTCACGCTCGAACCGATGCCGCCGTCCGCGTCTTTCAGCGCGGCCACAAACGTGTCGTGCTGCGCTGCATCGACCTGCACGACTTCCGCATGCTGTTGCAGATACGCGAGCACATCTTCGGGCAACGACTTCCAGGCGACGATCTTCTTCATCAGCTTATTTTCCTTGCAACGGTGTGACGAGCGGTGGCCGCGTTGTTGGTTTCCTGCTGCTGCGGTTTGACGATCAGCGTCAGAATCACGGCGGCGAGCAGCGCCACGCTCATGAATGCATACGATGCCGCGGGCGAACCGGTCGCGCCGTTCAGATAGCCGACCACATACGAGCCGACGAACGAACCGAGCGCGCCCATGCTGTTGATCAGCGCCATCGCGCCGCCCGCGACGTTCTTCGGCAGCAGTTCCGGCACGATCGCGAAGAACGGGCCGTACGGCGCGTACATCGCGCCGCCGGCGATCACCAGCAATGCGTACGAGAGCCAGAAATGCGTTGAGCCGAGCGCGTACGAAGCCGCGAACGCGACCGCGCCGATCAGCAGGAACGGCCACACGAATACTTTGCGGCGGTTGAGTTTATCCGATGCCCACGAAGCTGCAAGCATCGCGATGGTCGCGGCAAGATAAGGCAGCGCCGAGAGCCAGCCGGTTTCGACCATGCCGAGCGTCGAACCGTTCTTCAGGATCGACGGCAGCCACAGCACGAAGCCATACACGCCAATGCTCCAGCAGAAATATTGCGCGCACAGCTTGATCACCGCGGGCGTGCGAAACGCGTCGCTATAGTTGCGCACCGGCTTGATCGCGGCCTGCTCGGCGCGCAGCGTTTCGGCGAGGTCGTCCTTTTGCTGCTGCGTGAGCCACGACACCTGTTGCGGCTTGTCCTGCACGATGAACCACCAGCACACGGCCCAGAGAATCGCGGGCGCGCCTTCGGCGATAAACATGTGACGCCAGCCGAACGAATGCACCAGATAGCCCGACACCACCGACATCCACAGCACCGTCACCGGATTGCCGAGAATCAGGAAAGTGTTGGCGCGCGAGCGCTCGCTTTTGGTAAACCAGTTGCTGATGAAAATCAGCATGGCCGGCATCACCGCCGCTTCGACCACGCCGAGTACGAAGCGGATCACCATCAGCGACGGAATATTGCTGACCATGCCGGTGAGCGACGCGCAACCGCCCCACAGCACCAGGCTCCAGAACACGAGCTTCTTGACGCTGCGGCGTTCCGCGTAGATTGCGCCGGGAATCTGGAAGAAGAAATAACCGAGGAAGAACAGCGCGCCGATCAGCGACGACAGTCCCTTGCTGATGCCGAGATCCTGGTTGATGCCGGCGGCCGACGCGAAACCGAAGTTCGCGCGATCCAGATAAGCGAGGCTGTAGGTGATGAACACGATCGGCATGATCGTCCACCAACGGCGAATCGCAAGCGATGAGGTCATGGGATGTCTCCTTGGACGGCTTCCCGAAACAATGATGGACGTTTATGGGCGCTCTGTTCGAGCGCTCTTGCTGTTATCGAGGCGGCTTGATTGAACGCGGCGCTTTGCGGTCGCCCCGGGTTGTCAGGCCGCGGCCGCGTCGGCCGCTTCCAGTGCGTCGAGTTCGGCGCGGCTCGGCAGCCCTTCCGAATCGCCGATCACCTGAATCGCCAGCGCGCCGATGCGGTTGCCGCGCGCCACCGCTTGCGGCAACGACTTGCCTTCCAGCAACGCGCTGACTACGCCGACAGCGAAACCATCGCCGGCGCCGACCGTGTCCACGACTTTTGCGACCGGCTGACCGGCGATCACGGCGGCATCGTCGGCGGTGCGAAAGTACGCGCCCTGCGCGCCGAGCTTAATGATCACGCCGCGCGCGCCGAGGTCCAGATAGAACCCGGCGACGTCCTCCGGCTGCGTATAGCCGGTCAGAATCTCGCCCTCGCCGATGCCGGGCAGCACCCAGTCGGCCAGCGCGGCGAGCGCGTTCAGGCCTTCGACCATTGCGGCGCGCGACGGCCACAGCGTCGGACGCAGGTTCGGGTCGAAGGAAATCGTCTTACCGGCGGCACGCATTTCGCGCGCCAGATGGAACGCGAGTTCGCGCGAGCTCGCCGAAATGGCGGGCGCGACGCCGGTCAGGTGCAGATGACGCGCCGGCAGTACGTAGTCCGCCGCATAGTCCGCCACCGACAGATGGCTCGCCGCCGAACCCTTGCGGAAATACTCGATCGCCGGGTCGCTGCCGTCGTCGTTTTTCGACTTGAGCTGGAAGCCGGTTGGATAGCGCTCGTCGGTCGTGACGCAGCCCTGGTCGATGCCCTCTTTCGTCAACGTGTCGCGCACGTACTGGCCGAACGAATCGTTGCCGACGCGGCTCATCCAGCCCACTTTGAAGCCGAGGCGCGACAAACCGATCGCCACGTTCAGATCGGCGCCGGCGACGCGCTTCGTGAACTGCCCGACACCCGCGAGCGGGCCGGTTTCGGCGGCCACGAACATGGCCATCGCTTCGCCGTAGGTGATGACATCGAGTGCTGCGTTTGTCTTGCTCATGCTTCGCTCCTGCGTGATCCTTTTTGCTGCGTGTTTTGCGCGTTTTGTGTGGGTGCTTGCTGCTTACCGTTTGCAGCGCGAGGTTTGCTGCGTGCTGTTTGCGCCTGCCGTTTTGCGCGCACCGTTCAAGCTTTCCGTTGCTGCACCCGTTTGCCGCGTGCTTGTCGCCGCGTGCTGTTTTCGGTGTCGCCGCTCTCTCTCAGATTCCACATACCGCTCACGCGGCGGCCAGCCATGCGACATAATGCGCCGCGTCCGCGTCGACACGGCTTACATCGAACGGAAACTCGATGCCGCGCGGCACGTGGCGCGGCAGCTTGTCGAGCACCGCGGCGAACTGGGCGTCGTCGGCGGCCGGGGCGGCGGGAAAGCGTCGTGCGCCCTCGCCCACCGTCGTCTTGCAATGGATGTATTCCACATGCGCCGCCAGTTGCGCGGCGGCGTCGAGCGGCACAACCTCGCGCCAGGCCCAGTTGCCGATGTCGAAGGTCATGCCGAGCAGGTCGGCGTGGCCCTCACGCTCCAACGCGTCAAACAGGCCGATGAACTGCGCGAGCGAACCGCCCTCGGCCAACTGCCCGTTTTCGACGACGAGGCGCAGTTCCGCGCAGCGCATGTGATCGGCGATCACGGCGGCATTGGCGTCGGTGGTGAAACCGCCGAGCTGCAACTTCACGAAGCGCGCGCCGAGGGCGAGCGCTTCTTCGACCGAGAGGCGCAACGCTTCGGTGTCGAGCGTGCCCTGCGCCGTGTACAGCGAAGCCGGCGTGGAGTACACGGACCACAAGCCCAGTTCCGCGATCTGCTTGCCGAGCGCGCGCAGGTTGTGCGGCGCGGCGTCGGTTTCGTCGGCGAACAGTTCACGGCGCACTTCGAAGGCCGCCGCGCCGGCCTGTTTGCTCGCTCGCGCCCACTTCAGATGACCGTCCGTGCGGACCGCGTTCATCCCGAATGCGCTTGCGACAATCACCACGTCCACTGCGTCAGCCATGTCGAATTTACTCACATCTGTCTCATGATCGGCATTTGGAACCGGTTCCAAACACACTTCGAAAAAAAGCGCCGAGGCGCTTCCGATGCCCGAATAGTGCGCCGAGGCCGCCGTCGTGCACCATAGTGGAAATCCCCAGGCGTGAGTTGGCATACGCGCATCAAATTCCATCCGCCAGACACAGCGCGAGAAACTGCTCCACGACCCGCGACGGCGCGCTCGCATGCGGCACCAGAATCGACAGGCGCCGCGTGAGCGGTTCCGGACTGAGCGACAGCAGGCACAGCGCCCGGTCTTCGTGCCGCATCGACATGGCGGAGACGAAGCCGATGCCCATGCCCGCCCGCACCGCTTCTTTCACGCCTTCGACGCCGGCGATCTCCAGCGCCACGCGCATGGGCACGCCCGCCCGCGCAAACGCGCGCTCGACGATCTGCCGCACGCCCGAGCCCGCCTCGCGCAACACCAGCGGATATTCGCCGAAGGCCGCCAGCCCCGCCGAATCGCCTTCGGCCAGTTGCGCCAATGGATGCGAGCGCGGCATGATCGCGACGATCTCGTCTTCGCGCCACGCATGCACCGCGGTATCCGGCGGCAGATCCACGCCGACCGGCCCCTCGATCATCGCGATATCCACCGAATCGAGCGCGCCGACGATCTCCGTGGTGTTGCCGTCCGCCGTATGCAGCGTCACGTCTGGATAGCGGCGATGGAAGTCGGCGATCAGATACGGCAGCAGGTAACTCGCGGGCGTGGTGCTCGCGCCGATCCGCAAGGTGCCCTGTTCGAGGCCGCGCAAGGCGTCGCGGTACGCATGCGCCTGCCGCCAGGTGTCGCGCAGCCGCGTGGCGTAGCTGGCGAGTTGCTCGCCCGCGGGCGTGAGACGCACGCCGCGGCCGTCGCGCTGATATAGCGGCTCGCCAAATTCGTCCTGCAACTGCCGCAACTGGCCGGACACGGCGGGCTGCGACAAATGCAGCGCCACAGCCGCCCGGCTGATATTGCGATGCTCGGCGACGGCAGCAAACGTTATAAGTTGATCGGGGGTCATGGAGGTCAAAGTATCGGCTGAAGCGATACCTTACATTCTAAATCATGATTTTTCATATCGATATATCTAATTTAGGATTAGCCCCATCGAATCTTCGTCAGTCACAGAAAAGGGCTGCTCCATGTCCACCGTTCATCTCACCGCTGCCAGTACGACGCCTGCCGGGTTTTCCACCCGTGGGCAGCTCAACGGCATTCTGTTCGTCGCACTGTTTGCCGCTGCCGTCACGCGCATCGCCGCGATTCCCGCCATTGCCGGATTGGGCTTGAGCCCGCTGATCGTCGGCATCGTGGCCGGCGCCATTTACGGCAACGCGCTGCGCGACGGCATGCCCGCCAGCTGGGCGGCCGGCGTCAATTTTTCGGCGCGCAAGTTGCTGCGTATCGCCGTGGCCTTCTTCGGGCTGCGTGTGAGCCTGCAGGAAATCGCTCAGGTCGGCGTGCCCGGCCTCGCGGAATCCGTCCTGATCGTGGTCAGCACGCTCGTGATCGGCACGTGGGCCGGCATGAAAATCATGAAGCTCGACCGCGACACGGCCCTGCTGACCGCCGCGGGCAGCGCGATCTGCGGCGCCGCCGCCGTGCTCGCCTTCGAATCGACGCTTCAATCGAAGCCACATAAAAGCGCGATGGCCGTGGGCAGCGTGGTGCTGTTCGGCACGCTCTCGATGTTCCTTTATCCGGTCCTGTTCAAGGCAGGCTGGCTGCATCTGGACACAGTCGGCGCGGGCCTCTTTTTCGGCGGCACGATCCATGAAGTGGCGCAGGTGGTCGGTGCGGCCAGCAACGTGAGCCCGGAAGCGACGCACATCGCCACCATCGTCAAGATGACCCGCGTGATGTTGCTGGTGCCGGTGCTGCTGGTGGTCGGCATGTGGGTGAACCGCTCGGCGCGTCGCGATTCGGCTGCGGCCGGCGCGCAAGACGGCGCCCACGGCAACGCGCCGCGCAAGCTGGCGATTCCCTGGTTCGCGCTCGGCTTTCTCGCCTTCGTCGTGATCAACTCGCTGCATGTGCTGCCGGAAGCCGCGACCAGCACGCTCAACACGCTGGACACCTTCGCGCTGACCATGGCCATGACCGCGCTCGGCATCGAAACGCGCATTGCGCAGATCCGTCAGGCCGGTCCCCGCGCACTGACCACCGGCTTCATCCTGTATGTGTGGCTGATTGCCGGCGGACTGGGTATTACATGGACTGTCCAGCACCTGTTCGGCTAAGCCGCCCTCGCCTTCACCCCCACCCCGCCGCGTGCGGGGTTTTGCGCATTCTGGAGACCCATCCGGCGCGCTCGCGCGGCATACTGGTTGCTGGCGTCGTCAGCTCATGCAGCGTGCTTAGGCAACTCGCTTCTGCGCCCCGTCTTCGCGTCTGTGTCAATGCAACCGGAATGAGGATCGATCGATGAGCCTGGAACTTTACTATTGGGACGGCCTGCAAGGCCGCGGCGAATTCGTGCGGCTCGCGCTGGAAGAGGCCGGCGCCGACTACGTGGAAGTAGCGCGCGGCGAACGGTCGGCGGGTTTCGGCACGAACGCGATGATGTCGGTGATGAAGAGCAAGGACGAGCCGTATCCGCCGTTCGCGCCGCCGTTTCTGAAAGACGGCGACCTGATGATCGCGCAGACCGCCAACATCCTGTTCTATCTCGGCCCGCGGCTGAACCTCGCACCCACGGTGGAGAGCCTGCGCTATGTGGCTAACGGACTGCAACTGACCATCGCCGACATGGTCACCGAGGCGCACGACACGCATCACCCGCTCGCCAGCGCGCTTTACTACGAAGACCAGAAAGACGCCGCCAAAGTGCGCGCGCACGACTTCATCGACAACCGCATTCCGAAGTTCATGTCGTACTTCGAGCGCGTGCTCAAACAGAATCCGGCCGGCGATCAGTTCATGGTGGGCGACGCGCTCACTTACGTCGACCTGTCGATGTTCCAGTTGATCGACGGCTTGCTGTACGCGTTTCCCCGCGCGCTCAAGCGATTCGGCGAACACTACCCGCGGCTCGCCGCGTTGCACGATGCGGTGATCGAGCGGCCGAACATCGCCGCGTATCTGCAGTCTGACCGGCGCATCGAACACAACGAGGCCTGCATCTTCCGGCACTACCCGGAACTCGACAAGGCGGCGACTTGAGGCGCGCCTTCTTCCCTCGCTCGCTCAACGTCTTGCGCCCGCCGTCCAAAGCGGGCGCGATGCTGTTGCCGTGCGCGCTATTCAACCCACTTTCACGACCCGTACCGTCGACGTGCTTTCATTCCTGCTAAAGCTGCGCACCCGCGCCCAAGATCTGTTCCGTCTCTCCGACGCCCACACGATGCTGATCTGGTCGGTCGTGGTCGGCGTCGCGGGCGCCTTCGCGACGATCGCCTTTCGCGAGGGCATCGCGCTGCTGCAATTCGCGATCGTCGGCAAGTCCGGCAGTTTCGTCGAAATGGCGCGCGGCTTGCCGTGGACCGTGCGCATCTGGCTGCCCGCGGCGGGCGGCCTGATCGCCGGCTTCTTTCTGCTGATCGCGCGGCGTTACGAGGACAAATCCAATCACGTCGATTACATGGAAGCGGTCGCGATCGGCGACGGCGTGGTGCCGGTCAAGCTGAGCTTGTGGCGCAGCGTGTCGTCGCTGTTCACGATTTCGAGCGGCGGCTCGATCGGCCGTGAAGGTCCGATGGTGCAACTGGCGGCACTCGCCGGTTCGTTGATCGGACGCTGGGTGCATTTCGATCCGACGCGGCTGCGTCTGCTGGTAGCCTGCGGCGCGGCGGCCGGGATCACCTCCGCGTACAGCGCGCCGATCGCGGGCGCGTTTTTCGTCACCGAGATCGTGCTCGGCTCGATCGCGATGGAGAGCTTCGGACCCGTGGTGGTCTCGGCGGTGGTCGCCAACATCACGATGCGTGAATTCGCCGGCTACAAGCCGCCGTACGAAATGCCGGTGTTCCCACCGGTGACCGGCCTCGAAGTGCTGCTGTTCGTCGCGCTCGGCGTGCTGTGCGGCGCGGCTGCTCCGCAGTTTCTGCGGCTGCTCGACGTGTCGAAGCAGAGCTTTCGCAAGCTGCCGGTGCCGCTGCCGTTGAGGCTCGCGCTCGGCGGCCTGGTGGTCGGCATTCTGTCGGTCTGGACACCCGAGGTGTGGGGCAACGGTTATAGCGTCGTCAACTCGATTTTGCATTCGCCGTGGACGTGGACCGCGCTCGTCCTCGTGCTGGTGTTCAAGCTCGTCGCCACGGCGGCCACGGCGGGTTCCGGCGCGGTCGGCGGGGTGTTTACGCCAACGCTGTTCGTCGGCGCGGTGGTCGGCTCGCTGTTCGGCCAGGGCATGCACGCGCTGTGGCCGCACGGGACGTCGGCGCCGTTCGCGTACGCGATGGTCGGCATGGGCGCGTTTCTGGCGGGCGCCACCCAGGCGCCGCTGATGGCGATCCTGATGATCTTCGAGATGACGCTCAGCTATCAGGTCGTGCTGCCGCTGATGCTCTCCTGCGTGGTCGCCTATTTCGTATCGCGCGCGATCGGCAAGACCTCCATGTACGAAATCACGCTGCGCCGCAATCACGAGGAACAGGAACGCTCGCGCCTGCGCGCCACGCAGATGCGCGAGCTGATCCGCCCCGCCGAAACCGTCGTGTTGCCCAATGCGTCCGTGCAGGACATGACACGCGTGTTCCTCGAATATCCGGTGAAGTACCTCTACGTGGCGAACGACTCCGGCGCGTTTCTCGGCGTGGTCGCGCTCAAAGACATCACCTCCGATCTGCTCGACGGCACCGACACGTCCGCGAAGACCGCGGCAAACTATCTGCAACCGCATTTCGACGTGCTCACGCCGGACATGCCGCTAGGCGTGGCGTTGCAGCATTTCCTCGCGTTTCAGGGCGAGCGCCTGCCGGTAATCGAAAGCGCCGCGCATCCCACACTCGCCGGCGTGGTCTACAAAACCTCGCTGCTCGACGCGTATTTCCGCATGAATCCGACGCGCTAGGCGCCGCGCCCAATCCGCTTACGGGCCGCGCCCGCGGTCCCTTTGGGGCCCGTGCAAAGCGCCGCAAATTCTCTACAATGGACAGACCGCTGCGGCGAACGCCGGCAGCGCGCGTTACGCCAGAACGGGCGCACCGGGACGCCCGTCCTTCGATCGGAGCGAAGATGAGCGAACCGTCCCTCGATGCCGTGCGCCGCGACCAGGCGGGCTGGATTTTCCTGCATATCGAAGGCGAGCCGTACGATCGCGGCGAGCAGCACGGCCAGTTGCTCGCCAGCGAAATCCGCAACGCGATCCACACCGCCCGCTACCTCGCCAAGTGGGACACCGGCGAAGACTTCGAGACTTTCGTGAACGCCGCCGTCTCCCAGTTCGCCAACAAACTCGACACCGAATTCGCCGACGAAATCCAGGGCATCGCCGACGGCGCGAAGCTGCCGTTCGCCGAAGTGCTGGCGTGGAACGGCTACATGGATCTGCTGCAAAGCTGGTGGCCGACCCACGCGTCGCAGAAGCAGCCGAACCTCGGCGTGAAGCCGTGGCGCGGACGGCGCGGGCACCACTGCAGCGCATTCATCGCCACCGGCCGCGCGACCCGCGACGGCCGCATCGTGATGGCGCACAACTCGTGGGACCGCTACGCCGCCGGCGACGCGTTCAACGTCATCTTCGACATCGTGCCCGACCAGGGCAACCGCATCCTCATGCAAGGCTTGCCCGGCTGCATTTCCAGCCTCACGGATTTCTGGGTCACCGCTGCCGGGCTGATGGTGACGGAAACCACCATCTCCAACTTCGCCGGCTACAACGCGGCGGGCGCGCCCGAGTTCTACCGCTCGCGGCGCGCGTCGCAGTACGCGAACAGCATCGGCGAATGGTGCGAAATGTTCGCGATCGCCAATAACGGCGGCTATGCGAACAGCTGGCTGCTCGGCGACACCAAGACCGGCGAGATCGCGCGCTACGAACTGGGCCTGCACTTCTCCGGGTTCGAGAGCACCAAGGACGGGTTCTACAGCGGCTACAACACCGCGACCGATCTGAAGATCCGCAACCAGGAATGCCTCGGCGAAGGTGAGGACTATACGGACGTGCGCAAGAACGGCGCACGGCGCCTGCGCTTCATGCAACTCGAGGAAATGCATCGCGGCAAGATCGATGTGGAACTGGCCAAGGAGATGATCGCCGATCATCACGACGTCTATCTCGACCGCAACGACAACCCATGCTCGCGCACCATCTGCGGGCATCTGGAACTGGACGACGCGCGTTTCGGCGGCACCGATCAAGGGCCGTTCAATCCATGGGGCGCCAATGACGGCAAAGTGGTCGACAGCGACATGGCGCGCGAGATGGCGTTCAGCGCGCGCTGGGGCCACCCTTGCGGGCGGCCGTTCGACGCGCAGGCGTTCATGAAGCGGCATCCGCAGTGGAACTGGCTGAACGGCTATATGCGCGACCGGCCTTCGTGGCCATGGACGCGCTTCGACGTGCTGCGCTAGAGGCCGCGCCTGCGGCGCCTGCCGCACTGCAACATCCGCATCGCACGACCGTTCGCGACGGCGCTACTGCGTTGTTGCCGCGTTTCTGCCATTATCTGAAATCTACAATACCGTTTTGCCGCAAACGTGCGCGCTCTGCAGAATTTGCGCGCCTAAGATGGAGGATGCGCGGTAGCCGCCGTTGCAACACCTCGGCCACACCGCGTGGAGCATGCGCCGTCCTTTCGACGCGGGGACGGCACAGCGCTTGCTCAACTGTCAGCGCCGCATGAGCTTAGGAGGTCGGGCGATGAAAACCTCGACACTGTTGACCATGGTGACGCTGTCAGCCTCGTGCTTTGCCGCGCCGGTTCATACCGCGCCGGACAGCACGAACGCCAATAGTCTTGCCGAACGCGCCAACGCAGCACCCGTCGCCCCTGCGGCGCCGGACGTTGCCGCCACTGACAATAATCGTCCGCAACAATGGCAACATATCGCGCTGCCCAAATCTCGGCATCTCGATCGAAGCTTCACCGGACAGAACGAGCATTTGCAGACCTGACGCCAGTATGTGCGGACGTGCGCGCCAGTTGTGTGCGTGAGACTTCGCAGCCTGAAACGGCGACGATGGCAAGCGCGGCTGTGCACTTTTAAAAGCGGTATGCGGCAAACAGCACGGGCTCTGGCATTTCGTTCAGCGGCAACACTCACGTCCTCATCACGTCCAACCGTATCAACAGGAGCGTTTGCATGACCGCATCGGCTATTCCCGGCGAATCGATTGACCTGCAGATCACCGACGTTCTGAGCGAAGTCCAATTTCCGACCTACAAGGACGCGCTGGTCGACGTCGCGCGCGAAGCCGGCGCGAGCAACGAAGTGCTGTCGATGCTCGACGGCTTGCCGGAACAGGATTACCCCGACGTGGCCTCCGTGACGCGCTTTATCAGCGGCAATTACGGTCCGGGGCTCGGCGCGTGAGCGAGGAACCGGCGTCGTCGCCGCCGCGTTCCCAGTCGTCTTCCCCTTCGCTTACGCTTTCGTCTGGCCAGACCAAGCGCGGTTCCGACTGGATCTATCGCTCGCCGCAGACGGCCGGCGCGGGCGGCATCGAACGGATCGAGGCGTTCTTTCATCAGGCCGGCTACGCGATGCACCGCCACGATACCTATGCGATCGGCCGCACGCTGGCCGGTGTGCAGAGCTTTCGCTATCGCGGCAGCACCCGCAACAGCTTGCCGGGCGGCACCATGGTGCTGCATCCCGACGAACCGCACGACGGCCAGGCCGGCACCGGTGACGGTTTCCACTACCGCATGATCTATGTCGATCCGGCGCTGTTCCAGCAGGCGCTCGGCGGCAAGCCGTTGCCATTCCTGGAAGGCGGCCTGTCGAACGATCCGCGCCTGTTCGCCGCCACGGAAAGCCTGCTACGCGCGATGGACAGCGCGATCGATCCGCTCGAACAGGACAGCGCGCTCTACGATCTGGCCGTCGCACTCGACACGGTGGCAGGCGCGCCGGACACACCCCGTCCGGTGGATTACCGGGCGGCAACGCTTGCGCGCGACTACCTGCTGGCGTCGCTCGATCGCGCCGTCACGCTCGACGAACTCGCGGCCGCGGCGGGCCGCGACCGCTGGAGTCTGTCGCGGGATTTTCGCGCACTGTTCGGCACCAGTCCGCATCGCTATCTGACCATGCGGCGTCTCGATTTCGTGCGGCAACTTGTGCTCAAGGGCGCGTCGCTCGCCGACGCCTCAGCGGCGAGCGGCTTTGCCGATCAGAGCCACATGACGCGGCACTTCAAGCACGCTTGGGGCGTCGCGCCGGCGCAGTGGCTGAAGATGCTCGGCTCGTCGGCGCCCGGCGCGCTTAGGCGAAGGCGCGCCTGAGCGTGCCGCGCCGGACAAGCGCGCACAAACGTTCAAGACCCGGCTCCGGTTTGCGCCGTACGCTCCTACCTGACACAACCGCTCAGGAGGAGCACTGCGATGTCCAACGCTCAGGTCAGTCAACGGCCCTATCAGGCCATCAACTTCGCGGAAAAACTGCGGCTCTTCAACGACCAGTGGCAAGCACGCGTGGTCGCCGAAATGAACGACTATCAGTTCAAGCTGGTGCGAATCGAAGGGGATTTCATCTGGCACGAGCACGCCGACACCGATGAAACCTTCATCGTGCTCGAGGGGCAATTGCGCATCGACATGCGCGATGGTTTCGTGCTGATTTCGGCGGGAGAAATGTTCGTGGTGCCGAAGGGCATCGAGCACAAGCCATACGCCGAACGCGAAGTGAAGCTGCTGCTGATCGAGCCGCGCGGCGTGAAGAATACCGGCGAGGAAGCCAGCGAACGGACGGCGGCGAACGACGTGTGGATTTAGGTTGTTGGCGCGGCTTTGCGGCTGCGCCTTCAGGCGAAGCGCATCACGCCGGCACGCATGCTTGAGAGAACGCCTTAACGCCGCGCCTAAATCCTTGATACCCCCTCGCACCCGGCATCAAAACGGCGACGACGCCGCGATCCGCGAGCGCGCAGTCTTGTGCAAGGGACGCCCAGCGTCCGCAGTCAATTCCGGCACCGACAGGTCGTCCATGTCCGCTGCAACCTCCGCCGCCGCGAGCCCGGAACGCGCCGGCGTCACAGCACGCGGATCGAGCATCTGCTGGCCCGGCTGTTGGAAATACTCCACGAGGTGATCGATGAACGTGCGCACCTTCGCCGGCAAATGCAGGCGGCTCGGATAGGCGATCGTGACTTCGATCTGCGGCAAACGGTAGTCGCGTAGCAGCGGCACCAGCCGGCCGGACGCCAGGTCGCGGCCGATCAGATAGCTCGGCAGAATCGCCACGCCCATGCCCAGCAGCGCGAACTGCCTGAGCATCTCCGTATTGTTCGCGACGATCGCATTCGTCGGGCGCACGCGGACTTCGCCATCCGGTCCGGTGAACACACGCTCCTCGCCGCCCTGCTCGGACGGCCGGCTCAGACACGGGTGCGAGAGCAGATGCTCCGGCCGGGTCGGCGTGCCGTGCTGCGCCAGATAAGCGGGCGTCGCACACACCGTCATGAAACCGGTAGTGAGCCGTCGCGTGACGATGCTCGCGCTGCGCATGTGCCGCGCCACGAAAATGCCGACGTCGAAGCCCTCTTCCACCAGATCGACATGACGATCCGCGAGTGTGACGTCGGGCACGACATCCGGATAACGCGCGGCATAAGACTGGACCACTGGCGCGAGGCTGTGCAGCCCGAACACCACCGGCGCGACGATGCGCAAGGTGCCGACCGGCTCGTGATTGCGCGCCACCACCATCTGCTCCACGCCTTCCAGGTCGTCGAGAATGTGACGCACGCGCTCCAGATACGTCGTGCCGGACTCGGTCAGCGACAGCCGGCGCGTGGTGCGATTGAGCAGGCGCGTGCCGAGGCGCGCTTCCAGATCGGCGACATGGCGCGTGACGACCGCGGTGGAAAGATCCAGCGCGCCGGCCGCGCCGACGAAACTGCCGAGGTCGGCCACCTTGACGAATACGCGCATCGACTGCAATTGGTTCATGGGACGACTCCTGCCTCGGTAAAGCCGGGCCGGCGCACCCTTCGCGCCTGTGTCGACCCGCGCGGCAAGGCGCGCGCGGATTTGCCCAACGATCCGATTGTATCGACCCGATCATGTCCCAACCCTGACCTGAACATGACAATCCGGACAGGTTTCCGAGGCGCTCGCGTCACGCTTACGAGTTGATGACGCGCTTCATTGCGAGCTTCATTGCTGATTTGGACTAGGTATAAACCCTAGCACTCTGGTAACATAGCGTCCGAAACGAAATCAATCGCAATCAATCGCCATGACACACCGTTTTCAGCTTCTCGAAAAAATCGCGTTCTCGCTGGTCTGCTGGTCCGCCGCGGCCTGCTCGGCATTCATCGCTTATGAGCGCTGCCCGGACATCAAAGTGGTCCTGCACGTGGGTAAAGAAGTGCTGCGCTACAGCGGTCAGTATTCGTACGTATGCGCTACGCCGGTTGCCGACGCCTGCGCACAGTTGCCGACCAACTGATCGCCCGTTTCAACGCTTTTACGCATCGCGCCCGAACACCACGCGCGCGAAAAATCCCGCCAGCACCGCTTCAACTCTCTCCGCCGGCACGTTCTGCGGGTCGACCGTGTAGAAGAACTGCATGCCGTCGCACAAGCCCATCAAGCCGATCGCGAGCGTCTCCGGCGCCATTAGCATCGGCGTGCCGACCCGCGCCGAAAACTCGCGAATGTACGCGCCCAACTGCTCGAGCTTGTCGTGCATGAACGCGTTAAAGCGTATCCGGAAGCGGCCGTCGCGCACCGCGAGCAGCTTCGCCTCCGCCCACAGCAGGAAACACTTGTTCTCGCGATGCAGGTTGCTGTAGTAGCGCAGCACGCGCTCTTCCATTTCCTCACGCGATGCCGCGCTCGCGAAGATGCCCTGCAGCCCTGCCTGCATGATCTCGTGGTCGCGCCGCAATAGTTCGAGAAACAACTCGCTCTTGCTGCCGAAGTTCGAATAGAACGCGCCACGCGTATAGCCCGCCGCCCCGGCGATGTCCTCGACACTCGCCGCGACAAACCCCTTCTTCATAAAAATTGCTTGCGCAGCGTCGAGCAGACGCTCGCGCGTCTGGTCCTTGCTCTGCTCGCGTGTCAGTCGTTGCCGTTTCATGGCCGCAAGTCTAGCACTGAAAAGAATTCCAATTCACCTCAACATTCAGATACAAGTGTGTATTAGAATTCATCTCGTCATCCTGAATCAGTCGCGTATGCCAATTGCATGAACGGCCGGCGCGTCTTCGCTGGCGGGCCGCTGCGGCTTGCCCTGTTCGTTCGCTGTCTCCAGTTGGGGTAATTGTGAAGCGTCCCGGTCTTCCCGCATCGTCCGCGATGCGTCCGCAGTCCCATCGGCATCGTCATCGCGCGCGCCTGCAGCGCGCCGCATTCGTGCTGGTTCTGGCCGGCGCCGTCACGCTGGCCGCGTGTTCGAAGAAGGAAGCCGCGGCGCCCGAGCCGCGTCCGGTGGTAGCCGTCGCCGTGCACGCGGACGGCAGCGCCACGCAGGCGGCATCCTTGCCTGGCGAAGTGCAGGCGCGCTATTCGACGCCGCTGTCGTTTCGCGTCGGCGGCAAGGTCGTCGAGCGGCGCGTGCGTCTCGGCGATGTCGTGAAGAACGGGCAGATTGTCGCCCGCCTCGATCCGGCGGACGCGCAGAAGAATGCCGCGAGCGCGCAGGCGCAATTCGCCGCCGCGCAACACGCTCTCGTGTATGCGAAGCAGCAACTCGATCGCGATCAGGCGCAGGCCAAAGAAAACCTGATCGCGCCCGCGCAACTCGAACAGACCACCAATGCGTACGCATCCGCTGTCGCGCAGCGCGATCAAGCCGCGCAGCAGGCAGCGTTGTCGAAAGACCAGTTGCAATACACCACGCTCGCCGCCGATCACGCCGGCGTGATTACCGCCGAACAGGCCGACACGGGCCAGAATGTCTCCGCGGGCCAGGCCGTCTACAACCTCGCGTGGAGTGGCGATATCGACGTAGTGTGCGACGTGCCGGAAAGCGCGCTCGCCGCGCTCTCGGTCGGGCAAACCGCCAACGTCACGCTCGCCGCGCTGCCGGGGCGCAAATTCACGGCACGCGTGCGCGAACTGTCGCCCGCCGCCGACCCGCAAAGCCGCACCTATCGCGCCAAACTCACGCTCGACAATCCTGGGTCAGACGTGCGCCTCGGCATGACCGCGGATATCGAACTCGCCGCGCCGGCTAACGTCTCGGCCGATCAGCACGGCTCGTTCACCGTGCCCGCCACGGCGTTGTTCCATGATGGCACGCAGCCCGCCGTGTGGATCGTGCGCGCCGCGGATAACGCGCTGGAACTGCGCCGCGTGACGGTCACGCGTTACAACGAGCGCACCGTGGTGATCGGTCAGGGCCTCAAGGACGGCGAACGCGTCGTGCTGCAAGGCGTGCATACGGTGACCGCCGGCGAAAAAGTCCGCGCGATTGCGCCGCTGCATCCCGAGGACTTCGCTTCATGAGCACCCCGCATGAAGAAGGACGCTTCAACCTGTCCGCATGGGCGCTGCGCCACCAGGCGCTGGTGGTTTTCCTGATCGCGCTCGCGACCGCCTTCGGCATCCTCGCCTATACGCGGCTCGCACAATCCGAAGATCCGCCCTTCACGTTCCGCGTGATGGTGATCCGCACCTTCTGGCCGGGCGCCACCGCGCGCCAGATGCAGGAACAGGTCACGGACCGCATCGGCCGCAAATTGCAGGAGACGCCCGCCATCGACTTCGTGCGCAGCTACTCGCGCCCCGGTGAATCGCTGATGTTCTTCTCGATGAAGGACTCGGCGCCGGTCAAGGACGTGCCCGAGACCTGGTATCAGGTACGCAAGAAAGTCGGCGACATCGCGGCGACGCTGCCGCAAGGCATTCAAGGCCCGTTCTTCAACGACGAATTCGGCGACGTCTACACCAACATCTACACGCTCGAAGGGGACGGCTTCTCTCCCGCACAACTGCACGACTACGCGGACCAGTTGCGCACGGTGCTGCTGCGCGTGCCGGGCGTCGGCAAGGTCGATTATTTCGGCGATCCGGACCAGCACATCTACATCGAGATCGCCAACACGCAACTCACGCGCCTCGGCATCTCGCCGCAACAACTCGGCCAGGCCATCAATTCGCAGAACAGCGTCTCGCAAGCCGGCACGCTGACCACCTCCGACGACCGCGTGTTCGTGCGCCCCACCGGCCAGTTCAAGGACGTCAACGCGCTCGCCGACACACTGATTCGCATCAACAACCGTTCGTTCCGTCTCGGCGATATCGCCACGATCAAGCGCGGCTACGACGATCCGGTCGCCACGCAGATGCGCGCCGGCGGCAAGGCCGTGCTCGGCATCGGCGTGACAATGCAGCCGGGCGGCGACGTGATCCGTCTCGGCAAGGCGCTCGATCAGCAGATGGTGCAGTTGCGAAAGGCGCTGCCCGCCGGCCTGCAACTGGTCGAAGTGTCGAGCATGCCGAACGCGGTCGAGCATTCGGTCGACGACTTTCTCGAAGCCGTCGCCGAAGCGGTGGCGATCGTGCTGGTGGTGAGCCTGGTGTCGCTCGGCGTGCGCACCGGCATGGTGGTCGTGATCTCGATCCCGGTGGTGCTTGCCGTCACCGCCTTGTGCATGTATCTGTTCGACATCGGCCTGCACAAGGTGTCGCTTGGCACGCTAGTGCTCGCCCTGGGGCTGCTCGTCGACGACGCGATCATCGCGGTCGAGATGATGTCGGTAAAGCTGGAGCAAGGCTGGAACCGCACGCGCGCTGCGGCCTATGCGTACACCAGCACCGCGTTCCCGATGCTGACCGGCACGCTCGTCACCGTCGCCGGTTTTCTGCCGATCGCGTTGGCCAAGTCGAGCACCGGCGAATACACGCGCTCGATTTTCGAAGTGTCGGCGATCGCGCTGATCGCCTCGTGGCTCGCCGCGGTGGTGCTGATTCCGCTGCTCGGCTATCACCTGCTGCCCGAGCGCAAACGCGAGGCGCACGAAACTCATCTGCCCGACGATCACGAGCACGACATCTACGACACGCGTTTCTATCGGCGCCTGCGCGGCTGGATCGGCTGGTGCATCGAGCGGCGCTTCGTCGTGCTGGCGATCACCGTCGTGCTGTTCGTGCTGGCCATGGCGGGTTTCGCGCTGGTGCCGCAGCAGTTCTTCCCGAGTTCGGACCGTCCCGAGTTGCTGGTGGACGTGCGCCTGCCCGAAGGCGCGTCGTTCGAAGCCACGTTGCGCGAGGCCCAGCGGCTGGAAAAAGCGCTGGTCGGCCGCCCGGAAATCGATCATACGGTCGACTTCGTCGGCACCGGCGCGCCGCGTTTCTATCTGCCGCTCGATCAGCAATTGCCGCAACCCAATTTCGCGCAGTTCGTGATCACGGCGAAGTCGGTGAAGGATCGCGAAAAGCTCGCGCAATGGCTCGAACCGGAATTGCGCAACAACTTTCCGGCGATTCGCACGCGCCTGTCGCGCCTCGAGAATGGGCCGCCCGTCGGCTATCCGGTGCAGTTCCGCGTGAGCGGCGACGATATCGCCACCGTGCGCTCGATCGCCGAGCGCGTCGCCGCGACCATGCGTTCGGACCGCGGCACCAGCAACGTCCAGTTCGATTGGGACGAACCCGCCGAGCGCTCGGTGCGTTTCGAAGTCGATCAGAAGAAAGCGCGCGAACTCGGCGTGAGCTCCGACGACATTTCGAGCTTCCTCGCGATGACGCTCTCCGGCTACACCGTCACGCAGTATCGCGAACGCGACAAACTGATCAGCGTCGATCTGCGCGCGCCGAAGGCGGAGCGCGTCGATCCCGCGCAACTCGTCACGCTAGCGATGCCCACGCCGAACGGTCCCGTGCCGCTCGGCACGCTCGGCCATTTGCGCAACGACCTCGAATACGGCGTGATCTGGGAACGCGACCGTCAGCCGACCCTCACCGTGCAATCCGACGTCGCGCCCGGCGCGCAAGGCATCGACGTCACGCATGCGGTGGACAAGGCGCTGGGCCCGATTCGCGCCACCCTGCCGGTCGGCTATCGGATCGAGATCGGCGGCGCGGTCGAGGAAAGCGGCAAGGGTCAAACGTCGATCAACGCGCAGATGCCGATCATGATCATCGCCGTGCTCACGCTGCTGATGATCCAGCTGCAAAGTTTCGCACGCGTGTTGATGGTCGTGCTGACCGCGCCACTCGGGCTGATCGGTGTGGTGCTCACGCTGCTGCTGTTCGGCCAGCCGTTCGGCTTTGTCGCGATGCTCGGCGTGATCGCGATGTTCGGCATCATCATGCGCAACTCGGTGATCCTGGTCGATCAGATCGAACAGGACATTGCGTCGGGACATAAGCGTTTCGATGCAATCGTCGGCGCGACCGTGCGGCGCTTCCGGCCGATCACGCTGACCGCGGCCGCCGCCGTGCTCGCGCTGATTCCGCTGCTGCGCTCGAACTTCTTCGGCCCGATGGCGACCGCGCTGATGGGCGGCATTACGAGCGCCACCATCCTCACGCTGTTCTATCTGCCCGCGCTGTACGCCGTATCGTTCCGCGTGCGTACCGATGAACGCGAGCCGCAGACGCCGTCCGCGTCCGGCACGACGCATACGGGAAATTGAGCATGGCCACTTTCGTCTTCTCCCGATACTCGCGCATCGCCGCCCTCACCGGCATGGCATGCACGCTCGCCGCCTGCTCGTTCGGGCCGAGCGGCGAGCCGCCCGCGATGCCGCAACCGGCGCACTACGGCGCACAGGCGCAGCCGACGCAAACCGTGCCCGCGCAAGGCGTCACGCAGCAGTTCGTGGTCGGCGCGAAGCCGGTGCCCGAATGGTGGAAGCTGTATCAGTCGGACGCGCTGAACGCGCTCGTCGATGAAGGCCTGCGCAACAGCCCAACGCTCGCCGCGACCGACAAGAGCCTCGCCGCCGCGCGTGAGCAGTTGCGCGCGCAGATCGGCAGTTCGCTGTTGCCGACCATCGACCTGGGCGGCCAGGCGACTCGCAATCGCGCGTTGGCGATCCCCGAGATCGGACCGAACACGTTTCTATACAACATCTTCGTCGGTCAATTGCAGGCGCACTATACGTTCGACCTGTTCGGTGCCGCGCGTCTGGCCGACGCGGCGCTCGCGGCGCGCGTCAACGTTCAGGCGTATCAGTTCGACGCCGCGCGCCGCGCGCTGGCCGCCAATATCGTGACCGCCGCGATCACCAGCGCCGCGCTGCATGCGCAGATCGAGACGACCGAACGGCTCGTGACGATCGCCAACGATCAGGCTCGCGATACGCAGCGGCGCTATGCATTGGGCGCGGTTTCGCATGCCGATCAGTTGAGCGCGCAGCAAAGCGCGGCCAGTCTGTCCGCGAGTTTGCCGGGGCTGAAGCAGCAATGGCTGAGCACGCGTCACGCGTTGGCGGTGCTGCTGGGCCGCACGCCGGATGCGGCGCCGGACGATCTCGAACTCGCGCAGTTGCATGTGCCTGAACAGGTGCCCGTGGTGGTGCCCTCGGAACTGCTGCGCGCGCGTCCCGACATCCAGGCCGCCGATGCCGCCTTGAAGGCCGCGGCGGCCGATGTCGGCGTCGCCACGGCGCAGATGTTCCCGAGCCTGTCGTTGAGCGCGTCGATGGGACAAGGCGGCTTTAGCTGGCCGGTGGCGCTCTCCGGCGCGGGCGCGATCTGGAGCATCGGCGCGGCGCTGTCGCAGCCGCTGTTTCATGGCGGCGCCCTGTTCGCGCAACGGCGCGCGGCGGTCGATACGTACGATGCCACGGTCTCGCAGTACAAACAGACGGTATTGGCCGCGTTCCAGAATGTCGCCGACACGCTCGCCGCGCTCGAGCACGACTCGCAGGCGCTCGATGCCGCGAACATTGCCGCGCGTTCGGCGCAAGGTATCTTCGACGAAACCTCAGGGCGCTATCGGCTGGGTGCGGTGCCTATTGCGTCAGCGCGTTCGAGTGAGCAGCAGTTTCGCAACGCGCAGCTCGATGAGATCCGCTACACGAGCGCGCGCTTGACGGATACGGCGGCGTTGTTCCAGGCGATGGGGAATCCGCCGCTTGAATCGGCGGCGTCTTCCGCAAACGCAGCGACCGCGGCTTCGGCGTCGGCGGTTCCGGCGGCGAACGCGGGCGTTGTCGATTAGCTAAACCTGGGATTCCGTACTGATCGCCACGGACTTATCCCCACTTTTTGTTGATGAGCCTGTTGAAAACTATCTGACAAGCAGGCTAACACCTTGAACGCATGGGGAATTGTGTGTGCGGTACGGAATGAACCAGCGGGCGTTGAACGATGGCTTTTTCACTCAACGAAGACCCTGGGAGGCCTCAACGTTATCCCCAGTTTGTGTTGACAGGGTTGTTGATAACTCCGGGGCTACACGGTTAACTGCTTGACCCGAATGGGTTTGTTACTTGAGGTGCCGGTGGATGCAGCGGGGTCAAGTGCCGCGGGGATGACTGGCGGTGCTGCAGTTTATCCACAGAGCGTGTTGACAGGGCTGTTGATAACGCCAGGAGATCCCACCTAAGTACTTGACCCCGCACCACATTCACCCCCAGACGCATTTAACGCCGCCCCACATCAATAAACACTCGCCTCACCCGCCGGCCGATTCTTGAACCGCTTGTGCACCCAATAGTATTGGTCAGGAATCCGCCTCACCTGCGTCTCGAGAAACTCGGTGATACGCCGCGCGTCAACCGCCGCGTCGTCGGACGGAAAATCGCTCAACGCTTCGAAAATACTCAGCTTGTATCCGCGATAATCCGGCAGCACTTCGGTCACGAACGGCACCACCCGCGCATTCGCCGCGCGCGCCATCCGCGAGACGGATGTGAGCGTGCAGGCTGGCACGCCGAAGAACGGCACGAACACCGAATCGCGTAAGCCGAAATCCATATCCGCGGCGAGCATCACCGGCTTGCCGTCGCGCAGCGCGCGCAACGCGCGTCGCACACTATCGCTGCGCGGAATCATCTCCGTGCCGAAGCGACCGCGCTGCCGCTTGGCCATCGCATCGAGCAGGAGGTTCGACATCGGCGTGTAGAGCGAGGCGACCGGATGCCGCGTCGAATACATCATGCAGCCCGCCTCGATGCCGACGAAATGGAAGCCGACGAAAATCGTCGGCTGCCCCGCCATGTCGGACAGATCGATCGCGCTCTCCACTTCGACGAGCCGCGCCAGCGCCTGCGCATTGCCGAACCATTGCGGCCCGCGCTCGACATAGCTGCGGATCACGTGACAAAAGTGCGCGCGCGCCAGACGTTCGCGCGCCTCGTCGCTCATGTCCGGGAAACACAGCTTCAGATTGGTATGCACGACGCGCCGGCGCGTGCTGGGAATGCGGTACAGCAAGGCGCCGATACCGGTGCCAATTCGCGCGACGACGCTATACGGCATAAAAGCAAACGCGCGCAGCAGACCTGTCATCAGACAGATCAGGATTCGACTTTTCACAAGGCGGGACCCGGTGGATGCTGGATGGCAAACACGCCGTCCGTGGCAACCTCAACGTTGCCGGCGGACGAAGTGACATACGCGCGCGTCATACCGGGTCTCGCGCGGCGCGGAATTCGAGAATGGACGTCTCGCTCGCGGCGAGACGCAGCGGTGCCGGAGGCCGACACCGTTTAGGGATCGGGCGTCCTTCAGGACCCTTGAGAAAAGCACCGCCGGCGTGATTAAAACACACCGCGCATGCCGGGCACACAATCCGCCGGGTGGACCACCCGACAAACGGCACGAAAGCCGTGCCGGGCGGCGCTTTCCTGCTCTTTCAAAAACTTGCCCGCGTGCGCGGCCGCAAGATTCACACGGCCCACACACGCCCGCCGCGCTCCAAGGGAGTCCCCTTGGAGAACATCACGGCTTGTTCGACTCGAACAGATCCATGATCTGCTTCTTCTCGTTCGACGAGACACTCGGCGGCGGCACCACCGGCGGCGTCATACCCGCCGGGCCCACGCCGCCGACCGCATCGCTCACGCCGGCGGTGGGATTCGCCGAATCCAGACCGATGCTGGCGACGAAGCCATTGCCCGGCGTCATGTCCGTATAGAACAGTTCGCCGTCGACCGAAGTCACGCCGTCCGGTTGCGCCGGTTCGCTTTGCGGTACCCCGCGCAGCGCGCGCTGCATGTATTCCACCCAGATCGGCAACGCCAGTTGCGCGCCGAATTCGCGGCTGCCGAGACTCTTCGGCTGGTCATAACCCATCCACGCCACCGCCACGAGCGACTGCTGATAACCGGCGAACCAGCCGTCCTTCGCGTCGTTGGTCGTCCCCGTCTTGCCCTGCAAGTCCGTACGATGCAGCGCATTGGTGCCCGCACCCGTGCCGGCCGTCGCCACCGAATGCAGCAGGCTGTTCATGATGTATGCGTTGCGCGGTTCCAGCGTGCGCGGCGCATCGCGTCCGGCCGTCAGCGGCTGCGCCTTGGAGAGCGGTTGGCCGCGCGCATCCGTCACCTCGTTGATCAGATACGGATTGATCCGGAAGCCGCCGTTCGCGAACACCGAATACGCACCCGCCGACTGCAACGGCGTAACGAGGCCCGCACCGAGCGCCATCGGCAGATACGGCGGGGTCTTGTCGGCGTCGAAACCGAAACGCTGCGTGACGAAGTCTTGCGCGTACTTGGTACCGATGAACGACAGAATGCGGATCGACACGAGGTTCTTCGACTTCTGCAACGCGAGACGCAGCGGCATCGGACCGTCCGGCTGGTCGTCGTCCTTCGGCTCCCACGCGTCGCCGCCCGGCGTGCTCGACGGGAAATACAACGGCGCGTCGTTGATGATCGTGGCCGGTCCGAGGCCCTTGTCGAGCGCCGCCGAATAGATGAACGGCTTGAAGCTCGAACCCGGCTGACGCCACGCCTGCGTGACGTGGTTGAACTTGTTCTTGTTGAAGTCGAAGCCGCCCACCAGCGAGCGGATCGCGCCGTCCTGCGGCGTGAGCGACACCAGCGCGCCTTCGACCTGCGGCAATTGCGTGAGCTGCCAGTTGCCCTTGTCGTCGGCGATAACGCGCACGATCGAGCCGACCTTGATCTTCGTGGCGGCCGTGGCGCGCGCGCTCAATGCGGCGGCGGCGAAACGCAGACCATCGCCGCTGATCGTCACCTGTGTACCGTCCACGAGTTGCGTCTTGACCTGCTTCGGACCCACGTCCGTCACCACCGCTGCAATAATCTCGCCGTTGTCGGGGTGATCGGTTAGCGCGTCGTCGATGGTCTGATCGCGGTCGTCGCCCGGCGCGGGCAGTTGCACGAAACCTTCCGGCCCGCGATAGCCATGGCGCCGCTCGTAATCCATCACGCCCTTGCGCACCGCGCGATAAGCGGCGTCCTGGTCGGCGGAGTCGATCGTGGTGGTGACGTTCAGGCCGCGCGTATAGGTTTCGTCCTTGTATTGCGCATACATCATCTGCCGGACCATTTCGGCGATGTACTCGGCATGCACGCTATATTCGTTGCCCGGATTTTTGGTGTGAATCTCTTCCTTCACGGCCTGATCGTACTGATCCTGGCTGATGTATCTCAGTTCGAGCATGCGCCGCAGAATGTACTCCTGACGGATCTTCGCGCGCTTCGGGTTGACCACCGGATTGTACGCGGACGGTGCCTTCGGCAAGCCAGCCAGCATCGCCGATTCCGCCAGCGTGATGTCTTTCAGATCCTTGCCGAAGTACACGCGCGCGGCCGCGGCGAAACCATAGGCGCGTTCGCCCAGATAAATCTGGTTCATGTACAGCTCGAGAATCTGATCCTTGGTCAGCGCGCGCTCGATCTTGTACGCGAGCAGCATTTCGTAAATCTTGCGCGTGTAGGTCTTCTCGCTCGAGAGGAAGAAGTTACGCGCCACCTGCATGGTGATCGTGCTCGCGCCCTGCGAGGCGCCGCCGTGCGAGAGGTCGGAGACACCCGCCCGCAGAATGCCGATGAAGTCGACACCGCCGTGCTCGTAGAAGCGATAGTCTTCGATCGCTAGCACCGCTTTCTTCATCTGATCGGGAATGTCCTGGAAGCGCACGAGAGAGCGCCGCTCCTCGCCGAACTCGCCGATCAGCACATGGTCCGCCGTGTAGACCCGCAGCGGCACCTTCGGACGATAGTCGGTCAGCGCGTCGAGCGACGGCAGTTGCGGCCCCATCACCACGAGCGCATAGCCGACGATCAGCGCGCCCACCACCGCGATGGTCGCGAGCAGGCTGGCGAACCAGATAGCGAGAGTCGCGCCGATGGAACGGCGGCCGGCCTCGGCGTCGCGCGAAGCTGCATTGCGTCCTGGAGTGCGTTGGTAGGAATCCCGGTCTTCACCAGACGGAGAATTGGATGAATGCGGTCGTTTGATGATTGGCATGACTGGAATAGTGGGCGCATGACTGAACGCCTTTCTGCACGCGCTCGTGGCGCGCACATGGATCGTGATCGAGCCTCGTAGCCTGAGGCGCACACCACCGCGCGGCCCCTTGCCCCCGGCCGGCCGCACGGCACGCCCGGACCGAGCCCGGCGCAACGTAACAGCGTATTTTAAAAGAAATCACGCGCGGTCCAAGTTAGTTTTTTTGTAAGAATTCCCTTCGCGCGAAATGAGTCTGTCGTTCCGGGCAGTCTTACGAGCGCTTTCACGCGCCGCCCGAGTTATTCACAGAAAATGTTGAAAGGCCTGTGGACAAGCGGCCCGCAAACGCTACAACTCATTGATGTCACAGGATTTTCATGTCGCGCCCTTTCCGCAGCGGGGCAACTCGTCATATGATGGACTCGGCGCGCGCTAACACCTGCCCGCGTCACGGCGTCCGCCAAATGCCCGCTTTGAACCGCCCATGCCAACAAGTATGCGAGCCGACTATGAATAAGCCCAGCGAACGCATCGTCGTATTCGTCACGACCGCGCAGAAACTCGCGATCACCACCACCGCCGAGAATATGGGCATCAGCGTCAGCGAACTGATGCGGCGCGCGGTCTTGAGCTTCGGCGCGACCAGCGAACAGGTGAAGGCGGCGAGCATCGTCGACCGCCTGCGCGCGCCCCGCGCGCCGGACGCGCTCAACGCCGCGCTGCAACGGGTCGCGCGCGGCACGCGGCACGCGCGCGCCGCATTACCGCCGGCTTTGCAAACGCGCGGCGAAAACGCAACCGGCGCGTCCACGGATGGCGCGGCGGGTTCCAACGCGCCGGCGCCGGGCGCATTGCCACATGCGCCCTTGGGGCAAGCAGAGCCTGAGCCCGCGCCGTTGTTGCCGGCCGGTCTCGCCGCCGCCCTCGCCGTCGGCATCGACGAGGAAGCCGCGGCAACCGCCGAAGCCGTCGCGCGCGTGGCAGCGGCCGAAGCGGCGGCGGCGGGAGGATCCACACCGCCGACCGATACGGAAGCGCAAATGCGCAGCGTGCTCAAACGCCCGCGCGTCGACACCCCGCGCGACGACGACGATCCGCTTGGCGATCCCAGCACGAAAGGCGGCCGTTTCGCGTAATGAGCCTGTGCGACGCATAACGCACGACGCGTTCCGGCGCGTCGCATATCGTTACATCGGCGTCACTCAAAATGCGCGAGCTTTCGGCATTGCAAGGTTGGCACTCATCCAGCGATTAACGGCGGCTCGTTGCGCGTTGAAAATAGCTTCGGCGTTTGCGTCTTTTGTGTCGTTGCATGCACGGCTGTTGGACGTATTCAGCCATGCTCGCGTACGGCGACAATGGACGTAAACACCGCACACGCGCACCGCGCCTATTCACGCCGACGACACGTGCCGCGCGCAAAGTTGGCTAATCTGTCATCGCGCCCTTTGAGGCGGTTTTAAGAGAGCGCGTGGTGTAATATCCGCGAGCGGCTGAATGACGCGTCGCGCGATTTAACCTTTGAGCTGTTTGCCACTCGATATTCGAATCGAACAATTTACGTTGCCGCTATTGCAATCGGCGCGCGCGCCCCGAACTCCGGTCCGAACGTTGCGCAGCTTCGCACGCAGCGGCGTAAAGTAGCAGTTGAATGCAGTTAAGCGCGCGGGATTATTCAGCGCCGTTTACATTCTTTGGAGGTTTTCATGTCGCTTTTTGACAGCATTTCCCGCACGCTTAAAGGTCTCCTGAACGACGCAGCCGACTCCGTGCAAGATCCGTCGCGCGACTCGCGCCAGATCGTGCGCGAACTCGACGAGAGCATCGCCAAAGCCGAGAACTCGCTGATCGAGATCCAGGCGCAAGTGGCCACGCAGCAAAGCAAGCGCGATGTTGCCGCGGACAAGGCGAAAAAATACGAAGACGGCGCGAAACGCGCGCTGCAATCCGGCGACGAAGCGCTCGCGCGGGAAGCCCTGGGCGCGCAAGCCACGGCCGAAGCCGAACGCGACGCGCTCGCCAAGGAACTGACTACGCTGGAGCCGTCGGTGGCGCAGCTCAAGAGTCAGATCGAAGACATGCGCACGCGCCGCAACGACCTGAACGCCCGCTCGAGCATTCTGCAAGCCAAGCAGCAGATCGCTCAGGCGAAAGACGTGGCGGCCACGGCATTGGGCGGCATCGGCGGCAAGAATCTGTCCGAAGATTTCCAGAAAATGGAAGACAAGGTCGCGCTGTCGAATGCCCGTTCGGACGCCCGCCTGAATTCGGCCGACGTGAAGAGCGGCAAGGCGCTCGACGACAAGCTCGCGGATCTGAACCGCGGGCCGTCCGTCGAAGATCGTCTCGAAGCATTGAAGAAGCAGATCAATACACCGGCCCAGTAACTGCGTCGGCAGCAGTACATACCGGCGGCCTTCGTGTGAGCCGCCGGAATCGACTGAAGGAGACGGGCGCAACGCGCCCGGTCCGTAAATGAAAAAATTTCTCGCAACCGCGTTTGCCTCACTGCTGTTCGTGTCGGCCGTGGCGTTCGCAGTGCCCACCGTTCAGCAGATCGAATCGGCCATGTCGCAAGGCAACTGGCAACAGGCCGACGCCAGTCTGAGCGAAGTGCTGCAGGCGCATCCGAACAATGCGCGCGCGCACTATCTGTATGCCCAGGTGCTCGACCGCGAAGGCCGTTCCGCCGACGCGCTCGCCCAGGTGCAGCAGGCCAAGACACTCGACCCGCAAATCCGCTTCACTGACCCGACCCGCTTCGCGCAAACCGAAGCGCGCATTCGCAAGGACGCGGAACGCGCAGGCGCCACGGGCGGCAACACCACCAGCCGCGCGGCCAACCCGTTCGCGCAGCAGACCGCGCCGGCTGTGCAGCAACAGTCGGCCATCGCGCCGCAAGCGCCGCAACGGCATGGTCCGGGCATGGGCATGTGGATCGGCATCCTTGTCCTTGTCGGCGTGATCGCGCTGGTGTTGCGCTGGACCTTGCGGCGCGCCCGCGCCCAAGGCGACACGCGCGCCGACGACGAGCGTCGCGTGCAGCTCAAGCGCGCCACGGAAATGCTCAACACCGTGCGTTCGCTCAAGCTCGACGTGAAGCTCTCCACCGTGCAAGGTCATGAGGCGCTGGAGAAGGAAGTCGAAGCAACCGAAGACCAGTTGCGTGGCCTCGTCGAAACGCTGTCGAACAGCAAGAATCCGCTGCCGCCGTATCAGCTCGACGAACTGGAACAGCGCCTCGGTAGCATGCGCGCGCGCCTCGAGGGCCGGCCCGATCCGTATGCCGCACCGGCCGCCAGCGCGCAGCAGCAGTCGCCGTATGCGCAGGAAGCCGAACGTTTCGGCAATCCGCCGCAAGCGCCCTATCCGCAGCAAGGACCGTATCAGCAACAGCCGCAGGTTATCGTGCAGCAAGGCGGCGGTGGTTTCGGCGGCGGCATGGGCGGTCTGCTGACCGGCGTGCTACTCGGCGAAGCGCTGAATTCCGGGCGTGAGCGCGTCGTGGAGCGCGACGTGGTCGTCGACGACGAAGCGCGCCGTCGTGGCAACGACGCTGGCAATGGCGGCGGCCTCGACTTCGGCCAGGGTTCGAACGACTGGAGCGACAACAGCGGCGGCGTCGACATGGGCAGCAACGACGACTCCGGCGGCTGGAACGACAACACCTGAGCTTCGCACGGCTGCTGAAGTCCAACTAGTCGGGCAAGCATGCGTCAATGAAAACAGGCTCCTTCATGGAGCCTGTTTCGTTATGGGCGATTCATTTTCTGAGGCTTCACGCCCGCATCGGCACCCGTTCTCCGACCGGCTCGTGCTGCGCCAGCACCACCGAACCGGCGAACAGCCTGACGATGAAACGCTCCGCATACGCGATCAGCGCAGTGCGGCGCGCATTGTCTGCATCGATATATTCAGCTGAGAGATGAAAGAGTTGCAGCACGATCTGCGTGCAGACTTCGTCGACGGTTTCGCGGGAAAGTGTCGGCATCAATTCAAGTTGAACGACGTCGTCGGCCATTTCCGCCGACACCTCGTGAAGGTTCGCGCGCACGGCCTCGCGCAATGCCGGCGATGTACCATGATATTCGGCAAGCGCGCTCAAAAACGCCGCGCGGCTCTCCAGCACGAACGCAAAGAACGCAACGCAGGCGCGACGCGGCACGCTATGCGGTTCGTCGTGCGCGGCGAGCCAGCGCTCACGCCGCAGCATCGGCCGCAAACGGCGGCTCACCGATTCGACGGCTTCGCGCGCCAGATCGTCGAGCGTGTCGAAATGACGATAGAAGGTGTTGGGATTGAGCCCGGCCTCGCGCGCCAGTTCGCGCAAACCCAGGCTCGTAAAACTGCGGCCGCCCGCCGTCAGGCGCAACGCGGCTTCGATCAGTTTGCGCTTGCCGGCCGGCAATTCCTGCCCTGCGGCAACGCCGTGTTCGGCGGCGGCTGCCGCTTCCGGTACGGATGTCATGTGTTTTCAATCGATGCGCGCTACGCGCGTTTAATAGCAGTACTCTAAACGATCTTGACGTCAGGTGCACAGTTGTCTACCCTGCGCGTTATGCCGCAGTAGACACATGTAGACACATGTAGACGCCTGAAACTCGCCCCATGCCGGAGACCGCCGTGACGCCTGCCTCATCTGCCGCGCCTGCCGCGCCACGCATCGCGATTGTCGGAAGCGGGTTTGCCGGCATCGGCATGGCGATTCGCCTGCAGCGAATGGGCATTACGTCGTTCACGATTTACGAGGCGGCCAGCGATATCGGCGGCACCTGGCGTGACAACACCTATCCCGGCGCGGCCTGTGACGTGCCCTCGCATCTCTATTCGTTTTCGTTCGAGCCGAATCCAACGTGGTCGCGCGCGTTCGGCGGCCAGGCGGAAATCTTCGCCTATTTGAAGCACTGCGCCCGCAAGTATGGCGTGGAGCGTTACGTGCGTTGCAACGCGCGCGTGGCCGCGGCGCGTTTCGACGAAGCGCGCCAGGTCTGGCGCGTGGAGATCGATGTGAACGGCGTGCGTGAAAACATCGAGGCCGATGTGGTGATCGCCGCAAGCGGTCCGCTGTCCCGCCCGGCCATGCCGCGGATTGCCGGACTCGAGCGCTTCGAAGGCAAGCTGTTTCATTCGGCGCGCTGGGACCATGCGTATTCGCTCGAAAGCAAACGCGTCGCGGTGATCGGCACGGGCGCAAGCGCGGCCCAGTTCGTGCCGCAAATCCAGCCGCGCGTCGCGCATCTCGATCTGTTCCAGCGCACCGCGCCGTGGGTCATGCCCAAGCCCGACAAACCGATCGACGCGCGCGCCCGCTGGCTGTTCCAGCATCTGCCGTTCACGCAGCGCTTCGTGCGCAATGCGATCTACTGGCAGCTCGAATCGCGCGCCATCGCATTCGTCGTCAATCCGGAACTGATGAAGGTGCCGATGAAGTTCGGCCTGAGCTACCTCGAACGACGCGTCAAGGATCCCGAGTTGCGCGCCAAGCTGACGCCGAACTACCGGTTCGGCTGCAAGCGCGTGCTGCTCTCGAGCGACTACTATCCCGCGCTCAGCCAGCCGAACGTCGATGTGGTGACGAGCGGCATCCGCGAGATCGTCGCCGACGGCATCGTGACCGAAGACGGCGTGCATCGCCCCGCCGACGCGATCATTTGCGGCACGGGCTTCCAGGTCAACGACGTCGCCGCGCCGTTCGAGGTGACCGGTCTCGACGGCGCGGATCTCAGCGCTCAGTGGCTGCGCGACGGGCCGGAAGCCTACCTCGGTGTCAGCGTGGCGAACTTTCCGAACTTCTTCATGATCGTGGGCCCGAATACCGGCCTCGGCCACAACTCGCTGCTCTACATGATCGAATCGCAGGTGCAGTACATCGCCGATTGCCTGCGCGTACTGCGTCGCCGCAAGGCACGCACGATGAATCTGCGGCCCGACGTGCAGCGCGATTTCAACGCGCGTTTGCAGAAGGACATGCAGCACTCCGTGTGGGCGAGCGGATGTCGTAGCTACTATCAGACCCGCAGCGGCAAAGTTACCGCGTTGTGGCCGGGCTTCAGCTTCAGCTTTCGAAAACGCACGCGCCGCGCGCGTCCGCACGACTATCGCTTCGCGCCCTGACGCCGCGCGCGGCGGCTGACAGCCAGGGAGAACAAGACGCCGCCGATGGAATCCGATTCGAAGCCACGCTAACTAGAAATCGAACGACAAGGGAGACAACCAACATGGCAAGCATCGACTCCGGCACGCCCGCCTCGACATCCCCGCTACCGTCGCGCTCGCTCGCCGCGCGCCTCGGCATCACCAGTGTGCCGCGCGACGAATTGCGCCGACGCTACACGCAAAGCGGCTCCAGATTCGTGAAGATCATGGGCGCCGACGTGCATTACGTCGATGAAGGCAGCGGCGAGATCTTCGTAATGATCCACGGCTTCGCGTCTTCGTTGCACACTTGGAATCGGGTCGCCGATGAACTCAAGCGCGAGCATCGCGTGATCCGCCTCGACCTGCCGCCGTTCGGCGTGACTGGACCGCTGCGCTCCAGCAGCGGCGAAATCGAAACGATGAATCTGCCGACCTATCGGCGTTTCATCGATATGTTCATGCAGGCGCTCGGCATCTCGCGCGCGACCTTCATCGGCAATTCGCTCGGCGGGCTGATTGCGTGGGACTATGCGGTGCGTCATCGCGAAGCGGTTGAACGGCTCGTGCTGATCGACTCGGCCGGCTTTCCGATGAAACTGCCGATTTATATCGGCCTGTTCAATAGCGCGCTGGTGCGGGTCAGTTCGCCGTGGTGGCTGCCTGAGGTCATCGTCAAAAGCGCGGTGCGCAACGTCTATGGCGATCCGCGCAAGATCGATGCGGTGACGCTGCGGCGCTACGTCGAGTTCTTCCACGGCGAAGGCACGCGCACCGCGATCGGCAAGATGGTGCCCACGCTCGACTTCAAGGATGTCGACACCGACGTGCTGAAGACACTCGACGTGCCGACGCTGGTGCTATGGGGTGCGAAGGATCGCTGGATTCCGACAGCGCACGCCGCCGAATTCGCCAGCCGCATTCCGGGCGCGAAGTCGGTCATGTATCCGGGGCTCGGCCATATTCCGATGGAAGAAGCACCCGAGCGCGTGATGACCGATTTGCGCGCGTTTCTCGGTACGCGCGGAGCGCCTGTTCCGGTTGACGAAGGCACGCGTCGCGCGCCGGCCTGACCCGACTGCTTTCTTCCCCGCGATTCATTCGATCGATGCTTCGCGCGTGCTCGCGCGTTCATATCGCGCGCGAATCTTGCACGCCCTTCCCTCGCGGCGCGTCGACGCGCTCAGCCACCGCCCAGCAGACGCAACAGTCCCCAGAGAAACTTGCAGAGCATGACGATCAGTTGCCACAGGTGATAGAGCTGTTGCCAGCCCGAAACGCGCGCGAAGGAGTCGATCATGGGTTGCCGGTAAGAAACGGAAAGGTCTGCGGATAAGGCGTGGATCGCAGTTTGACCGCACATCATAGCGACTGCGGGATACCCCGTATCAAGTCGCTTGAAAGACTGCCGTAAACGCGTCGAGGAGACGCTGTATCCGCGTTGGGTGACTGCGCCAATAGACTGCGCCGAGCGCGCCGAGCGCGCCAGCAGAGAACATATTGCATGGGACCGGAGTAACGGGCTATGGGACCAGAGTAAGCGCTAAAGCGCCAGTTCCGATCGACAGCTTTGCATGGGACTCGAGTAGGCGCTAAAGCGCCAAAGCGCCAACTCGGGTCGACAAAGGAGACCACCATGACGCGTTTCAGCTTTCGCCGTTCGGCCCGTTCGCACACGGTCGTCGGCGATATTGCCGCGCAAGCCGGCAAATTGGGCATCGAGATCTGCGACGTATCGGGCCACGTCGAAGAAGTGGCCGCGCGCGTGCAACGCCAGGCGCAAGTATGCCGCGCGCTGCGCGAATCGGCTGCGCAGACGCTCGCGGGTAATCATCGCATTGCCGCTGCCGCGCGGAAAATGAGCCACGTATCCGCCGAAGCCGCGACCGGCGTGCAGGAATCGCAGCAAACGCTCGAAGCGTCGCTGGCTGACATCCACGGACTGGTGGAAGGCGTGACGGTCATCGAAAGCCAGATCGGCGCGCTGCGCAGCGCGCTAGCGCATGTGAGCCGTGTCTCCGAGGAGATTTCGCTGATCGCCCGCCAGACTCATCTGCTGGCGCTGAATGCCGCGATCGAAGCCGCGCGCGCCGGCGACTCCGGCAAAAGTTTCGCGGTGGTCGCGGCCGAAGTAAAGAACCTCTCGGCGAAGACCGCGCAGGCCACCGGGCAGATCGAGACGACGCTGGCGCACCTCACGCAACAGACCGAGCAGTTGATCAGCGAGGGATCCGTGAACACCGCGCGGGCGCACCGCGTGCGTGAAGGCACGCGCAAGATCGGCGACGTCGTACATGCAACCGGCGATGCGATCGCGCATCTGAATGACGAGGCGGGACAGATCGCCGTGTTGACCGGCGAGATCGAATCGCAGTGCGACGGACTCGAGGCGCAGGTGCTGGAAATGGCGAGCGGCGTCGAGGATTCGAGCGAGAATTTCGTGCAGGCGAAGGACCGTTTGGGGAATCTGCTTGGCGTGTCCGAAACCCTGATCGAGCTGACCGCTGCGACGGGTGTGGAAACGGCGGATACGCGGTTTATCGAGGCCGTGCAGCGAGCGGCGGCCGCCGTGAGCAAGGTATTCGAAACGGCGGTGGCGCGTGGTGAAGTGTCGATTGAGGATCTGCTTGATCGGCACTATGTGCCGGTGGTGGGGAGTAATCCGCCGCAGTTTTTGACGCGGTTTACTGCGTTGACCGACAGGGTGTTGCCGGCTATTCAGGAGCCTTTGCTTGGTCTCGATCCGCGTGTGGCGTTTTGTGCCGCGGTCGATTTGCGGGGTTATTTGCCGACGCACAATCTGAAGTTTTCTTTGCCGCAGCGTGATGGCGATGTGGTCTGGAATACGGCGAATTGCCGGAATCGGCGAATGTTCGATGATCGGACTGGGATTGCCGCGGCTTCACATAGGAAACGGTTTTTGTTGCAGACGTATCGGCGTGATATGGGAGGTGGGGAGTTTGTGTTGATGAAGGATGCGTCGGCGCCGGTTTTCGTCAATGGCCGGCACTGGGGGGGCGTTCGGGTTGGGTATCGGGTTTGAGGTATTTTTCGGCCCGCGGGGCGCTGCCTGACGCGTTGCTCGATGGACTGGTGAAGGGTCCGATGACGCCCGCCCCCAGGTCCAGGACCCGATGCTGGCGTTCAACAAAGCACTGATCGAGCGCGCGATGGGCGGCCAGATGAACATGCATCTGGGCTACCCCCTGCCGCCCGGGCCAGCCCAAGCCCTCTGGCCAGACTAACGAACGCAACGGCGCCAGCGGCAAGACGGTGATCACCAGGCACGGCCCGTTACGAACGCACGCGGGTAACTCCCTTAACCGCCTCGCACTCAGAATTGCGGACAGGTTCAGGGACACGCCAATAGACGACTGTGAATTCAACGAAAGGCCAACACCATAAAAACACACCAAATCAAACCGCCATCACGGCCCGCTTCCTCTCCGCCCGCTGCATAAAATAATTAGCCGCCACGACCCCAACAGTGACCACAGCGATAAAGAGAGTAGCCAAAGCATTCATCTCCGGATTCAACCCCAACCGAACGCGCGAGAAAACAACGAGCGGCAAAGTAGTCGACCCAGGCCCAGACAAAAACGCGGACAGCACCAGATCATCAATCGACAAAGTGAACGACAGCAGCCACCCAGAAACGAGCGCTTGAGAAATCAACGGCAACGTAATAAAGAAAAACACGCGCAACGGCGTAGCCCCAAGATCCAGCGCCGCCTCTTCGAGCGAAGGATGCAACTCCTTCACCCGCGACTGCACGATGATCGCCACATAAGAAATACACAGCATCACATGCCCGATCCAGATCGTGAAAATGCCACGTCCGGCCGGCCATCCCAACCACTTGGCCATTTCGATGAACAGCAGCAGCAGCGAAATCCCCTGAATCACTTCAGGAATCACCAATGGCGCATTGATCATCCCCGTATACAACGTGAAGCCGCGAAACCGCCCCATCCGCGCGAGCACAAATCCGGCCCACGTGCCAATGACAACTGAAGCAAACGCCGTCAACAACGCCACCCGCAACGACAACCACGCCGCCGCGATCAGTTCGTCATCCTGCAACAACGCCGCATACCAGCGCGTCGAAAACCGCGTCCACACCGTAACCAATTGCGATTCGTTGAACGAATACACAATCAGACTCACGATCGGTATGTAGAGAAACAAAAACCCGATCCCCAAAGCAATCAACTGCAAAATCCGGTTCGGTTTCATCAGCGCCTTTCCTCCATCGCCTTCGCCTGCGCGTACTGGAAAAACGCCATCGGCACCAATAACAACAACACCATTGCGCACGTCACGGCGGACGCCATCGGCCAATCGGCATTGTCGAAGAACTCATTCCACATCACGCGGCCGATCATCAGCGTATTCGCGCCGCCCAGCAATTCGGGAATCACGTACTCGCCTACCGCCGGAATGAACACGAGCAGACAACCGGCGATAATGCCGTTCTTCGAGAGTGGCAAGGTGATCTGCCAGAACGCCTTCCACGGCTTCGCGCCGAGGTCGTAGGCGGCTTCCAGCAGCGTCATGTCCATCTTCACCAGATGCGCGTACAGCGGCATCACAAGGAACGGCAGATACGAATAGACCATGCCGATATAGACGGCGGTATTCGTGTGATACAACTCGATCGGCGAGTGAATCAGCCCGATCGACATCAGGAAGTTATTCAGCAAGCCATTGTTCTTCAGAATCCCGATCCACGCATACACGCGAATCAGAAACGACGTCCAGAACGGCAGCATCACGGCCATCATCAGCAGATTGCGGCTGCCCGGATTCGAACGCGCGATGTAATACGCCATCGGATAGCCGATCAGCAAACACAACAGCGTCGAGATCGCGGCGACCACCACGGAATTCACATAGGTCGCGAAATAGAGGCTGTCGGTCAGCAGAAACGCGTAATGCGACACATCGAGCGTGATGTGAATCGCGCCGTCCGCGAATTTGGTCAACTCCGTGTAGGGCGGAATGCCGAGCTGCAAATCGGCAAAGCTGATCTTGACGACCAGCAGGAACGGCACGAGGAAAAACAGCAGCAGCCAGATGAACGGCCCGGCCACCACCGCGGTGCGGGCGTTCAGATTGAAGCGCCGCACCGGCCACGTGGCGAACGAATTGAACGAGCGCTTCATGACGTCAGCACCACGCCGGCCGATGCGCTCCAGCGCACGTACACTTCGTCGCCCCACGTAGGCGGATCGATCTCGGTCAGCGCAAGACTCGTCACGTTCGCGATCACGGTTTTGCCGGCGTCGAGCTTCACGTGATAAAGCGAATAGCCGCCCATGTAGGCGATATTCGTGACGACGCCCTTGCCCCAGTTGTATGCGCCCTCAGGCGGTTTGCGCGTCAATGCGATACGCTCGGGGCGCACCGAAATCGTCACCGGCATGCCGAGCGGACCGGTGATGCCGTGACTGACATACAGGCGGCACGGCAGGTCCGGCGTTTCGATGAACACGTGATCGGGCTCGTCTTCGACGGTATGGCCTTCGAACAGATTCGTCGAACCGATGAATTCGGCCGAGAAACGGCTATTCGGATACTCGTACACTTCGTGCGGCGTGCCGAGCTGCACGATCTCGCCTTCGCTCATCACGGCAAGGCGGTTCGCCATAGTCATCGCCTCTTCCTGATCGTGCGTCACCATCATGCAGGTCACACCGACCTTGTCGAGAATGTTGACCAGTTCGATCTGGGTGCGTTGACGGATCTGCTTGTCGAGCGCGGACATCGGCTCGTCGAGCAGCAACAGCTTGGGCCGCTTGACCAGCGAACGCGCGAGCGCCACGCGCTGCTGCTGGCCGCCCGAGAGCTGATTCGGCTTGCGCTTCGCGAAGCGGCCCATCTGCACGAGTTCGAGCGCGGTCTGCACGCGGTCCTTCAATTCGGACTTCGGCACGCCTTCCTGCTTCAGACCGAAGGCGACGTTACCCTCCACCGTCATGTGCGGAAACAAGGCGTACGACTGGAACATCATGTTGACCGGTCGACGATACGGCGGCAATTGAGCGAGGTCTTCACCATCAATCAGGATCTTGCCCGAGGTCACGCTTTCGAGCCCGGCCATCATGCGCAACAAGGTGGACTTGCCGCAGCCCGAACTGCCGAGCAGCGCGAACAGTTCGCCCTTCTTCACCGACAGGTTGATCCCTTTGACCACTACGGTCTCGCCGAACTTCTTCACGACATCGACAACCCGGACGAAGTTGTCCGTGGCGTCGTCCGTTACGGCATTCTGGTTCAGGGACGGTGCGACGGCCCCTGCCAGCGCGCCCGACTGGTCACTACTCATCACAATGCTTCACTCCGGCGTTTGACGAACAAAGCCCCCGGTGAACACCGAGGGCTTCTTGATGATGCTTACCCGTTCATTCTGGCCGCGGGTCAGCGGCCGGACTTGAATTCAGTCCACAGCCGCGTTTGCAGCCGCTGGATTTCCGGCGGCAGCGGCTTGAGCAGGAACAGGGTCTTGATGACTTCAGCCGGCGGATACACGGCCGGATCGTTCGCCACGTCCTTGTCCACGTACTTGCGCGCTTCGAGGTTCGCGCTCGGGTAGTAGACGGCGTTGGTGATCGCGGCGTGCACCTGCGGCGTTTCGATGTAGTTGATCCACTCGAGCGCGGCTTCCTTGTTCTTCGCATCCTTCGGAATCGCCATCACGTCGAACCACACCGGCGCGCCACCCTTCGGAATGTAATACTCGACCTTGTAGGGCTTCTTCGCCTCGACCGCGCGATGCTTGGCGATCACGACGTCGCCCGACCAGCCGTACGCGAAGCACACGTCGCCGCCGACCAGGTCGTTGATATAGCCCGACGAGTTGAACTGCGTGATGTACGGGCGGATCTTCTTCATCATCTCGAGCGCGGCGCGATAGTCGGCCGGGTTCGTGCTCATCGGATCCTTGCCGATGTAGTGCAGCGCGGCGGCGAACATCTGGTCCGGCGCGTCGAGCACAGAGACGCCGCAAGCCTTCAGCTTCGAAATATTTTCCGGCTTGAACAGCACGTCCCAGCTATCGAGCGGCACGCTCTTGCCGAGGATCTGCTGCGCCTTGGTGACGTTGTAGCCGAGGCCGGTCGTGCCGTATGCCCAGGGCACCGTGAACTTGTTGCCCGGATCAGCGCCGGCGACGAGCGCCATCAGCGAAGGGTCGAGGTATTTCAGATTCGGCAGCTTCGATTTGTCGAGCGGCGCGAAGATGCCGGCGGCGATCTGCTTGCCGGCGTAATTGCTGGTGGGCACGACGATGTCGTAACCGGAATTGCCGGTGAGGAGCTTGGCTTGCAGCGTGTCGTCGCTGTCGTAATTGTCGTATTTGACCTGGACGCCGCTCTGCTTGGTGAAGTTCGGGATGGTGTCCTTGGCGATGTAATCGGACCAGTTATACACGTTGAGCTGCGTGTCTTTCGCAGCGGCCGTCAACCACGGCGCCGCGCACAAGACCAGCGCCGCCACTTGCCCCACTACCCGTCTTTTCATTCCGTTCTCCGATCCTGACCGGCCCGTTGCCGGCCGTCCTCACCTGCGCCGCGGCACTGCACCCACGGCTCCCCTGAAAAACCCGAAAAGTACCATCAATTATTGCGCGGGCCAAAAAAAATACCAGGCTGTCGCACAAACGGTACAGCGTCAGCCGCACCGCTGGAAAATTGGCCGCAATTTTAGCGGGTTATGCGCGCGTGTCCACCCGAAAAAAACACCTGTACCGGTTGCGCTGTTATCTGATTGTCAAGTTGCCGGTGTGCAGGGCGCGCCTCGCTCGCGCAGATGGTGGTGGCCGACGACCGCATTGCGTGATTTTTATGCCGGACGGCGAAGGTCGAAGTGCACTCAAGCCGCGAAGCGTTCGACGGTGCACAATAGCTCTCGAAGCCTCTCGAACGCCGAACGGCAGCGCGCCGGAAATCGCGCTGTCGCGTCCCAGCCTCGACGCCCCGCCCGCCGTACGCGCAGCGGGCACGTGGCTTGCAAGAGGATGCAATCTTGAACCTCAGGCATCGATGAACACGAATCCGTTCGCATTGCGTCCCAACCGCCGCCGGCGTCTGCCGGACAGTGGGCCGGCACGTCCGGCGCACTGGTTCTCGTTCGTCGGCGCAGGCGCGTTGATCGCGGTCGGCTATATCGATCCGGGCAACTGGGCGACCGCGCTCGGCGCCGGCGCGGGCTACGGCTACCGCCTGCTCGGCATCGTGCTGCTAGCGAGCCTGATGGCGATGCTGCTGCAGTGGCTGTCGTCGCGCCTGGGCGTCGTGACCGGGCGCGACCTCGCGCAGGTCTGTCGCGAACGCACGGGCCGCCGCGGCACCCTCTTCCTGTGGCTGACCAGCGAGGTCGCGATCATCGCGTGCGACGTCGCCGAGGTGGTCGGCAGTGCCGTCGCGTTGCAATTGCTACTCGGTGTGTCGCTCACGGTCGGGGTGCTGATGTCGGCGGTCTGCACCTTCGCGCTGCTCGCGCTCCAGCAGAAAGGCGGCCGCAAACTGGAAGCGGTGATCGCGGCGCTGATCGGCTTCGTCGGCCTGTGCTTCGTGGTCCAAGTCGCGCTGGCGCGGCCGGACTGGCACGCGGCGCTCGCCGGCACCGTGCCAAGCGTCGAGTTGCTGCGCAATGCGGGCATGGTGTGGCTGGCGGCGGGCATCGTCGGCGCGACGGTGATGCCGCACAACCTCTATCTGCACTCGGCGCTCGTCAAGCATCACGCGCCCGATGGCAGCGACGCGCAGATCAAGGTCGCGCTGCACGTCGTCAATCTGGACACTTTCGGTTCGCTGTCGTTTGCTTTCGTGATCAATGCGGCGCTTCTGATCGTGGCCGCCGCCGTGTTCTATGCAAGTGGCCACCGTGACGTGACCGATCTCGCGGATGCCCACCGCCTGATCGCACCGCTAGTCGGCACGCATTGGGCCGGCATTCTGTTCGCTGCGGCGCTGCTCGCCTGCGGGCTGAGCGCGACCGTCACCGGCACGCTGGCGGGCCAGGCGGTCATGGAAGGCTTTCTGCGCATCCGTCTGCCGCGCTGGAAGCGCGCCCTGCTGACCCGCGCGCTGGCGATTGGGCCGGCGCTCTGCGCGGTCGCGCTGTTCGGCCAGCATGGTTCCAATCAGTTGCTGGTCGCAAGCCAGGTCGTGTTGAGCCTGCAATTGCCGCTCGCGGTCGTGCCGTTGATCCGCTTCACGTCGGACGCCGCGCTAATGCGCGGCTGGCGCGTGCGCGGCGTGCCGCTCGTGCTCGCGTGGCTGTCCGCCGCCTTCATCATCATGCTCAACGGTGCGTTGTTGTGGCAGTTGACGTTCGGTAGCTGAAAGACCGTTTTTAGACCGGGCTGTAAATGAAGTGATTTTGTAAGTATTCTCCGAGTATTTCGCCATGACCGGCGACGCTGTCCGTTGCAGCGGCGCGCCGGCCATGCGGCCCGTTTCATCTCGGCTGCCGGGTTGTTTGCGGCAGCCGTTTTTGTGCCCATTTTTTGCGCCCTTCAGCGCTTCAGCGCGATCGATCCGGTGAGCATTGCGGGTGTCGTCTTTCGATGCCTGCCGCGTCCGGTTTGCTCGCTGCCCTTGCTCCAGGACGACAGCCCCATGCGCTTTGACGCCTCAATCGACCGCCTTGCCCGCAACGCCTTCCCTCAGTTCCGTCAACTCACGACGCGCGTCTCCCGCGTCACGCTGCTCGCCACGCTTGTCGTCTGCGCTGTGCTGCCCGGCGAGGCGCGCGCGACGGTCGCGATGCTGCAACCCGCTCGCGTAGCCGCGGCCAACGAGCCGTTGCAGATCACGCTGCTCTACTCCGCCGACGACGCCAAACCCCTGACCCTCACCGTCCCGCCGACTATTCGCGTGACGCTGAGCACAGGCGAACAGTCGCCGCAGCCGCTCGATTTGCAGCGCGAACCGGGCGTGCCCGACACGTTGCATCTGCGGCCCGGCCAGTTCCGCAAGGTGCGTTTCTCGGCGCCCTGGCCGCAGTCTGCGCGTGGCGGGGTGCGCATCGATCCGGTGGGCTTCGATGCGTCGCCCGCGCTCATTGCGATCAATCGCTGACCGCAACAGGACGCGATCGCCGAGGCGGAACGCGCGGAAAGCCAGGCGACCACGCCCGCGCAGGCCGCGGCGACAGCAGCCGTGGTCGGCGGCCCGACCGGCGACGCCATCGCGCCGCCCGGTGACTCGCTCGCAACCACGGGGCGCGGCGTGCTCTCGCACCTCTCCTACTACGATCCGATGTACATCGCCTTCGGCCACAACGGCGACACGAACGCACGGCTGCAACTGAGCTTCAAATACCGCATCCTGATACCGGACGATCTGCGCTCGAAGGCCTTCCTCGACAACCTGTACTTCGCGTACACGCAGACTTCGATCTGGGATCTGTCCGCCGATTCGCGGCCGTTCCGCGACACGACCTACTCGCCGCAATTGTTTTACTACGTGCCGGACACCGGCTGGCAGAGCCCGTTCTTCACGCGCATGGGTTTTGCAGCCGGCGTTGCGCACGAATCGAACGGCAAGGCCGGCGCGGACTCGCGCAGCATCAACATGCCTTTTATCCGGCCGACCTGGGAATTCGGCGATCTCACGGCCAATCACCTGACCGTGTCGCCGAAGATCTATTACTACGTCGGCACGAGCAGCAACCCCGATATCGCCGACTATCGCGGCTACGTCGACTTGCTGGTCAAATACGGCAGCCCGGACGGCTGGCAACTGGCGACCACGCTGCGCAAAGGCACCAAGCGCTGGTACGGCAGCGTGGATTCGCAATTCACCTATCCGCTCGCCAAACTGCTGGGCAGCGCGTGGGGCGGCTACGTGTGGGTGGGCTATTTCAACGGCTACGGCGAGGACCTGCTCGACTACAACAACCGCCAGCACTGGATCGCGCGGATCGGCTACAGCATCGCGCGCTGATGTGTACGGGCGACATCGCGCGTCGAAGGTGGGGTCGAAACATGCGGCGGATGCTGCCAGGCGTGCGCGAACCGCGGCCATGCCGGTCGCGCACGGCGAGGTGCATCGCGCGCATCGGTTAACATAGCGGAACTTCGCTTCTCCGCCCCAAGGTTTCCGATGGTTTCGAATCTCCACGATCTTCCCGACAGCCCGTGCATCGGCGTCTGTTCCACGCTGTTCGACGACATCTGCAAAGGCTGCGGCCGCACCGCCATGGAAGTGTCCAACTGGGTTTTCCTGAACGACGAGGAAAAGCGCGCCGTATGGGTTCGCATCGAGCAGGAAGGCACGGCAATGCGGTTTGCGAACGACAAGCTATAGATTTGCTTGGCGGCTTCCGGTCGCATGATGCTTGCGGCGCTGGCCGCTCAGATTCAAACGTCAAAAGAAAACGCCGGGGCTGAACTGCACCCGGCGTTTTCACATGGCAATGCCTGTTGGTCAAGCGCGCAAGCGGCGCGTGACAATCAGAACCGCATCCCGACACCCAGACCGACCACCACCGGATCGATGCTCAAGCGGCCAAGCGGCTGACCGCCGAGCGAGGCATCCGTGTGCATCCAGATCTTCTTGATGTCCGCGTTGACGAACAAGGACTTGGTGACCTGCACGTCGACACCGGCCTGCAACGCCGGTCCCCAACTGTGATTGGTGATCGAGATCGGCTGGCCGCCCGCGTTCAGGCCGTTGTTATAGAACAGCGTGTAGTTGAGACCCGCGCCCACATACGGACGAATGCGTCCTGCGTGATTGAAGTGATATTGCAACAGCAGCGTGGGCGGCAATACGTTCACGCCGCCGAGACCGCCGAGGTTCGACGTCACTTGATGCCGCGAGGTGCCGAGAATCAGCTCGACGCCGAGGTTGTCGCGGATCATGTAAGTCAGATCCAGCTCCGGCACGATCGCGTTGTTCACGCCGACGTTGAGCGCAGTCAGCGATTGGGTCGTGCTCACGTTCGGCACGATGCTAATGGCGCGCAAACGCACCAGCACGTCGCCGGCGTGAATGCCGCTCATCGCGTCGTCGCCGGCGGCGTGCGCCTGCGGCGCGAGCGCGCCCGCGAACAGCAGGCTCGATGCGATGGCGGCGGCTCTGATTCCGATTCTCTTCCTGAACGAGTGCTTCATGTGCTTCCCCGCTTTGATTGTTTGCATGCGGGGATTGTCGAAGGTCTCGTCGCGCGGCAGGTTGACGCGTGTCAACCCAGCGAGAATGCCCAGCGACCTGCGACAGCCGGTCGCGTCGCGCCCGTGAGCAGCAGTTCAAGCAGGTCGTGCACGCTGCGAATCGCCGTGCCGAACGGCAACGCTTCGCGGCCGCGGAAGAACAGACCGTTCGCCACGTCGCCACGCAATGCCGCCGCGAGCCGCGTGTCGATGCAGAAGTGGCCGAACTTCTCGATACCGTCGCGCCAGCCGCACACGCTGAGACATTCGAGCGCGGTCGGGCAGACATGTTTGAGCGCGCCGACTTTCTCGCGGATCTTCGTTTCATGGCGCAAATAGCGCATCAGCCACGGCGTTTTCACGGCGCGCGCGGGCAGTCCCGTCACGCTGACGAATTCGACGATGTCTTCTGGCGTAGCGTCAGCCAGTACGCGCTTGAAATTCGGATGCGCGTCGCCTTCCTCGGTGACGGCGAACGGCGTGCCGAGTTGCACGCCGCTGGCGCCCGCGTTCAGCAACTTGCGCACGGCCTCGTGACTATTGATGCCGCCCGCGACGATCAAGGGCACGTCCTGACGGTTCAGGCCGAGCGAGGCGAATACCGTGTCGAGTTCTTCGAGGATGCAGAAGAAATCGAAGCGTCGATCGTGTTGATCGGCCAGGTTGTTGACGCCGAGATGGCCGCCCGCATGCGCAGGATGCTCGATCACCACCGCGTCGGGCAAACGGCCTTTTTTCATCCACTTCTTCAACACGAGCGCGACGCCGCGGCTGTCCGACAGAATCGGAATCAGCGCGATATCGTGGCCCTGGGTCATGTCCGGCAGATCGAGCGGCAAGCCCGCGCCCATGACGATCGCATCGGCACCGCTCTCGCAAGCGACGCGCACGTAGTTGGCTTGCGCGCTGACCGCTTTCATCACGTTGACGGCGATCATGCCGCGGCCTTCGCTCAGTGCCTTGGCAGAGTGGATTTCGCGGGCCAGCGCGGTGAGATTGGCTTCTTCCAGCGTGGCCCGCTCGGGCGACTTGCGGCAACGTTCGATCAGATCGCGATGATGATGCCGCAGGTCGATACTGGCGATGGTGCCCAGCGCGCCTTCACGGGCGACGCTGCCGGCCAGCCGGTGCGCCGAAATGCCGACGCCCATGCCGCCTTGCACGATCGGCAGTAACGAGCGGCCGCGAATGACTAGCGGCGTGAAGGAATGAGAGGTGAGCATGACTGGCCCGATGGCGGATTATCGAAACGTTGATAATCGTCGGTCGGGCGCAGCCTGCGTTGCTTCAGATCAATGAGTGGGCGAATGTCCAAGTCATGTGTGCCCTTCTGTTGACACCGATCAGTCGAATCACGCCTTGAATTGCATGGACTTGAGCTCGAGATACTCTTCGAGTCCGTAGACCCCGTTTTCGCGGCCGAAGCCCGACTGCTTGAAACCGCCGAACGGCGCGGCCATGTTCCACGTGCCGCCGTTGATATCGACCTGGCCGGTTCGAATCCGCCGCGCGACGCCGGCGGCACGCTCGTCGCTGCCAGCCCATACCGCGCCGCCGAGACCGTATGGTGAATCGTTGGCGATCCGAACGGCTTCCTCTTCGTCCTTGTAGGTCAGAATCGACAGCACCGGGCCGAAGATTTCCTCTTGCGCGATCGTCGCCTTGGGATGCACGCGACCGAACACGGTGGGTTTGACGAAGAAGCCCTTCGTCAAGCCATCCGGCAAGCCCGCGCCGCCCGTCACCAGTTCGGCACCCTCCTCGATCCCCTTCGCGATGTACTGCCGCACGCGTGCCTGTTGCGCCGCCGACGCCAACGGACCAAGACGGGTCGTCTCATTGCGCGGATCGCCGGCGACGTAGGCTTCGGCGGCCTGCTTCGCCAGCGCGCGTGCTTCGTCGTAGCGCGATTCGGGCACCAGCATGCGCGTGTGCGCCGAACACGTTTGTCCGGAGTTCAGAAAGCACGCGCTGACCGTGCCCTTGACCGCCGCGGCGAAATCCGCATCGTCGAGAATGACTGACGCCGACTTGCCGTGCCACGCGCTTGACCGTTGCCGAAGCCAGTTCGGCCACGCGTTTGCCGGCGCGAGTCGAACCGGTGAACGAGACCATATTGACCGACGGATGGCTCGCCAGCACTTCGCCTACCACCGGCCCATAACCGCTCACGAGATTGAACACGCCAGCCGGCAGCCCAGCTTCGTGGATCGCCTCGGCCAGCACGAACGCGTTCAGCGGCGCGATCTCCGACGGCTTGAGCACCACCGTGCATCCCGCGGCGAGCGCCGCCGCGACCTTCAGCGTGACCTGATTGAGCGGATAGTTCCACGGCGTGATCGCCGCCACCACGCCGACGGGTTCGCGCACCACCAGCGAATTGCCGACGCGTTCTTCGTACCGGAATTCGCTCGCGAGCTTCGCGTACGCACCCCAGTTGTAGACAGGGCCGCCGACCTGAATGGCGCGTGCGAGCTTCAGCGGCATGCCGACTTCGCCGGCGATCAAGCCGGCCAGTTCTTCGGTGCGCGCTTTCAGGTTCGCCGCGATCTTGCGCAGATAGTCGCCGCGCTCGGCAGCGGGCGTCGCGGCCCAGCCGTCGAACGCCACGCGTGCGGCGGCGATCGCGCTTTCGGCATCGGCCTCGACGCCTTCAGGGATGCGGCCCATGATCTCTTCCGTACCCGAGTCGATCACGTCGATGGTACCGGTGCCGCATGGCGCGATCCACTTGCCGTCGATATAGAGTTGCGCGTAGGTATTCATGATGGTCGGTTCCTGACTGTGTCTCTGGAATGGTCTTCTATTCTAACCAGCACCTTTTGGGGAGGGCCGACGCGCGAAGCGCGCGCCATGAAAAAAGCCCGCTTCGAAGAAGCGGGCTTTGCGGTGCAGCTTGATGCGGCGAGCGATTCAGCCTTGCTTTACTGCACGCCTTGACTCAACAAGAAGTCTTCGTAATTGCCACCGAAGTCGTTCAACGTGCCATTCGTCTTCACTTCGATAACGCGATTCGCGAGACCGCTCACGAACTCGCGGTCATGCGACACGAAAATCAGCGTGCCTTCGAACTTGTCGAGCGCGATCTGCAGCGACTCGATCGATTCCATATCCATGTGGTTGGTCGGCTCGTCCATCAGCAACACGTTGTGACGGCCCAGCATCAGCTTGCCCCAGATCATGCGGCCCTTCTCGCCGCCGGAGAGCACCTTGACCGACTTGCGGATGTCGTCGGCATTGAACAGCAGCCGGCCGAGCGTGCCGCGCACCATCTGCTCGTCGTCGCCTTCCTGGCGGTAGCCGTCGATCCAGTCCATCAGCGTGAGGTCGTCCGGAAACTCTTCGTACGTGTCCTGCGGCATGTAACCGATGTTCGCGTTCTCGGCCCACTTCACCGTGCCGTGATCGAGCGCGAGCTTGCCGAGCAGCGAGCGCAGCAGCGTGGTCTTGCCCGCGCCGTTCTCGCCGATGATCGCGATACGTTCGCCCGGCTGCACGCTGACGCTGAAGTCGTTGAAAATCTGGCGCTCGTACTTCTTCGAGATCTTCTCGGCCACCACCGCGATGTTGTGCAGCTTCTTTTCGTATTCGAAGCGGATGAACGGGTTCTGCCGCGACGACGGCTTGAATTCCTCGATCTTGATCTTGTCGATCATCTTCATACGGCTGGTGGCCTGGCGCGCCTTCGACTTGTTCGCCGAGAAGCGGCGCACGAAGTCCTGCAGGTCGGCCACACGTTCCTTCGCCTTCGCGTTGGCGTTCTGCTGACGCTCGCGCGCCTGCGTGCTCGCCAGCATGTAGTCGTCGTAGTTGCCCGGATAGACCTTCAGCGTGCCGTAGTCCATGTCGGCCATGTGCGTGCAGACCTGGTTCAGGAAGTGTCGATCGTGCGAGATGATGATCATCGTCGAGTTGTACTGGTTGAGCACGTCTTCCAGCCAACGGATCGAGTTGATGTCCAGGTTGTTGGTCGGCTCGTCGAGCAGCAGCACGTCCGGCTTCGAGAACAGCGCCTGCGCGAGCAGCACGCGCAGCTTCCAGCCCGGCGCCACGTTGCTCATCGGGCCGTTGTGGTCTTCGATTGCGATGCCGATGCCGAGCAGCAGCTCGCCCGCGCGTGCTTCGGCGGTGTAGCCGTCGTACTCGGCGAACTTCGCTTCGAGTTCGGCGGCGTGCATGTAGTCGTCGTCCGTCGCGTCCGGGTTCGCGTAGATCGCGTCGCGTTCGGTCATCGCAGCCCACATTTCAGCGTGGCCCATCATCACGACGTCGAGCACGCGCACATCTTCGTACGCGAACTGATCCTGGCGCAATTTACCGAGGCGGATGTTCGGTTCGAGCATCACGGTGCCCGAACTCGGTTCCAGATCGCTGCCCAGGATCTTCATGAAGGTAGACTTGCCGCAGCCGTTCGCACCGATCAGGCCATAGCGGTTGCCTCCCCCGAATTTGACCGAGATATTCTCGAAGAGGGGCTTTGGCCCGAATTGCATGGTGATATTGGCGGTAGACAGCACGGCGCGTCCCTTTGAATGTGATATCGGCGAAAAACCCAATATTTTAGCAGGTTATCGCGAAATCGACCCGCGCGCGCGGCGCGCTACTGGCTTTGGGGGCCGCGCGGCGTCTGCAGAACGTCGATGAAGGCCGACAGATCGGCCTCGCCGAGCCCCATTGCCGCGCCGAGCCGCAGCAATTGCTGAACCGTCGACGACACCGGCATCGGCGTGCCGGTCTCGTACGCGGTCGCCGCCACCGTGTCGATATCCTTCTGAAAGGTCCGGAACGCGCCGATCGGCGGGAGGCCGCTTTGTGTCATGCGCGGCACGAACGTCTGCAGCAGCACCGAGTCGGCCCAGCCGCCGGCCAGACCTTCGGTCAGCCGGGAAGCGTCGAGGCCGCTGCGCTGCGCGAGGCTCACCGCTTCGGCAATCGCCGCCAGCGTCGCGGTGACGATGGTCTGATTGCACAGCTTGGCGGTCTGGCCCGCACCGACGTCGCCCATGTGCGTGACACGCGCGGCGTAGGCGCTGAGCAATGGCCTGACGGCTTCGACGTCGGCCGCGACGCCGCCCGCCATGACCGCCAGTGTGCCGGCGGCCGCGCCGGCCACGCCGCCTGACACCGGGGCGTCGATCCAGCCGATGCTGCTAACGATCGCGCCTTCGACCGCGTTTGCATTCGCGTCCGTGCCCGCACCCGCAATCTCGCGAGTGCCTGTGCCTGTGCCTGTGCCTGTGCCTGTGCCTGTGCCTGTGCCTGTGCCTGTGCCTGTGCCTGTGCCTGTGCCTGCGTCCTCGTCCTCGTCCGCGCCCTCGCCCTCGTCCGTGCCCGATCTCGCGCCTTCGGTCGCGCGAACCGCCGTCAGCGCCACCGCGCGCTGCGCGAATGCGCGCGTCGCGGCCGGCGGGATGCTGGAGTGATCAACGATCCAGCGCAACCTGCCCGATAGGGACGCAGCGGCGCTCAAGAGTCCTTCCGCGCCGAACACGGTCTCCTCCACCGCCGCCGCGTCCGCGACGCACAGCAGCACCGCGTCACATCGTGTCGCGAGTTCGCGCGGCGTGTCGACCACCCGAGCGCCGTCCGCCACCAACGCTTCCGCCTTGGCCCGCGTCCGATTCCAGACATGCACGGTATGCCCCGCGCGTAGCAGATGCCGGATCATCGGCGCGCCCATCAAACCGGGACCGCAAAAACCAATTTCCACGTTCGAACCTCGTCGGATATCAGATTGAGTTGCGCGGACATGATAACGGCGGCGTCCCGCCACGGCATACCGGGCACGCCATGTGCGATATGAGTCGTCAATGCGAGGGCCGTCTGCGGCACTTCCGTTGCCTATACTTTTTGAACACCAACGAAGATCAAAGGAGGAAGTCCATGTCCGAACACGTCTACAAACAGATCGAACTGACCGGCTCGTCGACGATATCGAGCGACGACGCCGTCAGCACGGCCATTGCAAAAGCGTCGAAAACGCTGCGCAATCTGCACTGGTTCGAAGTGACGGAAACGCGGGGCCAGATCGAAAACGACAAGGTGGCTTACTGGCAGGTGACCATTAAGGTCGGCTTGCGCATCGACTGATGCGCCAGCAGCCCGGCCGTCGGCGTTAAAACCCAAGAAAAAAAGCTGCGTCCGTACTGGACGCAGCTCCTGAGCACAGCGGTTGCTGAGACCGCCGCCTGATCGACTTTCGACGACGGCGTTACTTCGGCAGCGTGCCGTCCACGCCTTCCACATACCAGTTCAGGCGTTGCAGTTCCGGATCGGTGAGCGTCTTGCCGGCCGGCACCTTTACCGCGCCGGACTGATCCTTGAGCGGTCCCGTGAACACATCCCACTTGCCGCCCGCCAGTTCGTCGCGCTTGGCCGCGACCTGCTTCTGCGCGTCAGCCGAGATCGCCGACGTGTTCAGATCCTCGAGGTTGACGGCCTTCTGCGGAATACCCCACCACACCGGATCGTTCTTCCACTTGCCGTCCAGCACCTGCTGGATCGCCGCGTTGTAATACACGCCCCAGTGCGCGACCACTGAGCCGAGGTGCGCGTCAGGACCGAACTTCTTCATGTCCGAATCCCAGCCGAACGCGTGCACGTGCTTGGCCGACGCCGTGGCGAGCGTGGCGCTCGAATCGGTGTTTTGCAGCAGCACGTCGGCGCCCTGGCCGATCAGCGTTTCAGCCGCCTGCTTTTCCTTGCCCGGATCGAACCAGCTGTTGATCCAGATGACCTTGGTGTGCACCTTCGGATTCACCGAGCGCGCGCCGAGCGTGTACGCGTTGATGTTGCGGATCACTTCGGGAATCGGCACCGACGCCACGAAGCCGAGCGTGTTGGTCTTCGTCACATAGCCCGCGGCGACGCCGGCCAGGTACGCGCCCTGGTACATGCGCACGTCATAGGTGCCGAAGTTCGGCGCCTTCTTGTAGCCGGTTGCGTGCAGGAACACAGTGTCCGGGAAATCCTTCGCGACCTTCAGTTCGAAGTCCTGATATCCGAAGCTCGAACCGATGATGATCTTGTTGCCCTTGTTCGCCAGATCGCGGAACACGCGCTCGGAGTCGGCCGATTCCGGCACGTTTTCGATGCGCGTGATCTTGATCTTGTTGCCGAACTTCGCTTCCGCTTCCTTCGAGCCCTGATCGTGCGCGAAGGTCCAGCCGGCATCGCCCGGATTGCCGAGGTAGACGAACGCGACGCCCGGCGCATCGGCGGCCCGCGCGCTTTGCGCGAGCGGCGCGGCGAGCGCCAGCGAGGCCGCGCCCCAAGCGAAAGCGGTCAGCAGATTTCTTCTCTTCATGTTTTCTCCTGTCGTGTTTATCGAATGATGTGAAACGTGGGGTCGATGGTCGGTCAGCCCGCCGAGAAAAACGGTTTGCCCAGCGATGCCGGCGCATTCAGACGGATCGTGTTCGGATTGCGCGAGATCAGCACCAGCACGACGACCGTCGCGACGTACGGCAGCATCGCGAGGAATTGCGTCGGCACCGGCACGCCGATCGCCTGGGCGTAGAACTGCAGGCCGGTCACGGCGCCGAACAGCAGAGCGCCGATCAGCAGACGCCCTGGGCGCCACGTCGCGAACACGACCAGCGCGAGCGCGATCCAGCCGCGGCCCGAGGTGAGCTGCTCCTGCCACAGGTGCAGATTGACGATCGAGTAGTAACCGCCCGCGAGCCCGGCCATGCCGCCGCCGAACGCCACCGCGCCGTAGCGCACGCCGATCACCGGAAAGCCGACCGAGTGCGCCACCTGCGGCGATTCGCCAACCGAGCGCAGCACGAGTCCCGCGCGCGTGCGGTACAGGAACCAGCCGATCACCGCGAACATCAGGAACGCGAGGTAGTCGAGCGGCGTGAGGCTGAAAAACGCGGGCCCGAGCACCGGAATCTTCGAAAGACCGGGAATGGTCCACGTGTCGATGGTCGCGCGCACCGCCGCCGACGTATAAGGCTTGCCGACATACGCCGAGAGGCCGATGCCGAAGATCGTCAGCGAGAGGCCGGTGGCGACCTGATTGGCGAGCATGGTGAGCGTGAGAAACGCGAACAGCAGCGACATGGCAAGACCGGCGCCGATCGCGGCGAGCACGCCGAGCCACGGGCTGCCGGTGATCGCGGTGACCGCGTAGCCGGTCACGGCACCCATCAGCATCATGCCTTCGACGCCGAGGTTGAGGACGCCCGATTTCTCGGTGACGAGTTCGCCCGCACCCGCGAACATCAGCGGAATCGCGGCGGTGACGGCGCTCGAGGTGAGCGAGCTGGCTTGTTGAATGTCCATTTGGATCCGGCGCAAAAATCAGTGAACGATAAGCAGTGAGCGAGTCAGTGAACCGGGGCGGCCAGCGTACGGCGGCGCACACGGTAGTTCACGAACAGGTCGGCACCCAGCAGGCAGAACAGCAACAGCCCCTGGAACACGCCGGAAAGCGCCTGCGGCAGTTGCATCGAGGTCTGCACCGCTTCGCCGCCGAGATACAGCAGCGCCATCAGCAGGCTCGCGAGCACGATGCCGAGCGGATGCAGCCGTCCCACGAATACGACGATGATTGCCGTGAAGCCATAACCCGGCGACCACGTTGCCTGCAACTGGCCGATCGGACCGGAAATCTCGCCCATGCCGGCGAGACCCGCGAGGCCACCGCTGATGAGCAGCGACGTCCAGATCGTCTTCTTGTCCGAGAAGCCGGCGTAGCGCGCGGCGAGCGGCGCGAGACCGCCGACGTTCATGCGGTAGCCCGCGAAGCTCTTGCGCATGAAGATCCACACGAGCGGAATCGCGATCAGCGTGACGAACACCGAGGCGTTCAGACGCGTGCCGCGCAGCCATTTCCAGTGCCAGTCGCCGGAGAAGGTCGGATAGAGCGCGTCGCCGCTGAACATCTCCGAGAGCGGGAAATTCATGCCTTGCGGGTCGCGCCACGGGCCGCTCACCAGGTAGATCAGCAGTTGCGTGGCCACATACGTGAGCATCAGGCTGACGAGAATCTCGTTGGTGTTGAAGCGGCTTTTGAGCAGCGCCGGAATCGCCGCCCACGCCATGCCGCCGAGCACGCCGGCGATCATCATGGTCGGCAGAATCCACCAGCCGGTGGCCTGGTCGAAATAGATCGCGACGCCGCTCGCGGCGATGCCGCCCAGCAGCATCTGCCCTTCGGCGCCGATGTTCCAGACGTTGGCGCGATAGCCGATGGCAAGACCCAGGCCGATCAGGCACAACGGCGACGCCTTCAGCAGCAGTTCGGACCAGCCGTTCACGCTGGACAGCGGCTCGATGAAAAACGCGTGCATGGCTTGCAGCGGATCGCGGCCGACGAGGCTGAAGATCAGAAAGCCGATCGCGAGCGTGAGCAACGCGGCGATCAGCGGCACGGCGATCTGCATGGTGCGCGAGGGCGTCGTGCGTGCTTCGAGTCGATACGGAAGAATCATGGGTAGCGTGTGCTTATCTGGGTTCTAGTTCTGGTTTTGATGCCGGGCGACGTCACGCGGTTTTGCGCGCGACGCCGGCTCAGGCATGCGTCGGCTGGTCCGCCGAAGGCGCCGAGCCCTCGCGGTCGCCGAACAGGCCCGCCATCCAGCGGCCGATTTCCTCAGCGTTGGTCGCCCCCGTGGCGCGCACCGGCGAGAGTCTGCCGCCTGCGAGCACCGCGATGCGATCGCAGATGTCGAATAACTCTTCTAACTCCTCCGAGATCACTAGAATCGCCACGCCGCGCGCCGACAGATCGAGCAACTGCTGGCGAATGAACGCCGCCGCGCCGACGTCGACGCCCCACGTGGGCTGCGCGACCACCAGCACCTTGGGCGCCTGCAGAATCTCGCGGCCCATGATGTATTTCTGCAAATTGCCGCCCGACAGACTTTGCGCGAGCGCTTCGGAGCCGCCGCAGCGCACGTCGAAGGCGTCGATGCAGCGCTTCGCAAACGCGCGCATCACACCGGCCTTGATCCAACCCGAACTCACCATCTGCTGACGATGCGCGGTGAGCAGCGCGTTTTCCGACAACGTCATGGCCGGCACCGCGCCGCGGCCGAGGCGCTCTTCCGGCACGAAGCCGAAGCCGAGCGCGCGCCGCCCGCCCGCGCAGAGGCGCCCGGCCGCCCTGCCGCAAATCGTGACCGTGTCGGCGCGCACGCCGCGCTTTTCGCCCGACAGCGCCGACAGCAGTTCCGCCTGCCCATTACCCGAGACGCCCGCGATGCCGAAGATTTCGCCCGCATGCACGCCGAACGACACGTCACGCAGCGAGGTGCCGAACGGGTCGTCGCTTTCCACCGAGAGGTGCTTCACGTCGAGCAGCACCGCGCCCGGATTGTGTTCGCGCCGCGTGTAATCCGGCAGCGAATGGCCGACCATCAGTTGTGCGAGCGACGCATGGGTTTCGCCCTTCGGCTTCACATGCCCGGTCACGCGGCCGCCGCGCATCACCGTCGCGGCGTCGCACAGTTCCTGGATTTCGTCGAGCTTGTGGCTGATGTAGAGGATGCTGCAGCCTTCGGCGGCCAGCCGCCGTAGCGTCGCGAACAGCTTGCGGACCGCTTGCGGTGTCAACACGGAGGTCGGCTCGTCCATGATCAGCAGGCGCGGGTTCTGCAGCAGGCAGCGCACGATCTCGACGCGTTGCCGCTCGCCCACGGTCAAGCTATGCACGTGACGCTGCGGATCGATATCGAGGCCGTAGTCGGCCGAGACTTCGCGGATGCGCTTGGACAGCGTCTTCAGATCGAACGGTTCGTCGAGCGCGAGCGCGATGTTTTCGCCGACCGTGAGCGTCTCGAACAGCGAAAAGTGCTGGAACACCATGCCGATGCCCAACTTGCGCGCCGCCGCCGGGTTGGCGATCTCGACCGTCTGACCTTCCCAGCGGATCTCGCCGGCGTCGGGCCGCACCGCGCCGTAGATGATTTTCATCAGCGTGCTTTTGCCGGCGCCATTCTCGCCGAGCACGGCATGGATTTCGCCCGGCGCGACGATCAACGTGACGTCGTCGTTGGCTCGCACGGCCGGGTATTGTTTGGTGATGCCCTGAAGCATCAACCGGGGCGCCGCCTGTTCCGGCCTGTCTGCCGGCTGCGCGGCGGCGCCGTCGCTATAAGAAGAGTCGCTCATGTGATTCCGTAGTACGTCAGTGACTGCCGGTTACAGCGCGTCCGTCCACCTTGCCGGCGGCCGATCCGTCACCACAACCGGATGACAATACCTAATTCGACCCAGTCAGTCGAGCCGCCAAAATTCCCCGCAAACCCGCGCCGCAGCGCGCTCTGCGGGTATCCCACTCTTGACGCGGCGTCACGTTCATATTAAAACGCATATATACCCACGCCCGTTCGATCAGCCAGAACATATATTTCGGAGAAGTCATGAGTCAGCAACGCGAGGCGATCGATACGTACCTATTACGCGTCTTGCACACCCTGTTGATGGAACGCAGCGTCACGCGCGCGGCCGTCAAACTGAATCAATCGCAACCCGCCATCAGCGCGGCGCTGCGCCGTTTGCGCGACATCACCGGCGACCCGCTGCTGGTGCGCGGCAAATCCGGCATGGTGCCGACGGAATACGGCTTGCGCCTGCTCGAACCGGTGCAGAACGCGCTGCGCGAGATCGAACGCATCAAGTTCCAGCAGCACAACTTCGATCCGGCCACGTCCATCCGTTGCTATCGGATCGGCTGTCCGGACTACCTGAACGTGCTGTTCGTGCCGACGGTGGTCGAGCGCTTTCGCCAGGCCGCGCCGAACGCGACGCTCGAGTTTCACTCGCTGGGGCCGGCGTTCGACTACGAACTCGCGCTCGAGGACGGCAAGCTCGACACCGTGGTCGGCAACTGGCCGGAGCCGCCCGAGCAGTTGCACCTGTCGAACCTGTTCGTCGATCAGATCGTCTGCCTGATGAGCAACACGCATCCGTTCGCCAAACGCGGCGGCCTCACGCTCGACCAGTACCTGAATGCGCCGCATCTCGCGCCTACTCCTTATTCGGTGGGCCAGCGCGGCGCGATCGACGTGCATCTCGCGCGCGAGCGGTTAAAGCGTCATGTGGTCGTGACGTTGCCGTACTTTAATCTGGCGCCGTACGTGCTGATCAAGTCCGATCTGATCTTCACGACGACTCGCCTCTTTGCCGATTACTACGCCAAGTTCCTGCCGCTCACAGTCGTGCCCGCGCCGCTCGATTTCCCGCCGATGCAGTACTACCAGTTGTGGCACGAGCGCGTGCATTACTCCGATGAAGTGCGCTGGCTGCGCAGTCTGGTCGCCGAAGCGACCAAGACGTTGATCGAAAAGCCTTGAGTTTTTGCTTTGCGGGTTATCGGCGGCCAGTGCATGCGCGGCGGCCGCCGATAACCACGCTCTTTTCCGTTACGCCGCTGCTTCGTAAAGCGTCTTCGCCAACCGGTTGTGCTGTTCGATGACCTGTCCGAGTTCCAGCGTCGTCAACTGCCCTTCTTTCACGACCACCCTGCCGCCGATCACGCTGTAGCTCACTTGCGACGGCGCACAGAACACGAGTGCCGCGACCGGGTCGTGCAACGCGCCCGCGAAGAGCGGCTGGCGCAGGTCGAACGACACGAAATCCGCCGCCATGCCGGGCGCCAGCGCGCCGATGTCGTCACGATTGAGCACCTTCGCGCCGCCCAGCGTCGCGATCTCCAATGCCTCACGTGCGGTCATCGCATCCGGCCCGAAACCGACGCGTTGCAGCAATAAAGCCTGACGCACTTCGGCAACCATCTGCGCGCCATCGTTCGACGCCGAACCGTCGACGCCCAAGCCCACCGGCACACCCGCCAAACGCATGCGCTTCACCGGCGCGATGCCCGACGCGAGCCGCATGTTCGAACACGGACAATGCGCGACGCCGGTGCCGGTGCGCGCGAACAGGTCGATGCCCGCGTCGTCGAGTTGCACGCAGTGCGCATGCCATACATCGTGTCCGACCCAGCCGAGGTCTTCCGCATATTCCGCCGGCGTCATGCCGAACTTCTCGCGGCTATATGCGATGTCATTGACGTTCTCCGCCAGGTGCGTATGCATCGACACGCCGTAATGCCGCGCCATCACCGCCGACTCACGCATCAGATCGCGGCTCACCGAGAACGGCGAGCACGGCGCGACCACCACGCGCAGCATCGCGTAACGCCCTTCGTCGTGGTACGTCTCGATCAGGCGCTGCGTGTCCTTCAGAATGTCGGCTTCACGTTCGACCACCGAATCCGGCGGCAGGCCGCCGTCTTTCTGCCCCACGCTCATGCTGCCGCGTGCCGCATGAAAACGCATGCCGATCCGGCGCGCCGCGGCGATGCTGTCGTCGAGCCGGCTGCCGTTCGGATAGATATACAAATGGTCGCTGGAAGTCGTGCAGCCGGACAGCAACAGCTCGGCCATCGCCGTCAGCGTCGAGACTTCGATCATCTCCGGCGTGAGGTTCGCCCACACCTTGTAGAGGTTGGTCAGCCAGCCGAACAGTTCGGCGTTCTGCGCGGCGGGAATCGCGCGCGTGAGGCTCTGATACATGTGATGGTGCGTGTTCACGAGGCCGGGGATCACCAGATGACCGCGCATGTCCAGCACTTCGTCGGCGGTTTGCGGCAGATCCGCTGTCGGTCCGACCGCAACGATGCGGTTGTCCTCGATATACAGGCCGCCGTCGCGCAGTTCGCGCCGGGCGCCGTCCATCGTGACCAGCACGTCCGCGTGCTTCACCAGCATCGTTTTTTTGGGCTTATTCGTTTGATTAGCCGCTTGTTCCATCGTCATTCGTTTCTCCGCTTCATTGCTTCCGTGCAAAGCCGTTCGAACGCGATGTGACGGCGCGCTACCGTGCCGCCGCGTCCCGTCGAACGCCGTTGGCCCGGTTACCCAGCGTGCTTCCGCCGTCTTCGGGGTGTGCGCCGCGGCTGAATCGTCGTCGATTCGCGTTTGCTGCAACGCACAGACGTAACCTTCGACGGCCAAAATAATGCTGGCAACTCACGCCAATGCGATACCCAACTTCACGCCGTCGATATAGTGGGCCTTTTTTGGCGCCGGTACGATCCACCGGTAAGGCAAATGCGCTGTAATAGTCGAAAGAATCGAGTCTTTGCGGCTTTCAGCAGGCTGTCCGTCATGCGCCAGCTATTATCTTTCCTATCTCGCGCGCGCTGAACGGAACATCCTTTTTACAATGGCTGTCACGGCGCTCGCTTCAATTTCGCCGACGGGTATGTAGCCACTGACGTGGAGCCTCGATCCGCCGCAAACGTATCTGGATCGGGCTGCCGCCGAAACCTCGCATTCACATAAGGAAAATTGCGAATGGGAAAGCTCACTACCCATGTGCTCGACACCGCGAACGGCCGTCCCGGCGCGGGCATCAAGGTCGAACTCTTCGCGCTCTCCGGCGATACGCGCCGCGCGCTCAAAACCACTACCACCAATGACGACGGCCGCTGCGACCAGCCGCTGCTCGAAGGCAACGCACTAGTCGCGGGCGAATACGAACTCGTGTTCGGCGCCGGCGACTACTTCGCGTCGATCGGCACGAAGGTGCCGGAGCCGCGCTTCGTCGATCGCGTCGTGTTGCGCTTCGGCGTGGCCGATGCTGGCGCGCACTATCACGTGCCGCTGCTCGTGTCGCCGTGGTCGTACAGCACGTATCGCGGCAGCTAAGGAGACATCTGCCGCGAGGTGTTGGAAAGAGGTTGAAGGAAGCGAGGTCGAGTTCGCGCAGCATGACGATCGCGCTCGATTGCATTGCGCAGATGCTCACGGAGACACGCACGAGCACCCGCGAAACGCAATCGAACGCACGCGGCTCGACCCGATTCGAACCCAACCCGACCAACCGGACGAGCCAATAAAAAACGGCGCCGTGCGAACTGAGCGCATCGCGTCTTCACCCCGCAGTCTGCGCAGCGACGTGCTGCCCTGCCATCGACCCGTCAGCCGGGTATCAGAAGGCACATAACGTCGCTGCGTGTACAACGAATCAGAAGTGGAGGAGTTTCATGGAAGGCTTTATCACAGACTGGTTGAATCTGGCGATTCGCTGGTTTCACGTCATCGCCGCGATTGCATGGATCGGCGAATCGTTTTATTTCGTCGCGCTCGACAACAGCCTGAAACCACCAACGGACCCGAACCAGCGCAAGCGCGGCGTGTTCGGCGAACTGTGGCACGTGCACGGCGGCGGCTTCTACAACATGCAGAAGTACACCGTCGCGCCGCCGGAAATGCCGGACGATCTGCACTGGTCGAAGTGGCCGTCGTACACCACGTGGCTGTCGGGCTTCGGTCTCTTCACCGTGCTGTATCTGTTCTCGCCGACCACTTACCTGATCGACAGGAACGTGCTGGATATGGGCCCGGTGGTCGCTGTCGCCTCGGCGCTCGGCTTCCTCGCCGCTGGTTGGATCGTGTACGACTCGCTGTGCCGCATTCTCGGTAACAAGGATAAGGTGCTCGGGATCTGCGTCGGCGTGTACGTGCTGATCGCGGCGTGGCTCGCATGCCATATCTTCGCGGGCCGCGCGGCTTATCTGATCATGGGCGCGATGCTGGCCACGATCATGTCGGCCAACGTGTTCTTCGTGATCATTCCGGGCCAGCGCAAGATGGTCGACGCGATGCTCAAGGGCGAGACGCCGAACCCGATCTACGGCAAGCGCGGCAAGCAACGCTCGGTGCACAACACGTATTTCACGTTGCCGGTGGTGTTCGCGATGCTGTCGAACCACTACGCGATGACCTATACGCATCCGTACAACTGGGCCGTGCTGCTGGTCATCATGCTGGCCGGCGCGCTGATCCGTCAGTTCTTCGTGATGCGTCACCGTGGCCAGGTGCTGTGGTATCTGCCGCTGGTGGGCATCGCGCTGATGTTCGTCGCCCTCTTCTGGACCATGCCGAAACCGATCGTGCCGCAAGCGCAAGCGGCGAACGCGCCGACGGTCAAGGTGGCCGACATCGTGCCGGTGCTGCAACAGCGCTGCGTGGCTTGCCACTCCGCACATCCGACGATGATGGGCAGCGCCCCGGCCGGCGTGCTGCTGGATACGCCGGATGAAATCTCGCAGAACGCGCAGCGGATCTATCAGCAAGCGGTGACGTTGAAGGCCATGCCGCTTGGCAACGTGACACACATGACCGACGACGAGCGCATGAAGATCGCCGCATGGTTCCAGGGTGGCGCAGTGAAGTAATGGTTTTGCCGGGCATTACTGCCCGGCGTGGCGATGGATGAAGCAATGTGAAGCGGGCTTTTCGCGCAAGCGGGAAGCCCGCTTTTGTTTGCGCTCGTTCCTGGTGTCGGCTCTTTAAGGCTGGGCCTGGATATTTCGTAGCCCACGAGCTACAAAATATCCAAATTCGATCAAATTGTAGCCCGAGAGGCACAAATCTCATAATCAGTTTTGTGTCTCGTGGGCTACAATAATGAACGAATCCATCAAAATTGACGCCCTAGGGCTACAAATGACCAATCTCGCCGATGTCTCAGACATGCTGAAAGCCGTACGCCGCGAAAGCAATCTGTCGCAAGAGGAGTTCGCGCGCCGGGCGGGCGTCGCGCGCACCACCGTCGCGCGCATGGAAACGCTCGCGAAAAACGATATGAGCGTGTCCGTGCTCGTGCGCCTGCTCGAAGCAGCAGGCTACGATCTCAAGTTCGTCGCGCATGGGCACGGGCGCACGCTAGAAGATATCCTCGCTGAACAACGCAATCCGGACGCGAACTCATGAGACTCGACGTTCAGGTACTGGGCAAGAACGTCGCCACACTATTTCGCGAGCGCGACGACTACGTCCTCAAATACAACCGCGACGCGAGCGCGGCGGACTTCGTCAGCCTGACCATGCCGGTGCGTGAAGAGACCTGGCGCTGGCCGCGCGACCTGCATCCGTTTTTCCGGCAGAACCTGCCGGAGGGTTACCTGCTGAACCTGATCCGCGAGCAGTTCGGACCGTTGCTCGACGGCACCGACCTGTCGTTGCTCGCCGTAGTCGGCGCCATGGGGATCGGCCGCGTCACCGTGACGCCCGAAGGCGTCGCGCCAGGCACGGAACTGCAAGCGCTCGACGTGCAAGACATTCTGCATGGCGACAACACCGCTGAACATTTCGCGCAACTCGTGCGCGAGTACGCGCGCGCGGCCATCTCGGGCGCCGTGCCGAAGTTCATCGCGCCTCAGGGCGGAACGTCCAGTACGTCCACGCCGATGCCGCTCGGCAAACCCACTATCCGGACGAGTCGCCACATCGTCAAAGGCTCCGACGACAGCACGCCGTTTCTCGGCTTCAACGAGTTCTATTCCATGCGCGTGCTGGAGCGGCTCGGCGTCGCACCGGTCGCGCGCACGCAGATGTCGGACGATGGCCGGGCGCTGATCGTCGAGCGCTTCGACGTCGACGCACAGGGGCTGCCAGCCTATGGTGTCGAAGACATGTGCGGTCTTTTGGGTTTGCCACCACACGAAAAATACAATTCGACCAGCGAGAAAATGCTCAATGCCGCGCGAGCGTATCTGCTCGATCGCGACACCATGCGGCCGCAACTCGAACATCTCGGCTGGCATCTGCTGACGAACTACGTCGTACGCAACGCAGACTGTCATACGAAGAACGTGGCGTTGTTCTATACATCGGTCGACGATGTCGCATTCACGCCCGTCTACGACATCGTCACGACGCAGGCGTACCCGCGTTTCGCGGCCAATCCGCCGGGCTTGCCGATCGACGGCCGCAAAACCTGGGCGGCCGGCAAAACGCTGGAGCGTTTTTTCAATACGCGCATGGGCATCGCGCCGCGGCAATACGCGCAGATGGTCGAGGCGTTGTGCGATTCCGCCGTCGCCGTCGGTCAGGAGTTGATCGAAGCGGCGCGCAACGAACCGCAATGGCACACCGTCGCGAAGCACATGCTTCACGCCTGGGACGACGGCATGGCGTCCTTGCGCTCGCCGAAGAAGAGTCTGCAATTCAAAGGACTCAAACCGGCGATCGAAGCTGCGGGTTTTTCCGCGCCGGAACCGGCGGAACGCGCGCGCGAGGTGATTGGGCGTTCGCCGCTTCTTGGCAAGCGTGGCTAGAAGCGGAACGGCCGAAACGCGCTACGTTTTTGATTCGCCGTCAAAACAAAAGACCCACAGCGTTCAAGCTGTGGGTCTTTCGTACATCGACCTAAGTGCTACGTCAGAGCGATAAACTTAAACAGCCACCGCGCTCAACGCATCTTCCGTAAGCCACAACGGCTCAGCGAGATCCTGCTCATTGAGATTGAGGCCATCCCCGCCACGATCGACGACGATAAAGTCGCTCACGTCGCCCAACGCGATCAGCGGATGGTGCCAGACGCCCTTCGCATAGTTCACGCCCTGCCAGCCGCTCGTCACGAAAGCGCGAATCTTCGACACGTCCAGTTCGCCCGCCGGCGCCACGACCACCAGATACGGCTTGTCGTTCAACGGCACGAACGCCTGGCTGCCGAGCGGATGCCGCTCGAGCATCTTCACTTCGAACGGCAGCGTGCGTGGCTGCCCGCGAAACAGGTTCACGAGCGTGCGGCCGTTCTCGTCGGTGACGTCCACTTTCGCGAGATCGTGAAAGCGGATCGTCGTGCCGAGGTTGATCGGAATCTGCTTCGCGCCTTCGAGTTCGATCACGTCGCCGAACGCGGCGAACGCTTCCTTCGTCAACGGTTCGATCGCGAGCGTTTTCATGATGCGAGCGTGCCCAACAGACGCAGACGCGACACGCCGCCGTCCGGAATGATGTTAAAGCGCACGTGCGTCACCGGACCCAGCGCCGCGATTTCGCTTTCGAAATAGTGCTGGTTGTCCATCTTCAGCTTCTGTTCGCCGAGCAGCACCGGCCAGAACATGGCCTGCGTGATCAGCGAGCTGTCCGTGCCGCCCGTCACGTACGCGGCCTGAATCGAGCAGCGGTCCGGAAAGTTGCCCTTGAAGTGCGCCGTATCGACTTCGATCTTCCTGATGACACCCGGCTGCGCCAGCGCGACGATCGCCCAGTCGTTGCCCGGTTCGCGACGGCGGCGCGTTTCCCAGCCGTCGCCCATATTCACACCGCGGCCCGGCATCAGGATCGTCGACGCAGCGCCGAAGTGCTGGTTGTTCGCCGCGACCAGATATGCGCCGTTTTCCATCGCCGCCAGATCGAACTGCTCCGTGCGGCTCGCGCCGGCCCAGTCCACTTGCGGTTGACCATATACGCGCAGACGCGCGATACCGCCGTCCGGATAGATGTTCACGCGCAGGTGCGTGTACGCGTTCGCGTCGCTGACTTCGTGATAGTGGTGGCTATTGCCTTGCAACGTGGTCGACGGCACGATTTCGGTCCATTGCGTCGACTGGTTCGGCACGCCGTCCACCACACGCGCGGCTTCCACCGACGCCGCCGGCGGGAAGTTGCCCGTGAAGTGGCTGGTGTCGAGATCGAGACCCTTGAGCACCCCCGGGCGCGCCAGTTTCACGACGCACCAGTCATAGCCGTTAGCGCGCTTGCGGCGCGTTTCCCAGCCGTCCATCCACTTGCCGTTGTCGTCGTACTTGCCCGGAATGAAGACGGCCGGCTCCGGATTCAGCATGCGTTCCTTCGGTGCGAAGAAATCGTCGCTGGACTCGAGCGCCTGCGCGCCCAGGCGCGGGTCCGCCAGATTCACATAGCGGCGCGTGAATTCCGGTGCGTTGGGGTCGAGAATCGGGAGTGCCATCTTTGTCTTCCTTAGTGTTAGTCAGTGCTCAAAAAACGTTTCGGTTCGAGTCCAGCGGCGCGCGGCAAAACCTTACGCGTCGATCAGGTCGTCGAGCCGGAAACGTGCGATACGGTAGATCTGATCGAGGCTCGCGCGCAGTTCGTCGGCGCGACTGTTGTTCAAGCGCGCCTCGAAGTTCGCGATGATGCCGTGACGGTCATACCCGCGCACGGCGAGGATGAACGGAAAACCGAATTTCTCGCGATACGCGGCGTTCAGCGCGACCAGTCTGTCGAATTCTTCCTGCGTGCATTGCGCGAGGCCGGCGCCGCTCTGCTCACGCGTGGATTCAGCGGTCAGTTCGCCGCGCACCGCGGCCTTGCCGGCGAGCTCCGGGTGGGCGTTGATCAACGCCAGTTGCTTCTCAACGCCTGCCGTCTCGACGATGTTCGACATCTTGCGATGCAGCTCTTCGATGCTGGTGAAAGGCCGTTGCTGCGCGGCGATTTCCGCGACCCACGGCGAGTGCTCGAAAATGCCCGACAGCGCTGCCACGAACGCGTCGGTCGAGGTGCTGTTGAGTTGGTCCAGAGTGTATTGCATCGCCTTCATGCCGCAGCCCCGCGGTTGTTTTGTTGATAAGGATGATGTTCGCGCCAGTGGCGCGCAATATCGACGCGCCGCGTGACCCACACGCGATCGTGCTGTTCGATATGGTCGAGGAAACGTTGCAGCGCGCGGAAACGCCCAGGGCGTCCGAGCAGACGGCAGTGCATGCCGATCGAAAGCATCTTCGGCGCTTCGTCGCCTTCTTCGTAGAGCACGTCGAATGCGTCGCGCAGGTACGTGAAGAAGTGGTCCGCGGTGTTGAAGCCTTGCGGGCTCGCAAAGCGCATGTCGTTGGTGTCGAGCGTGTACGGCACGATCAGTTGCGGCACTTTCGCGCCGCCTGTCACGTCCACGTCCATCCAGAACGGCAGATCGTCGCCGTAGTAATCCGAGTCGTACAGGAAACCGCCATATTCAGCAACGAGACGCCGCGTGTTGGGGCTGTCGCGGCCGGTGTACCAACCAAGCGGACGCTCGCCCGTCACGCGCTCGATCGCTTCCATGCCGAGGCGCATGTGCTCCGCTTCTTTCTCCGGCGACATGTCCTGATAGTGAATCCAGCGATAACCGTGGCAGGCAATCTCATGCCCGAGTTCGACGAAGGCGCGCGCCAGTTCCTGATGCCGCTCGACCGCCATGCCGACGCCGAACACCGTGAGCGGCAACTTGCGCTTCTCGAATTCGCGCAGGATGCGCCAGACGCCCGCGCGCGAACCGTATTCGTAGATCGATTCCATGCTCATGTGGCGAGCCGGATAAGCCGCGGCGCCGACGATCTCCGACAGAAACTGCTCCGAGCCAGGATCGCCGTGTAACACGCAGTTTTCACCGCCCTCTTCGTAATTCAGGACGAATTGCACTGCGACACGCGCTCGACCCGGCCAGTTTGCCTGCACCGGGTGGCGGCCGTAGCCGATCAGATCGCGTGGGTAGGTCGGGTCGAGTGGCATGGTTTGACGAATGCGTGGTGACGGTACGTAAAAATTCGCGTGGAACTCACGTGGCATGCACGTGGGATTGGCGTGAGCTGGTGGGCTGCGTGCACGTGGCTCACCTAGGCGCGGGTGGAAAAACAACAGAAGCAGTACCGAAAGCAGCAGAAAAAAGCCTTTCAGGCAGCCCGCGCCGAGTTGGACCAGTGTAGCGAAAACACCCGGATGCGCCCATACACCCGGGCAGATAGTGCGTGTCAGACTGAATGTATGTGCGGCCCCGATTCTGTAGTGTTTACCCGCAATAAATCGGCCGTTCCTGCGCTTTCCGGCGCATTTGCGGCGGAAACGACGGTAGAGCCGCGCGGTGCAAGTGGATTCGGATCGGCGTCGGTCGGACTGAAGGACGCCAGCGCGCCGTCGTAGCGCTTGGCCAGCGGCCGCGCGTAATCGCCGCGTTTGGCCGTCGAAAGACGCAGCGCGACCAGCGCCTCGGTCCACTTCACCGCCGCTGTCACGCCCTCGATCACCGGCGCGCCGAGCGCGTCTTCGATTTCCGCGCACAGTTCGGCCATACCTGCGCAGCCGAGCACGATCGCGTCGGAACCGTCTTCCGCGAGCGCACGCCGGCATTCGTCGAGGATGATGCGGCGCGCCGCCGAGCCCGGCTTGTCGAGGTCGAGCACGGCGACGTCGGTGGCGCGCACGTTGCGGCAAAACCGCTTCATGCCGTAGCGCTCGGCGAGGTGCCACGCCATGCCGCACGTGCGCGCCAGCGTGGTTACCACTGAGAAGCCCGGCGCCAGCACGCTGGCTGCATGCATCGCCGCCTCGGCAATGCCGATCACCGGGCCGCGCGCCAGCTCACGCGCGGCGTACAGACCGGGATCGCCGAAGCAGGCGATCACGTAACCGTCGCAGCCTTCACGCTCACCGGCGGCGACTTCCGCGAGCAAGCCCGGCGTGGCGAGCGCCTCGTCGTAATACCCTTCGATCGACGGCGGTCCCATGGTCGGATTCACCGCGATGACTTCGGTGCCCGGCGCGGCGACTTCACGCGCGCAGCGGCACATCGCTTCCGTCATGCGTTGGGTCGTATTCGGGTTGATCAGTTTGATGCGCATATCGACTCCTGTTGCGTCTGCAAAATTCAGCGTGCGAGAACGCGATAGAACAGCGCAGCGAGGCCTGCGCCAATGAACCACGAGAAATTCGCCATGCCGTCGAGCCCGGGCACCATTACGCAAATCACCGCGATCACGGCAGCCGGCAGCAACGCGGCGACCGCCCGGTAGTTGACGCCGTTGCGATACCAGTACGAACCTGTGGGCGCGACCGTGTACAGATCGTCGAGCACGATCTTCTGACGCTTCACCAGATAGTAGTCGACAATCAGGACACCGTACAAAGGTCCGATGAAACTGCCGAGCACGTCGAGCGTGTAGTGAATCACGGCCGGGTTGTTGAACAGATTCCACGGTGTGATGAAAATCGACGCCACCGCCGCGAGCATGCCGCCCATGCGCCAGCTAATGAGGCGCGGCGCCACGTTGGAAAAGTCGAAAGCCGGCGACACGAAATTGGCGACGATGTTGATGCCGATGGTCGCGATCGTGAAGGTCAACGCGCCAAGAATCACGGCGGTCGGATAGTCAATATGGCCCACGGTTTCGACCGGGTCCGTGATCAGCTGGCCGAACACCGGCAGCGTGGCCGCCGTCGTAATCACCGTCACCAGCGAGAAGGCCAGAAAGTTGACCGGCAGCCCCCAGAAGTTGCCGCGCTGCACGCTGCGGAAGCTCTTACCGTAGCGCGAAAAGTCGCCGAAATTCAGCATCGGCCCGGAGAAATACGACACCACCAGCGAGATCGCCGTGATCATCACCGGCACGACCTGCATGCCGTGATATTTGACGCCACCCAGATTGATGCCGATGTTGCGCCACCCTGCGCGATAAACCATGTAGCCCGCGAGGATGAACATCACCACATAGACGGCGGGACCGGCGAAGTCGATGAACTTCTTGATGGTCTCCATGCCGTGCCAGAACACCAGTGCCTGCAACACCCACAGCAGCATGAAACCCGTCCAGCCGAGCGTCGAGAGTCCCATGAAGCCATGATGATGAACATCGGCGTAAGGCAGTAATTGCGGAACGAACTTCAAGACCACGATCACGAGCGCGCTCGACGCCAGATAGGTCTGAATGCCGTACCACGCGACCGCGATCAGGCCGCGAATCACCGCGGGAATATTTGCGCCGAGCACGCCGAAGGTCGCGCGGCACGCCACCGGATACGGCACGCCGTTCGCCTGACTCGGCTTGGCAATCAGGTTGCACAACAGGTTGACGATCGTGATGCCGACCAGCAGCGCGATCAATACCTGCCAGCTCGTCAGGCCGAGCGCGAACAGACTGCCCGCGAACACGTAGCCGCCGACGCTGTGCACGTCCGACATCCAGAACGCAAAGATGTTGTAGGCGCCCCAGGTTTGATGCCGCAACGGCGCGAGATCCTCGTTGTAGAGCCGGTCGCTGTAGCCTGCGGGCATCGACGGTTCGCTGGGCGCGCCGTCGTCTGCATAAGTGGGAATTGCGGGGTTGCCGGGCGCTGCACTGAACTGAGCCATGATTCCTCCTTGGAATAGGGACCATCGATAGCGAATCGAAGGACGTTGCATCGGCCATGCCAGTCGCGCCCGCCTCGTCCGTATGAATCGAGGGGTTTTGACGCGTCTGTCCGGCCGTGCCGCGGATGTCTCCGTACTTGAAGTACTTGTGGTTATCGCACCGCCGGCAGCCGCGAAGTCCGGCGATGCGTTACTACTCGAAGCCCGTCGCCCGGCGGCGGACACGCGTGCACAAGCCGGCAGCGCTCACGCCGAGCCGCCTTGCAACGCTTGATTCGTTCAGTTCAATTCAGTGCGGCGCGCACCGGGAACGGGCGCACGCCGGCCGCCTGCCTTAGCCTGGCGCGGACTTTGTCTTCGATGAATCTCTGGCTGCACCGTTGAGCGCGCCGAACACTTCGTGCAGATCGGCCGCGCCACGTGCGGGGCGGTCCAGCATCTTCAACTCGACGCTTTGCAGATGGCGCGACATCAATGCCGCCGCCTCTTTTGCATCGCCGGCGTCGAGCGCGGCGAGAATGGCTTCGTGGTCCTCGAACGAGCATGGGCTGCGTCCGAGCGACTCGTACAGCGCGGAAATCAGCGTGGAGCGCGCCACCAGACCGTTCAGGCAGTCGCACAGCACAGCGTTGCCGGTGAGTCCCGCCAACTCGGTGTGAAACTCGCCCGACAGACGAATCCACGCCGGAAAATCACGTGTTTCGAACGCTTTGCGTTCCCGGCCGATCATGCTGCCGATGCTCTTCAAACGCCGCATGCCGTGACCGCTGCAAATCTTTTCGACCACCGCCAGCTCGATGATGCGACGCATCTCGAACACTTCGTGGACTTCCTGTAGCGACGGGCTTGCCACGAACGCCCCGCGATTCGGTTCGAGATCGACGAGGTGGTCGGTGGCCAACTGCGCCAGCGCCTGCCGGATCGGCCCGCGCTTCACACCGAATACTTCGCACAACTGTGCTTCTGTCAGCTTGGCGCCCGGCGCGAGCCGATGTTCGAGGATCGCGGCGCGGATGCGCTCGGTGATCGCCTCGGGTTTCAAACTATTCGCGGCGGCGGAGTCTGTGTCGGACATGATGTTCGTCTCGGTATGTTGGTCATCATAGGATGGACATAAAAATTGTCAACAATTTTTGCTTTTAATTTCGACAATCTTCGCGGTGCGGCTGAGCTGGTGGGCCGCCAGCTCGGCCCGCGTGTCCGGTGCTGTCTCAGTATGAGTTTAATTAGGTGAGTCGGGGGTCGTCTATTGGAGGCTGGTTTTGTCAACAAAATCGCTGGACCTTCAGGGGCCGTTCTGTTGGTGGCAGCTTATATGAACTGACCGTTAGTTGCGTTGATGAAGTTAAAAAGAAAGCGGGCAACTGCCCGCCGCCCTCGTCCGCCAGTTCAGGCGATGTATGGATAGCCCGATAAACTCAGTTTGAACCCGTGTGCATCCGCGACGAGATGCGCGTCCGCGCCCATCGGCAGCGTCAGCATATTGCGGACATGCCCGAATTGCAGGCCGGTGACGACCGGAATGCCGATCACCGACCTCACTTGCTCGATCATTGCGTGCAGGTCGTAGCCGTTGTCGTATTCGTAGGGTTTGGCGCCGGAGAAATCGCCCAGCACGAGCGCCTGTTGCTGCGCAAGAATGCCGGACAGGTGCAACTGATAGATCATCCGCTCGACCCGGAACGGTTGCTCGTTGACGTCCTCGACAAACAGGATGCCACCCTGCACCGGTGGCATGTACGGCGTGCCGATCAGCGATGCCAGCACCGCCAGATTGCCGCCCCACAGCATGCCCGAGACGTCGACCGGCTGCGCTTGCGGCGTGTTGTTCGAGACCGTCATGGTCGGCTTCGTCACCGCCGACCAGAAGTGCTGCATGGTGAATTCGCTCAGTTCCTCCGCGCCGAAGTCGCTCATCACCATCGGGCCGCCAAAGGTCTTCACGCCGGCGCGCGCCAGCAGCGCAAGCTGGATCGCGGTGAAATCGCTGTGTCCGACCAGCGCGATCGGCTGATCGGTCAGCCGCCGTTGCAACCCTTCGTAGTCGAGTCCGTGCAGGATGCGCACCGCGCCGTAGCCGCCGCGCACGGCCAGCACGATGTCCGGCAACTTACGCGACGGATCGGCGAGGCGGTTCAGATCGGCCGCGCGCTCGCCATCGGTACCGGCGAAGCGCTGGTAGCGACGCTTCGTCGCTTCCACGCCTTCGACGTGATGCCCCTGCGCATGGAAGCGCTGCAACGCGCGATGCAGCACCTCGGGGTCATGCGGATACCCGGACGGCGCGATCAGTTCGATGGTGCGATGGACGGTCATTGGCAAGACCTGGTTGGATGTTGTTGTTTTAGAGCGACTCAGCCGGGCCCGGTTCGGTGCCCGGTGCGCCGGCTGCGTCGGCCCGTGCCGCCGCGCGTGCTTCGCGGCTCGCGCGCCGCCGTTCGGCAAAGAACGACTTGAGCGCGGCGCCGCATTCATTTTCGAGGACGCCGCCGATCACCGTCGTGTGATGATTCAACAGCGGGTTCGCGAAGGCATCGACGACGCTGCCGCACGCGCCAGTTTTCGGATCGCGCGCCCCGAACACCACCCGGGCGATGCGGGCATGCATGATCGCGCCGGCGCACATCAGGCACGGCTCGAGGGTCACGTAGAGTTCGCAGCCCGGCAGACGGTAGTTCTCGACGGCTTGCGCCGCGGCGCGCAACGCGGCCATTTCCGCATGCGCCGACGGGTCGTGCCCGCCGATCGGATGATTGAAACCCGTCGCAATGACTTCGTCGCCGCGCACGAGGACCGCGCCGACGGGCACTTCGCCGGCGGCGCGCGCCTTTTCGGCGGCGGCTTGCGCCAGCGCCATGAAGCGGCGATCGCGCTCCGAGACTTCGGGGACGGTGGAAGATGCGGGCGGCTCGCCAAGGGCGGGATCTGAACTCGCCGAGGCGGCGGCAAGGCCCGAATCGGTCGCAGCCAATTCAGCGACACCGCTCACTGAGGCTTGGGAACCCAGCACGTTCAGCGCGTTTTGAGACTCGACAGAGTCTGCATCCGGCACGGCGGAGTGGGCAAGCGGCTCGCTCACTGCGAACCCGCGTCTGCCGTATCAAGGTTGCCGGCGCGCTCGGATAGCCGCTCGGCAATGCGCCGGCAGTATTCGCGCGGCAAAACCAGCGGACCGCCACGCAATGATTCAAGTGCCATATCGAGCGCCAGCATGCGCGCCTGGAGACGGCAACGGGTAGCCCGGTCGCTCACGGCATTTAATTCCGCTTGCAGGTCACGCAACGCGCGCAACTGCTCGACAGCGGGCGGCACGAAGCCCGCATTCTTCAAAATCCGGTTGGCGACGCGCACTTCTTCGGGGACCAGAACATCGTCGTCCAGGGACAGCGGCGCGCCTGCGCCCGGTAACTCGTCGAACTCGCCTCGCGCGGCGGCGGCGGCAATACGCTGTTCGACTAACGCATCAAGCAATTTCATCTGCAATCCACTACGTTGCGGCCCAAGCATTCTATCAGGGAGCGCACGATCGTTCCGCTTCTCGAACCGACGAAACCTCCTACGTTTTCAGATTCTGCGTATTTGAGGGATATAGGGCGTGCGCTAGCCTCAGCGATTCGCGGCCGCGCCGCGTGCCGCCCCATTTTCCCCACCGAAACCTGACAAAACACTTTCAGAGAACGACGCGGTAAGCAGCCTTCGCTCACCGCTTCCCAAAGCCACTGACGTTATGAAATCCCGAATGACCAATTCAAGCCGTAACCACGCCATCCTCCCTGTCGACGCCGGCATCAGTCCGCATCCCGCCGCGGACCTCGTGCATCCCGGCAAACACTTTCCAAAACCGTGGCTACGCGCGACGCTAGCCGCCGTGACCCTCTCGCTCGCGCTATCCGGTTGTGGCGTCTTCTGCGGTGGCGCAGGCGGAAGCGGTGGCGGCTTCGCCGGCGGTTGCGCGACCGGCATGCGGTTCTAGCCCGGCGTCCTTCGACACGCCGCCGTCACCCAAGGCAACGCGCGCTATGACTCGGCGCCCGCCAAAGTCCAGCGAGCCAACGCGACATGCCGCGTGCGCCCGAGCAAACTGTGCATCAACGCAAATTCACGCACGTTCCAGCAGACCGGCTCAACGGGACGTGCCGCGGCCCACGGCATCCCGTACGCCAACGTGACGTGCGGGATGTAGTGCGCCGCAGAAGAGACCGCGTGGTCCCCCAAACCGGCGTTCTGCAACGCACGGCCCAAGGCGTCGTGCAGCACGTGCAGGCCAGCGACGCCCTCGCCTCCGCCCAGCACAAGCGGGCCCGGTCGCGGCTTCGACGCAAAGCTGACCGCCGCGTCGAATTCGACGCTAAACGGCTCCATTCTGATCGACGCAGCCGCTTGCATCGCCGCATCGACTCGCTCCTGCGGCAGGCCGCCCGCGAAATTTCCCAAGTGATGCAAGGTGACATGCAGACGGCCCGCTGCAAGCGGCTTACTCCGCGCGCGCGTCTCCCCGCAAAGCTGTTGCGCGAGCTTCGAGATGCTGGCCGCTGTAGCGGCATCGGGAAAGACGGCAAAGAACAGGCCGTCTGTCGGCGTTGGCGGCGCCTCGAGCCCAGGCAGCCAGAGTTGTTCAGGCATGGCGTTCCTGACCGGATAAAGCCGGCATGTCGATGAATCTCCGTTCATTGTGCGGGCTCACCCGCGTACCTGATCCATTCAGACCGCTCGACTGTGCGAGGTTCCACAATCGCCTTGTTATCAAACCCATCGCGACTCTTGAGATAGAGCCCTGCTGCAAGCCAACGCACCACCATTCCGCATACGCCCAATTCCCGTTGTATCGCGTCTGCCCGCCCCCGCTTGTTCGCCGGGCACGCCCCGCAGACAACGCCCGTTTCCCATTAAAAAGCCGCTTGCAGTCACGACTCGCCCACGTACAATACTGTACATCCATACAGTATTGGTGGCAACGTGGAACTGCTCAAAAAGCTGGAAGTATTGGCGGACGCCGCGAAGTACGACGCGTCATGCGCAAGCAGCGGCGCGCCCAAACGCGGCTCGCGCGGCATTGCCGGCCTGGGCGCCAGCACCGGCGCGGGCATTTGCCACAGTTTCACGCCAGACGGGCGCTGCGTCTCGCTGCTGAAAATTCTGCTCACCAATTTCTGTTTGTATGACTGTCAGTACTGCGTCAACCGGCGCTCGAGCAACGTGCCACGCGCGCGCTTCACGCCCGAGGAAGTCGTCGAACTGACGCTGGATTTTTATCGGCGCAATTACATCGACGGACTGTTTCTGAGTTCCGGGATCATTCGGTCATCGAACTACACGATGGAACAGCTCGTGCGCGTCGCGCAGTCGTTGCGTGAGGATCATCAGTTTCGCGGCTATCTTCATCTGAAGACGATACCCGATGCCGATCCGCAATGGATTGCGCAAGCCGGGCGTTATGCCGACCGTTTGAGCGTGAACATCGAACTGCCTACGGACAGAAGCCTCGCGCTGCTCGCACCGGAAAAAAACGTCCGCACCATCAAGCTCGCCATGGGCTCGATCCGTCTTGCGCAGGAAGAGGCGCATAGCGACGCCAAGGCGCCGAAGTTCACGCCCGCGGGCCAGAGCACGCAGATGATCGTCGGCGCGGATCAGACGAACGACAGCACGATCTTGCAGACCGCCGCGACGCTCTACGGAGCGTACAAGCTGAAGCGCGTCTACTACTCCGCCTTCAGCCCGATTCCCGATAGTCCTTCCGCATTGCCGGCTCAGGCGCCGCCGTTGTTACGCGAACACCGGCTGTATCAGGCCGATTTCCTGATGCGCGGCTACGGCTTCAGTGCGGACGAGTTGTTCGAACAACCCGGCAACCTGTCGCTCGACATCGATCCGAAGCTCGCGTGGGCGTTGGCGCATCGCGACCAGTTTCCGGTCGACCTGAACCGCGCGCCGCTGCGCATGATTGCGCGCGTGCCGGGCATCGGCATGCGCAACGCGAAACGCCTGGTCGAGTTACGGCGTTCGCGCCGGGTGCGCTACGAGGACCTCGTACGGCTGCGTTGTCCGCTGGAAAAGATCAAGCCGTTTGTCGTGACGCAAGACTATCGCGCGGCGCTGCATGACACGTCGTCGGCTCGCTTGCGCCGGGTGTTGGCGCCGCCGGTGCAACTGGCGTTGTTGTGAAGCGTCGCAATGCGTTCCATCGTTATCGAAGACCATTTCGCCTCCTGGCGCGCCGCGTCGCTTGGCGCTTTAGCCGAAGGCCTCGCGCCGGAGACGATTGAATGGCGCGTCAAGCAGGAACCTGAGTCGCCGCAAGAGCAGGCGCTGTTCGACTATGGCGCGACGTCCGAGGAAGCAGAGCCTCGATCCACTGCCGTGCATGTTTCGAAGGAACTAGCGGCGCTATTGCAAGACGCCGCGCTGTACCGCGAATCACAGCGCTGGGCGTTTTTGTACAAAGTCCTGTGGCGCTGGCACCACGGCGACCGCGCGGCCGCCTCGCCGGCAGACACAGATGGCGCACGCCTCCATCGCATGGCCAAAAGCGTGCGGCGTGCCAAGCACGACATGATCGCGTACGTGCGGTTTCGCAAGCAGACGTCGGCGTCAGCGGTGCAGACACCCGAATACATCGCCTGGTACGAGCCCGAGCATGATGTGTTGGCGTGGGCCGCGGAACACTTTGCGCAACGCATGGGACGCTCGACCTGGATGATCACGACGCCGCGCGGTGCGGCATTCTGGGACGGTCAGCAACTTCATCTGGAGCAGCGCCGCGCCCTGCCCGGCGACCATCGTTGCGATACCGCGGACGAAGCCGAAACGCTATGGCTCACCTACTACCGCAGCACGTTCAATCCGGCGCGGCTGAACGAAGCGGCGCTCGAACAGCACATGCCGGTACGCTTCTGGAAAGGCTTGCCGGAGGGTCATCTGATCCCCGCCATGATCAGTGAAGCGAAAAGCGGCGCGCGCCGCGTGGCGCAGGCGAGCGGCGTCGGCGCGCTGGCCGGCAAAACCATTCCGATCGAAGCGGACATGGCGCAACCGGCCCGCGACCAACCCTCGTCGCTCGATACTTGCCGGCGTTGCGACCTGTGGCGCAACGCGACGCAAGCTGTCGGGAGTTCGGGGCCAAGCGACGCGCGCATCATGCTGATCGGCGAGCAGCCCGGCGACCAGGAAGATCTGAGCGGTCAGCCGTTCGTCGGGCCGGCGGGGCAATTGCTGGAGACTGCCATGACGCGCGCCGGATTGTCGCGCGAGCAGGTTTATCTGACCAACGCGGTGAAGCATTTCAAATGGGAACCGCGCGGCAAGCGCAGACTGCACAAAACGCCGGGACAGCGTGAGATCGAAGCGTGTTCTTACTGGCTCGAGCGTGAGTTGCACACGGTGCGCCCGGCGGTGATCGTCGCGCTTGGCGCTACGGCGCTCACCGCCTTGCTGCGCGGGAAGGTCAGCCTGAGCGACCATCTCGATGCGCCGTTCGGAGTGCAAGGCGGCTGGGGCATCGCCACCTATCATCCATCGTTCGCGTTACGGCAGCAGGCCGATGCGGACCGCGAGAAAGTACTGGCCGAGATCAGCAACGCACTCATCCGGGCACGTGAGCTGGCCGAATCCGCCACGCCGACTGCCACGAAACAGCAGCAGTGAACAAAAAATGACGCCGCAGCGCCCTCTTCCGTGCTGCTAAACGCTGAATCGATTCCTGCTGGAACGTCGCCGGGCAAAGCAGCGTTGTATCTGGAAACGCGAAAGTACAGTGCCAACAACTTGCGGTCGCGGGCGGCTACTTAGGACCATTCGGCGCATCGAACCGTCCGCATCGATAAATCGCTGCCTGACAAAATCGGCTCACAACGAAAACTCGCGCGACGCTACGACTCTCCGGCGTCGTCCTGCTGCACCAGCGCGACGACATTCCCGATTCCCTGCCGCGCCATCTTGGTGTAAGGGCAAAAGCGTTCGGTGTTGCGGACCAGTTCCTCGGCAACGACCCGCTCGACACCGGGCAATCGAATACGGGTCTCTGCGGTCAGGATGAACAGGCCGTCCATCGGGTCGCGGCCAAAATCGACGGTGACTTGCACCGAGGCACCGGGAATCGGAATGCTCGCCCGTGCCGCAAGCAGACTCAGCACGCCATGAAAGCAGGCCGCGTATCCCGCCGCGAACAACTGCTCCGGATTGGTGCCGCCGCCAGGGCCGCCCAGCGCTTCCGGCAATCGCAGGTGGACGGCGAGATTGCCGTCATCGGAACGGGCGATGCCCGACGCGCGCCCGTGCCCCGCGTCGCCGCCCGTTACGGTAACGGTGGTCGAATACAGCGTTTGAGGGTCTCGCCCGTGATACTTGTCGAGCAGGGTCAGCGGCGGTGGACGCAATGGGGTCATGGCGCGCCTCAACGGCTCGTCGCTTATTTCGCGGCTTGCGTCTGGGCGAACCACGCCTCGAAGTTCATCGTGCCCAGACGCGGATTTGCCCCCGGGACGAGCGTGTCGTCCTGCAACTTTGCGCCGAAGTAGCGGGCTTGCGGGTCTTCGATGACCTTGCGCGAATCGTGAGTCGCCAGGAGGAAACGCTGCACCATCTCCGCGAGCCGAACGCGTTCCGGGCCCGCGATTTCCGCGATGCCGTTGCGCGCTTCGCCGGCGGCAAAGTCCGCAACGGCTGCGGCCACATCGTCCGATGCGATCGGCTGGAAGAATGCCGGAGACAGCCGTATGGTCTGGCCGTCGCTGCCCGATTGCGCGATGCCGCCAAGAAACTCGAAGAACTGGGTCGAATGGACGATCGTGTACGGCACGCCCGATTCGCGGATCAGCTTTTCCTGCGCGATTTTGCCGCGAAAATAGCCGCTTTCCGCGAGCCTGTCGGTGCCGACGACAGACACCGCGACGTGATGCTGTACGCCCGCGGCAATCTCCGCCGCAAACAGATTGCGTCCGGCTGTCTCGAAGAACTCGAGCACGGCGGCATCTTCGAACGACGGTGAGTTGGCCAGATCGACGACGACATTCGCGCCCGTCAGCGCCTCGTTCAGACCTTCGCCAGTGATTGTGTTCACGCCCGATGCGGGCGACGCGGCGACGACCGCATGACCGCGCGCGCGAAGATTCTTGACGACTTTACTGCCGATGAGTCCCGTGCCACCGATCACGACGATCTTCATGATGTCTCTCCATGAGCCTGCACGCGGCTCTCGCGCCGCTGCCAATTGTTCGACTCCGGCTTTGCATCGCGCAACGGATGGTGCGAATAGTGCGGATGGGTCCGCCGGTGCTTTGCCGGACGGGCCGCGATTCACGCGTGCCGTCCGTACAGAAAACATAGTAGGTACGCACTGCGTCATGCGGTAGAGCCGCAGCGGGACGCACCGTGTTGCATGATGAGCATCAATCAACGCAAGGTCGTTCAGATGCCGTCACTCGACCGTCGATAACGACGATCGAGTCGTCATCGACGTCAGACACTGCAGGTCGAGCGCTCGCGTGTGCTCGGTCATGTAGTCGACGAACACGCGGACCCGCGCGGGAAGTTGCTTGCGGCTGAGATAGCAGAGGTAGTGGCCGCCATCTTCCGGCGCGTGCTGCGCGAGACAACTGAGCAATTGCCCGCCGGCCAGCAGGTCGCACACCTGATATGCGGGCAACTGCGCAATACCCAGCCCGTCCAGCACCGCCTGCACGATCAGATCCGGGTCGTTAAATGTGTGCTGCGCAACGGGCTGGCGCCGCTGCAAGAGGCCATCGACCTTGAACTCCCACTCACTGATGCGGCCGGACGCAGCCAGGAAGTTGATGCAGCGATGATCCGCCAGTTCATCGACATGCCGCGGCAACCCGTGTCTTCGTGCATAAGCGGGCGACGCGCAGACGAGCATCTGCATCGGAATCAGCTGGCGCGCCACAATCCCGCTGTCGTCCAAACGCCCGTCGTGAAACGAAACGTCGACGCGATCGGATGTGAAGTCGGCGGGACGATCGTTCAGCAGCAGTTCGAGGGCGATCTCGGGATAGCGCGTATGAAAACCCCGCAGCAGCGGCGCGACGATCTTGCGGCCGAAGCCCGGTGCCGAGACGATGCGCAGATGGCCGCGCGGCGGCCCGTTGCGCAGCTCCCGCATATCTTCCAGCGCCTGGGCGATGCGCTCGATGCCAGGCTGACAGTTCTCATAGAAGAGTTCGCCCTCGCGCGTCAACGACGTGCTGCGCGTTGTGCGCAGGAAGAGGCGCGCGTCGAGCTGGGCCTCGAGTTTCTGCACATTGCGGCTAACGGAGGAACGCCCGATGCCGAGGCGATCGCCCGCGCGGGCAAAGCTGCCTTCGTTCGCAACGGCGAGAAAAGAAACGACGCCGGCGTAGCTGGTCGCAAAACTGCTTGCGAACGGGTCGGCGGCGCTGGCGATGGGGCGGCGTATTGGGTCGTCTGACATGGAAGCGCGGTTCGTGAAGTCCATAGCGACTAGACGTATCAGCGCTGCCATTTGTGACACGGTCCGCCATTTTTTGAAACCGGATGCGACGCGCAGAGGCGGCTATTTCTCCGGAACGAGAACGGGCGCGCCCTTATCCTTCAGCAGTAGCACGAGGAACCTGGCCGGCTTCGTCTGGCTTGCGTTGCGTCCGACTGTGTGAATATCGTTTGGACCTTCATAGAAGGTCTGTCCGCGTGTCAGCGTGACTTCCTTGCCGCCCTTGACCTGCATCACGATCGATCCTTCCAGCACATAGATAAACCCGTGCGCATGATGCCGATGGACGGGGTCCGCCGCGCCCGGCGGATACTCGACGGTGATCATCAAGGCTTCCTTGCCCGCATAGTCGTCAAGAGGTTGCGTCATCAACGGCGTGACGATGGCGGCGGGCGCCTCGGCGCGGGCCACGCTCAACGACGCGCTCACGACGACGAGCGCGGCCTTGGCCGTATTTCTCAAACGAAGCATGATAGTGTGTCCCTGAGTAACGCGGCCCGCCGGCGCGGGCCTGAACTGCACAAACGGCGAACCTCGTCTGCTCAGACGAGGTTCGCCTTGTCCAGACCGAATGCCTTGTCGGACGAACCCGGCACGGTCTTGAACGCGACGTTCGCGCGGTTCCATCCATTGATCGCCATCACTTCGAACGTCAGGTCCGAGAGTTCCTTTTCGGAGAACTGGGTACGCACGCGCTCATAGAGCTCGTCGGGTACGCCGTGTTCGGGAAGCCGGGTCAACACTTCCGTCCAGGCCAGCGCGGCGCGTTCGCGCGGCGCGAAAAGCGTCGACTCGCGCCATGTCGCGAGGTGATGGACGCGCAACTCGCGCTCGCCGTGGATGCGCGCTTCCTTCACGTGCATGTCCAGACAGAATCCACAGCCATTGAGTTGCGACGCCCGGATCGACACCAGGTCACGGATCGATTCTTCGATTGTGCTGTCTTTCAGCAGATTGCTGAGTTCGAAAAACTTCTTGAACAGTTCGGGCGATTGCTGCACATAGTTGATACGCTGCGTCATGATTTCTCCTGGCGACGATGAGTGGCCACCCTGCTTGCGGGTGCTGTTAGCGGCAATGAGCCGCACAAAGTCATCGTAGGCGGGCGCGGCGCGTCACGGTAGGCTTGGGGACGCGCTCACAATGTTGTCCGCGAGGCACCAATCGGCGCGTCGAGGCGCGCGGCGCCGGAGAGAGAGACTGGCGTTCAGCCGTTGGCGTGTGCTGCCGCGATGCGCGCGAGCTTGTCGGGATTGCGCTGCACATGAATACGGACGATGCGCTCGCCGTCTGTTTCGAACGACTGTGCCGATTCGAGTTTGCCTTCGATAAACCGCAGCAGCGCCCATTGGCCGTTGAGCACCACGAGCTTGACGCCGAGTTCGTCGCCATAACGCCGCGACGACGCGTAGAACAGCTGCGCGATGCGCCGGCCGCCCGCCATCGGTTTCGGGAAGCTCGGGACTTTGCCGCCGCCGTCGCCGATCAGCATCGCGTCTTCGGCCAGCAATGCGTTGATCGCGTGGAAGTCGCCGCGCTGCAGCGCCTGCACGAATGTTCGCAGCAAGCGCAGATGCGTCTCGCGCGGTACCTCGTAGCGCGGACGTTCGTCGCGTAGTTGCACTTTTGCACGGCTCACCAGCTGACGGCACGCCGCCTCCGTCTTGCCGATGGCTTGGGCGACTTCGTCATAGTCGGCGTCGAATACCTCGCGCAGCAGGAATGCCGCACGGGCTTCCGGCGTCAGCCGCTCGAGCAGCGTCAGAAAAGCCACGGAGACATCGTCGGCGCGCTCCGTGGCCTCCTCTGGCGTAGCCGGGAAATCGGTCATCTGAGGTTCGGGCAACCAGATGCCCGCGTAGTGGTCGCGTTGAATCTTCGCCGCGCGCAGACGGTCGATGGACATTCGCGTCGTGACCGCGACCAGCCACGCCTCCGCGTTGTCGATGGCTTCACGGGCTGTCGCATGCCAACGCAGCCAGACGTCCTGCACGATATCTTCGGCCTCCGCAACCGACCCCAGCATTCGATACGCAATCTTCTGCAATCGCGGGCGCAGCCCGTTAAAGGCACGTGCGTCGTCGTCCATGCACCGACTTCCTGTTATGTTGAAAGCACAAACGCTACCCGAACAGATGGCCCGACGACCGCACTTGCATTCAGAGAAAAGATCAAAAAGCCGCGCTCATTGGCTGAGCGCGGCTTTACGTCAGGTAAAAATTTAAACTCCCTTTTCCCGCAGCGACGCGACATATTGCTTGGCCGCTTCATTGCCATGCGCGACCGCCCGTGTCGCCAGAGAGAACCCCACCTGAGTTTCATGGGCGACTGCGCTGCGGTCTTCTTCGAAGACTTTTGCCGCGCGCCGCAGATGTTGCGCCGCCTGCCCATGAAGTTCCGACGCCGCTGCATGATGTTGCGCAGCAGTCAGGCCGCTTTCAACGGACCCTGCCGGCAATGGAGCGCCTGAATGCTTGGCGGCGAGATTGGACTCTTCGATGGCATACAGTGCATGGCCTTGCGCCAACACTGCCTGATGGGCGGCGTGATCATAGTCCTTGGCCGCCTCGTAGTACTGCGACGCCTCGCGATGAAATCGCGCTGCCTGCTCGTGATGCGATGCAGCAGCATCGAGATGTCCCTTTTTACCCTGCTTCGTATTCATGGCAGATTCTCCTGGAGGGGCTTCGCTTCGGTGATGGCCGGTTGCGTTTTGCACGCATTGCGCAGTGTCTTACGCGTCATCCACAGGTTACCCAGCGCACATGGGCCGCTTCGCTCTGCAGCAATATCAGGAACACTTGAGGCTGATGGGTACAGGCCTGATTGGCAAGAGCGTCTCGCGCCGAATGTATGACTTGTTCTAGTCGACGTTGCAGTTCACCGCGAACAAATACTACATGAAAATGTGCCGGTAGCTCGACCGCATCCAGCGTCCGTTCTCGTTCGACCCTGGCAGGCGTTGCCGCACCCGATGACTCGTTTGCGCCGCTGAGTGTGCTCAAAACGGGCCTTCAAAAGAGGCACGGGTCCGCCCTGATTTTTCCTGCGGTGAAGCCAAGGTCGCTTGTGATGCATGAAGTCTGGCTTCTTCACGTATGGGTTTTTCCCCGCTCATCCCATCGCCTCTGATCCCGAACGGCTGTTACGACTTCCTCGTACGCGGCAGTGCCGCATTCAGAAAAGGATTGAAGCTGCCCGAACTGGCCGGCGCGTCGACTTTGTTCGAGCGACGTCGCCTGTTTGGTTGTGAACTGCCCGACAACTGCGCCAGCAGTTCATCCGCACCAGCGTGTTCGTCTTCCTCTGCGTCGGCGGTTTTTCTGCTTTTGGCGCGCCGCGGTTCAGCTTCTTTGGCAGTTTCATTCGCAGCGCTAGCTGAGTGCGCGGCTCCCGCGATGTGTTCGACCACCGTCATGAACGACGTTGAAGCCGACTGCAGGTCATCGCCCGGAAGCATCGTCTGTACGACGATTTGATGCAGCGAGCGGCCATCGACGGAACGGCCGGTAGAAGTGCCATGCCAGTCGACACGCGCTTGCGCGAACGCGCCAATGACGCGCTCGAGCACCGCTGGCGACAGGACGCCGCCGTCGTAGAGGCTAATGACGACTCGCTCGAAAATTCCAAGCGGAGTTGACGGGGAAGCTTTCGGCACGAGTTCATACTCCTTGCGGCGTCGGAGGATGCAGCGCCTGCTATTGGATTGCATGCCGCCATGATTTAAGCTAGAAGCAAGACACAGGCCCAGCTGATCGACGTTCATCGCACGACGTGCCAATGCGTGAGCATCGGTAAAGGCGAATTCCACGCGTGCACAGTGCCCCTTGCGACAACGGCATGCATCTTGCGGCAGGCTCCTCGCGTCGGGGAACGATATGAGATTCACCGGCGCGGCGCGGTAACGAAAGTGCTTTGCAGGAGACCGCTCTGCATCGGACCCGAGTAAGGCGCTGAAGCGCCCACTCTGGTCGACAGGAGACAGGCATGACCCAACTAAAAATCGAACGGCTACGTCCCACCCAGATGACACACGGCGCGCGGGAGGTCCGCGAAAAAATCAAACAATACAAAGCGCTGAGCGGGCACGATCTGGAGATGGCCATCGCCGAGAAACCGATACCCGTCGTCTACGGACCCAACGACGCGCCGTTTGCGATCGATCATCATCACGTGGCGGCCGCGCTCTGGCATGTCGGCGTCAGGTCTGTGCCGATCGTCCTGGTCAGGGATCTGTCGTCCTATTCACAGGCTTCCTTCTGGCTCAGCATGGAAAACCAACGATGGACGTTCCCGTACGACGCTAAAGGCCGGCGCCGGCCGTTTTCCGATTTGCCGGAACATATCTGGGAACTGCTGGATGACGAGTATCGCAGCCTCGCGGCGGCAGTCCGTGATGCCGGCGGCTATGACAAAACCAGTGTCCCTCTGGAAGAATTCCGATGGGCCGACTTCTTTCGCTCGACTCTGCCGCAGCCCGACAGCGACAAGCAGTTCGCCGCGCTAGTGGACGAAGCGATCAAGCTGGCAAAGAGCACCGCGGCGCTGGGATTGCCCGGCTACCTTGGTCCGGACACGGACGACTAGCCGCTACACCAAAGGAACCTGCCGGCGTGAGCCGAATGAAGAAGAAACCGCCATGAAACTCGTCGACTGGAATGTTCAATGGGGTCGCGGCGTGGACGGCCGGGTCGACCTCGCCCGAATCGTGCGCGAAGCGCGTGCGCTGTGCGATTTCGACATCCTTTGCATGCAGGAGGTCACGCGTGGCTTTCATGAGGATCCAGCGTCCGGCGGTTTGGCCGGCGGGCCATCTGCCGATCAATTCGCCGAACTGGCCGCGTTGCTTCCGCAGTTCACGGTGCTCGACGCAGTGGGCGCCGATCTTCCGGCGCTCGGCGCGAGCCGCCATCGGCGTCAATTCGGCAACGCGATCGTGACGCGCTTGCCCGTCAGACAAGTGCTGCGTCACTCGCTGCCTTGGCCTGCGGATCCTGTCAAACCGTCGATGATGAGAGTGGCGCTCGAAGCCGTGATCGAAACCGATATCGGCGCGACACGGGTGGTCTCCACGCATCTCGAGTTCTATTCGGAGAAGCAGCGGCTCGCGCAACTCGCCAGATTGCGGGAGCTGCACAGG